>JBNKCX010000042.1:0-50473 GCA_050287965.1 Sedimenticolaceae bacterium
GAGCTGCTGAGCTTTGAGGCGCGATTCAGCTATTTTATCGATACCTCGTTTGCGGCGCCGATTATTCATCACCACTCCTCGCAGATACCCCGCATGCTCTAGAGGCAGTCCGGTCCGAACAGCTCGAAACCCTGGTGCCGGTCAAGGCCGGCTTTGCAAAATGCGATCGGACAGGAAGTTCAATTATGGAACTGGGTCAAAGATTTATTGGTTTTGTTAATGGAGAATTCTGGCCGGAAGTCACACTTGCAAAAGGAGTCGCCGGAAATGAAAAAAGCCAGATGGATATCGTCCGTAATTTTCCTGATGTTCGCTTTTCTGTCGAACGCAAAGGCGGCAGTTATCACGATTCAGGATGTACCCGCCTATCAATGGTATCACGGCTGTGGACCGACGGCGGCCGGTTCGATCATTGGCTACTACGACCTCAACGGTTATGACTCCCTCTTCAATGTCAGCGGCTGGGACGATGTCCGACTGACGGCAAACGTCCAGGATGAGATATCCAGTCCGGAGCATAACTATGTGTATGATCCTGATCCGGACCGTAACGACCCTGCGCCACCCGATACCAGCATAGCGGATTTCTTTCATACATCGGAAGCACTGGATTACGGCTGGAGCCTGTTGGCATTCGCTGATAACGCGTTTATGGAGTATGCCGGTTTCCGCGGCTATGGCGATTGGCTGGCCTGGAATGAGGAATACCTCACTGAGTTCACCTGGGAAGACCTGGTTAATGAGGTCCTGAATAACCGGCCGATGATGTTCCTGGTGGATACCGAGGGCGATGGTGAATCCGATCATTTCATACCCGTCATAGGTTTTAACGACGAAACCATGGAGTATGGTTTTTATAGCACCTGGTCGGAAGACGAAACCATTCGCTGGGAGACATTTCAGGGCATGGGGAACCCGTGGGGCGTGGGATACGCGACATTCGTACGCGCCGGTGCCGCGGATGTGCCGGAATCGGGCACATTAGCTTTGATGCTTATCGCTCTGGCCGGTATCGGCCATGCGCAAAGACGTAAATCTGTTTAGCAGGTCTTCTGGCCGTTTGTTTTCTTCCTGATTATCATCCCAGTATATGCCGGGATCCTCGAGAGACAACTCCAGGATTCCGGCTCTCTCCTTGGTTCTGCCTGGAATAGCGAAGAGGCATATCTATTCTTCGGGAATGGCTTTGGAACAGAGCGTTAATTTGTGATCATAATCTATAAGGCCGGGAACCTCAGCGAGGCGCACATTGTTGCCGGGATGTTGAATTCGCGCGGCATCGAGGCGGTGGTAGGCGGGCACTATCTGCAGGGTGGTGTCGGGGATCTCGCGGTGATGGATTTCACCGATGTCAGGGTGGCGGATGAAGACGCGGAGGCCGCGCGGGAGATAATCAACGAGTATGAAGGGACAAAGAGCCCACCGGAGAGCCGTCCGGAAAAACGCGGCAGCAGGCCCATTGTCAAGCTGGGACTGTTCCTGGTCGCGGTGCTGTTGACGGTGTGGCTTGCTTTGATTCTGCGATAACGGTTTGGAGCAGGAAGCTTAAGATTTTTCTTCCTAATCCGGGAAAGGCTTCTCCGGGGCCTTGGCGGGTATGCATATATTCGTCGCATTTTTTGTGTTCCGGTGCCTGCAAAGGGGTTGTGGTTATGGGAAAGCCTTCCCGTTTGCGCTATCCTGAAAAAGGTCCTGACCATAATAATTATTACGCAGGAGAGATTGTCATGCCGCGCGTTCTGCCTGTTGTATGTTCTGTATTGATTCTGGGTATCTCTTCCGCTTCCGCTGCCGAACTTGCCCCCATTTCCACCCAGCAGGCCCCGGTTTTGCGCATATCTCCTCCGGGTTACTGCTGTCTGAATGGGACCATAACCGCAAGCGATGTGAAGAGCTGCACTGCCCGCAAAGGGCACTACTCGACCGACAAGACCGCATTGCAGAGGATCTGCCGGCCGTCGCAACCCCTGGAGAGGAGCGCGGCACCCGTTGCCGCTCCGGCGATTACCCGGGAGCGGGGTTATTGTTGCAGCGGCGGCCGGGTTCTGAGCAATACAAAGCGGGATTGTGATCGAAAAAAGGGCGTATTTTTCGACGACCGGAACCTGGCTCTAAGGTCCTGCCAGAGTACGCAGACTGAATCGGCGGCAGAGGGGCCGACCACACTGCGAGTTCAGCCGCAGGAAATGCAGGCGCCCCAGGGTCCGCCGGTTGGAACCCCGCCGGCGCCGCAACCCCATTATCCGCCAAACCATGGCGATCTGGAGGTGAGCTCCCCCCATCAGGGCGAGTTCTTCACCGCCGGTCAGCAACATGACATCGTTTGGGATGTGCATGGCTACCTGACCACCGATTGTGCCCAGATATTTCTGTTCCAGGGTAACAACCAGGTTTACATAATCAACCAGCAGATTATGGGCCGGGATACACCGGGCCAGGCCGGTTTCTCCTGGAACGTGCCGTCAAATCTTGCCGGGAACTATACCGTCAAGGTGCGGACCTGCGACGGAGAGGCGGAAGACTTCAGCGAACCTTTCCGGATCAACAGTTCCAACCCCGATCTCAGCGTCAGCGGTCTTACCGTTTCCCCTGCCAATCCCAATAGCGGTGATACCGTTCGTATTCAGGGATGGGTAACCAACATGGGACTTACCGTAGTGGACAGCGCCCGGGTCACGCTGACGGTGCGGGACCCGGATAACGGCGAACACCAGTTCCAGTCCAGTTTCAGTAACCTGCATTTCGGGAATCCCTACCAGTTCACAAAATACTATAAGGTGAACAGGGCCGGCACTTATCAGAATATCCTGCGTGCGGATACGATCCTGGCTACGGCGGTGGAGAATCATCTGGATGATAACCAGGCGACGATCAATGCGAATATCGACGGACTTCCGGACCTGATCGCATGTATGTGGGTCAATCCGGTGGTGAACGCTTTGCATCAGGATACGGTGTGGGGAACCATAAAGAATATCGGGGACAAGCAGTCCATGCCGACAACGGCCAAGATATGGATTGAAGGTAAAGGGTCGAGCACATTTACCGTTCCTTTGCTGGTAGCCGGGGATAGTCATCGGGTGGATCGGGACGTGACATGGGGGGCGCAGGGTCCGGATAAGGATTTCTACCTCGAGGCTGATCCCGACAATAATATTGCCGAGAGAAGAGAAGATAACAACAAACAAATGGGGACCATTGTTATCCAGGGATCACTCGCGACATCCCAGGATCCAAATACTTTGGTTACCAGCTGTTCCGGAACGGGGACGCATACCAACGTGGGAACTCATCCCTATTCCGTGATTGAACAGAATCCCTAGTTACTCAAGGCGATATGGATAGTGCTTCTAAGAATATGAATCGGATTCTGGCGATAGCGTGTTTTGTCCTCCCGTTTTCCGCCGCGGCGGAAATGAGTTTTCTGGAAGAGGCGCAGATAGGCAGGTACATTCTCATCGGCAAGGCCATTGATTCCGACGTTACCTATCACGGGAAGGTCGAGATCTCTGCAGAGGATGGAAAACTGGTGGTTATCCGCGAGATTGACGGAAGGTCGGTTTCCGGCAGCGCGGCCATAGAGCCGGCGCTGAATGGCGATACCAGGGTGCTTCGTATCAGATTTTCCGAGAACGGCAGAAAATACGAGGAAACCTGCCTGTTCGGGAGCGACCTGGATAACTATTCCAGAATAAGTTGTTATCTGTATGAACCGGACGTACCTACCGATACCCCGGGTCTGGAGGCGCTGTTTTTTGATCGGGATCCAGACTAGGACGAAGTGCAGGTGGATTAATAATAAGAGGGAATTATGAAAAAACTTATTTTTCTGTTGATTATTCTCGGGGGTGGCTATTTCGTGTATACGAAACTTCCGCAGAGCGCGGATTATCTGCATGGGACCTGGAAAGTAGTGCAGGATCCGGATGAT
The DNA here is from genome assembly GCA_050287965.1 of Sedimenticolaceae bacterium. GTDB lineage: Bacteria > Pseudomonadota > Gammaproteobacteria > Chromatiales > Chromatiaceae > CBFDBF01. Next base: position 3,932 of record JBNKCX010000042.1, read on the forward strand.
CCGAATTCACGTGAGACGTTCCAGATGACCAAGGATGGTGAGTTTATATTTTCTGATGGCTTTACATGTCTATATGCCCATGTGGTGGCCGACGAGGTTATGGTGGCCTGTAAGACGAAAGACGGGGAAGTGCGGGAGTTTGGGTTGAGTCTGTCTCCGGACAAGAAGACATTGACCAATTCCTCGGGTGCCGCCTATAGGCGAATCTAGCGCCGTCTGGCTTGCCTTTCCCGATGTATATATCAGTGCCCCACACAGGTACAGATGATCGTTAATAGAGTCATCGGACTGACAATACTCCTTATATATACATATCTGTTATTGAATAGAGGAGAATATTTTCCGTTTCTCGTAGAGATAGAACGCGGTAAACACATGTCCGGCGATGCGATTCAGGGTTATGACTTTATCGTGATGCTTCCGTTTGTCGGGGTCGCCTGTCTGATCCTGCCGGAGACGTTTACTGAGCTGTTTTCCCCGAAATACGCGCCCTGGAACAGAGATCTGCTCACCCCGGGATTTTTTGTTCTCGTCGGCTACTTCTGCCTCCTGGTCTCCATCGGATTGCTGTGGGTAATAGCATGGAACAGGCCATATTAGCAGGTGTCTGAATGAAGCAGCGCATTGTGTGGCATAGGAGGATACACGTTGTCGGTTAAGATAACGCGGGTGAATACTTCCGGTGATATCCATATTGTCGCAAAGCTGGCAAGAGAGATATGGCAGCAGCATTTCACTCCGATAATAGGCGCTGCGCAGGTGGAGTATATGCTCGAAAGGTTTCAAAGCGCCGACGCGGTAAAAGGCCAGATAGACGGCGGCTATGAATACTATCTGGCCTGGCTCGGAAATGAGCCGGTGGGCTATACGGGACTGCTTGCGGACGCGGCCGACGGGAAATTGATGATCAGCAAGATCTATATCAAGCAGTCGTTGCGTGGAAGTGGTATCGGGATGTCTATATTGAATTTTATTGAGCGTAAATGCGCCCTGGAAAAATACCCGACCCTCTGGCTGACCGTGAATCGGTTCAATGACTCGGCTATTGAGTGGTATAAGCGCCGTGATTTCACCATAGTCGATGAGGTAAAGAAGGATATCGGCGGCGGCTTCTTTATGGATGACTACATTATGGAAAAAAAGATCGGCCTGCTTGCATAATTCGGCAACCTGCGGAAATAAAAATATGACCGATGCCATGTATCAACAGATGAAAGAAATCCGTAGAGTGGGAATGTTAATCCTTCCGTGAAAGAATGACTCTTTATTAGTGTCGAAATATTTTACAATTTGGACGCCGTTCGAATAAGAAGGCCTCATAAATATTCCATAAAACAATAGGTTATTAGATTGGTGCGAATTGTGCATCAATTATCGAATACAGATATTTATTACATAACGAAGGGTAAGGTAAAGTTTGGTATGAAAAAATTGCTTGCTTGGCTGCTTGTCGCCCTATTTGCCGGTTCCGCGCAAGGTGCGGTTATTGGATTAGGTACTAATTACTGGTACACCAATACCTTGGAAAACAACCTGATTGCGCAAGGCCATTCTGTAAATGTGTATAGCAGCTATGATGCTGCCACGCTTGCAGGCTTGGACGTCTATATTCAGGATGGTAATTCATATTTCAATGCTGCTTTATTGGATGAGTTTGTGTTCAACGGCGGTACGCTTATCCAATTGCCGTGGACGTTTACGCACAATTATTACTCGGCTCCGACCACTATCATGGGGCCGAGAATCTATCCGGATCATTCGGAGCTGAATCCTGCGATTACGACACTGGATCCTGCGAGCTGGTTGCTGAGCGGTGTAACGCTTCCTGCGGCGAACACATATACCATCGGATATGAGGTCGGTAATATATTTGATGTAGGGGCTACGCAGGTATTGGAATGGGCTGACGCATACAATACAGCAATGCTCGGTTATCGTGAATACGGATCCGGTATGGTGGTGGGTTTTAATCTGCATCTTATTACATCGGATTCATCTCCGTTAAACGCGGATTGGTCAAACCAGATCGTATACAATGCCATAAACGGACCGACGGCTGTCCCCGAACCCGCCAGCCTCGCCCTGCTGGGCATCGGTTTGGTTGGATTCGGGTTTTCCAGAAAAAAGAAAACCAGTTAATAATAATCTGGATAATGTTTAAGCCCCGGTATTTACCGGGGCTTTTTTGTGCTTAACGGAAAGTTGCGGGGGCAAACGGAAAACCGGGTCAGAGAACAATTGGCTCCGATGTTGGTACTAATTGAATATCCCGATCGTCGTCCAATCTCTCAGTTTTCTGATCTCCAAGGCCCCCCCCCCCTGTCCCGGGGGAGCCTTGAATGCCATCTATCCTCTGGCAGGGACTAATATCCGGAAGAGGCGTCCGCCCCAAAGATAAAGGGCAAGTCCTGAAAGGATGGTGGCGGTGCCTATCCAGACATTGATCCCTGTCTGTTCGCCGTTCAGCGTCCGGCCCAACAGCAGCGCCAGCATAGGGGTGATCAGGGTGATCAGGCCGATCATGGTTGCGGGCACCCGCTTCAACACATAGAAATAGAGATTGAAGCCGAGCACCGTTCCCACCACCGCCAGATAGAGAATGGCGCCCATGGTGTGTTGCGGCAGCCGTTCCGGTATCCCATGGCCGAACAGGAGCCAGCTGGCGATATACAACGGTACGGCAATAGCTAAAGCACCGCTATTCAGTGCCAGCGGATGGATCTGTGCGCCGATCCGCTTGATCCATACCGAGCTCAGAGAGTGAATGAATACGGACATCAATACGCCGATCACCCCGTAGGCACGGATAGGAAGTCCGGCGTCCTGAGGCAGAAAGATCTCGGCCAGTCCGCCCACGGCCAGCAGCAGACCGAGTATCTTCGACGGGGTAAAAAACGGCTCGCCCAGCCACAGGGCGGCGAACAGTCCGATCACCATGGGCGTCAGGCCGTAAAGCACCGATATCAGCCCGGAGGGGATGTACTGTGCACCCCAGTACACGCTCATCATGGCGCCGAACATGCCCAGTCCCGCGGTGACATAGCTCGATACCGCTTTACGGTCCCATCGCATAGGAACGCGGAACAGCACCAGCAGCAGCAGGCAGAATGCAAAGCCGATGGACATGCGCGTGCTGACCGCCAGCAGAAAATCGCTGCCGTCGTTGCTCCACTTGATCGCCAGCGGCGTAGTAGCCCAGATCAAGACAATTCCCATATAGGCGGCGGGGACCGACATTTTGTTTCTCCTTTTTTCTCCTGAAAATAAAAAAGGCCGCGAAGGGTGACTCCGCGGCCTTTTGTGGGTTGGTAGATGTATTAACCGAAAACTATAGATTTTCCCTCAAACGCCGACGGACCGACACGGATCGCCACAGGACGACTCGTACCGGGGTGATTTTCATCAGTTTGGCGTGTGAAAAATTCATTGGCTGATAATGCTCCCATATGCAGATGGCGGTCAAGAGAAAATTGCCGGTCGGCTCATGGAAGAGGTGTCAGTTCTCCAGGGCGGATTTCTCGGGGGTTATTGTCCGTTGATATCCTGGATTTGCCGGGATTATTCCATTTCCAATATGGAATTTGTGGAAATATAATAGTCCTTGTGCGGAAAAGACCTACTTGAGAGGCAAATATGACCTGAAAGGTCAAAACTGTTGTTGAAAGCTGGTGACAGGCTGAGCGCTGTCGCGATCAAAATGACAATAATAGAACAACAGCAAGCAGCACCGCCTAATCTGGCCAAACTCACGGTGCCCAGGATGGAGTGCGCCTTTGGGCGTGCCCGCTTGTTCGAGCACATCGACCGGGCGAGACGGGATTCGCGGCTTTTATGGGTCGGTGCCGAGGCCGGGAGCGGTAAAACCACCCTGGCGGTCAGTTACCTCGAGACCAGTCAGCTTAACTCCCTCTGGTATCAGCTTGATGAAGGGGACGCCGATACGGCGTCGTTCTTTTATTATATGGATCAGGCTGCCCGGGGTTTGGCGCTGGGTCATCGCACCCTGCCCATGCTGACTCCGGAGTATCTCGGTGCGGTAGAGGTATATGCCCGCAACTTCTTTCGGGAGCTTTTTTCCCTGTTCCAGGGTAGGCCTGGAGTTCTGGTGTTCGACAACTATCAGGACCTACCGGATGCCTCGCCGTTACACCAACTATTGGTGGCAGCAAGCGAGGAGTTACCGCCGGGACTCAGTATTGTCGTTTTGAGTCGAGAGGCGCCCCCTGCCGCTTTCGCGCGACTGTTTGCCAACGGGCAGGCGACAGCCATCGAGGCGCCCGAACTGCGGCTGACCATTGAGGAGACCGGGGAGATCTCGACCCTGTACGTGGGTAAGGCGATTAATAAGGAACAGGTAGAATCATTGCATCAACAGACCGGTGGCTGGGCCGCAGGCGTGAGGCTGATGCTCAATCAATTACAGTCGGAGTCATCGGAACCGCTTATCAAGGATACTCAGCCACCCGAGATTATTTTCGACTATTTCGCGGCCGAGGTGTTGCAGCGGGTGGATGAGGCGACGCAGGATTTTCTCATGCGCAGCGCCCTGCTGCCCACCATGACTATCGAAACCGCTCGTGAACTTACCGGCAACTCCCGTGCGTCAGAGATCATGGGCTATCTGGTGCGGCAAAACTATTTCATGGTAAGCCACGGCGGCGACATGTCGGTATATGAATATCACGATCTGTTTCGGCAGTTTCTTATTTATAAAGGGCGAGAACGTTTCCCAGCCAGTGAGCGCCAGGCGCTGGTGCAGGATGCGGCCGTGGTATTGATTCGGGCCGGCCAGTACGAGCATGCGGCAGAATTACTTGTCGAAATCGCTGATCACGATGCGCTCCAGGCTCTGATAGAACGTTATGCGCCGGCCCTGGCGGCCCAGGGGCGTCTCATCACCCTGGAGAACTGGCTGCAGACGCTGCCTGCCGAGCGGATTCAGTCGCAGCCCTGGTTGGGTTATTGGCTGGGCTATTGCCGCATGCCCCGTGATCTGTTCGGAGCCCGCTCCCTTTTCGAATGCGCTTATGTTCAGTTCAAGGAGGAACGCCAGCCCTTGGGTCAATATCTGGCCTGGTCCGGTGTGGCCGAGACCTTCCAGTACAGCTGGGACGACTTCAGTGGGATCGATTCCTGGGTCGAAGAATTGCACGGTATGCAAAACGAACACCCCCTGGAGCAAATTCCGGATGCTGGGCCGCGCGTAATCTGCGCTGCTCTTGGGATGTTGAGTTTTGTGCGTTCCGATAGCCCGGAGGTCAACCGCTTGGTTGGTCAGGCGGAATCTCTTCTGGTCAAGCTGCGCGGGAGCTCGCTGCATATTTTTATTGCTGCGACGCTGCAACTCCATTACGGCTGGATCGGTGACATGACGAAAATACGGGAGATAACCGGAGAGCTGCAACAATATGTAGATACCCCCGCTCTCGAGCCGTTGGCAAAGCTCTATGGTTATCTGGCGCTGACTGAAAGCGGATGGCTGATCGGCGACCTCGAGCTGGCCCGGGAGCGCGGATTACTTGGCCTCGAATATGGAGAGCACCATGGTATCGTGATGTTTAAACCGCTGTTCCATGCCCAGCTTTCTTTCTCCTACCAACTGTTGAACGACCTGGAGAGCGCGAAGGAACAGATCGAACAGCTATCCCTGTGCACCCAGCCGGAACGTCGCCTGGACGTCGCCCACTATCACTATCATGCTGCCTGGGTCGCATTGGAAGAGGGAGAACTGGCACAAGCCCGGGGGCATCTGGAGAGGTCGCTGGCTTTGACCGAGATGCTTCAGGCCTGTTTCCCGGCCGCCATGAACCGCATTAAGTTGGCGGAGGTTCTTGTGGTCTGCGGGGAGTATGATGCCGTATCCCCATTGTTGGATCAGGCGGAGACATTTGCGGGGCATATAGGTAGCCCAATGCTGCGGTTTATGGTCGGCCTGGTGCGGGCCTTCGCCCTGTTGCGTGCGGGACATACAGATAATAGCGCCTCGGTGTTGTCCGCTGCCATGGGGATTGGTCGTGGCCAGGGCTACACTACATATCCAGGACAACAGGGCCGGTATATAGCGGAGCTGTGTTGCTTTGCTTTGGAACGTGATATCGAGGTCGATTATGTGCGCACCCTGATCCGGAAACGGGGCCTGTTGCCTCCCCCGGGAGAGCGGGTGCCGGAGGCCTGGCCGTGGGCGGTAAAGATATACACTCTGGGCGGTTTTGAAGTTGTCCGCGAAGGGGAGCAGTTGCAGTTCACCACCAAGGTTCAGAAGAAGCCGCTGGAGCTGCTGCAGGCCTTGATTGCCCTGGGTGGCTGCAACGTCAGCACCCTGAAACTCGGGGAACTGCTGTGGCCGGATGCCGACGGAGATGCCGCACAACAGAATCTGAAGGCCACCCTGCATCGTCTGCGTAAACTGATCGGACATGATGCGGTGGATGTGCAGGATAATCGCATGGGGCTGAGTCCGAGATATTGTTGGACGGATATCGATGCATTGAGCGGCCTTTTGAACAGAATCCCAGACGGTGTCACCGGTACGGATGATGAATCGGAGCAGCGGCTAGCCGCGCGGATGCTGGAACTCTACCGCGGGTCCTTTCTGTCGGATCAGGAGGCGAGCTGGGTTCTCGTGCCGCGAGAGGTCTTTCGCGGTAAATTCCTCAAGGCTATGAAGCAAGTGGCCGGCAGGTTGTGTGAGCAAGGGAACACCCGAGTCGCACTGGACTATTATTACAAGCTGCTGGATATCGAGCCGCTGCGTGAGGACATCTATGTAGCGGTTATGCGCTGTTATCAGAGCATCGGACAGTTGTCAGAGGCTATGGGTGTATATCAGCAGCTATGCACCCTTCTCGATTCCCAGCCGGGTTTCGAACCATCCCCGGAAGTTCAGGAACTCTATCAGTCCATCGTGTCGCAGCAGGCGTAAATTCTGTTGCCGCGCCATTTTGATGGCGGAGCGGTGACTTGATTTGCCTATAATCGTATATCCAACGGGTAAGAAAACATCACTGTTTTTGAATCCGTAACCAATCTGTCACCCCCTATCCCTTAAATTTCCCTCAGCACACTTTTGTGCGGAGGGCGATTAGGCTATTTATTTTTAATGCCTCTGGTCCTTACAGAATAAGAAAATAAGAAGAGGTAAAAATGAAAACATCAATGACTATTGGCGACTGTGTTTCCAATCTTCCTTGCGGTACCCGCAGGGCTGCGGCGTTGTTGCTGATCGCCGCACTGGTTCTGTTGAGAAACGGCCCGGTTCTGGCCGGGGATGTATGCGATGCCGACGGCTCCGGTGGCGATGGCGGCAGCACGGCGGTCGGTACAGGCGCCTTCGCCTGCGGTAACATCAATACCGCCGACGGCGGTATCAGTAGCGCCGTAGGGTACAGTAACACCGCCAGCGGTTCCAACAGTAACGCGTTAGGTTCTACAAACACCGCTAGCGGTTCCAACAGCAGCGCGGTAGGTAATGGTAATAGAGCCGAAGAGCTGTACAGCACTGCGCTAGGTGTTAGCAATACGGCTGAAGGGCAGTACAGCGCCGCACTAGGTATTAGCAATACTGCCAGTTTTTACCGCAGTAGCGCGATGGGCACTAATAATGTCGCGAATGGGCTCGAAAGCAACGCCATAGGGCGTTCCAACAATGTCAGTGGTGGATTTAGCAACGCGCTTGGCACGACCAACTCAGTCAGCGGTAATTACAGCACTGTTGTGGGTTACAGCAACACCTCCAGCGGTTCCGAAAGTAGCGTAGTGGGTACAGGTAATACTGTTACCAGCAATTACGGAAGCGTGTTCGGAACCTATAGCCAGATACTAAGCAGTGTGCCGGATGGTTCTCAATTCTCAATCGCAATCGGGGCCGGTACTTCGAACTTTGACGACGGTGCCCGCGTCGGCACCGCGGCAGGCGACGGCGCCGAGGCGGCCATCGCCATCGGTCGTCACTCGGTGGTGGACGACGGCGCCGATAACGCCATCGCCATTGGTACCGGCAGCAATGCCCAGTCCGCCGGCAGTATCGCCATGGGCAACAACGCTACCGCGGTGCAGTCCAACTCCGTGGCCATCGGCAACGGGGCCACCGCTCAGTCCTCGGTAGCGGTGGGCACCGGGGCCCAGGCTACCGGCACCAACACCACCGCAGTGGGTGATAACGCGACCGCCTCCGGTGATTACGCGGTGGCGGTTGGTAACAATGCCGCCGCCGGCAATGATAACTCGGTGGCCATCGGTAACGGTTCCGTCACCTCAGCCCCTGATACGGTGTCGGTGGGTTCCTCCGGCAGTGAACGGCGCATCACCAATGTGGCCGCAGGTGTGGACAATACCGATGCGGTGAATGTCTCCCAGCTCAATGCCGCTATCGCGGGTGTGGGCTCTCCCGATCTAACGGGTCGCGTGGACGCGTTGGACGATAGAGTGGATACCCTGGATGCGCGGGTGGATCAGGTGGGAGCCATGGCCGCGGCCTACGGTTCCCTGGCGCCCAGTCCCAACGCCGCCGGCAACAATCAGCTCTCCCTGGCGGTGGGTGCCTACCGCGGCGAGCAGGCGCTGGCCGCCGGCTACTATTACCGGGCAAGCGGCAATCTCATGCTCAATGCCACTATGGCGCGAACCGGGGGTGGTACCGCCGGAGGGGCCGGCGTCAGTCTCAGTTGGTAATGTCTTGCCCGCGGGATCCTATTAGCCGAGTACGATGCAAAGCGATCTGTTCATTAGCAGGCGTAATGTACGGCTCGCTATTCGAATCATGCAGACAAGGGCGGATCTGAAGGGGGGCAAGTCAACACTGGTTGAAACTGTATTGCGTCAGGGCCTCGAAGAGGATATGCGCGCATTAGGTCCGGCGCCGTTTTCCGCGGAGGAACATCGTTGCTGGGTTGATCTGCTTCTTCTGAAAGCGGTGCAGTTGGAGCGTAGAGATGATGAGCATGCGCTTGAGCTCTATCGGCAATGCGTGACACACGCCTATTGGGCGGGAGATGTTTCGTTGGCCGAGCGTTGCTATCACGCATACAGGCACCTTAACGTGCTATTGAATCGCAACTAAACACTCGTCCGCTTGGATTAGTTTTTGTTAGAGGGAGAGGAACATAGAAGTTATGCGGAAGGGAAGGCGGTCAAGAAGAAATTACGGGGAAGAAGGGGGGTGTGTCGTAAATGGAGGGTGCCATGCGGGAAGCAAAGACATGATGGGGTGTGTTTGATTGGCTATGGCCGGATCAGGCTCTTAGTAAAAATATGGAGATCAGATGCTATGAATAAATTTGGAAAAACGGCGGCAATACTAATATTTATTGCAATTTCATTGCCCGTGCATGCGGTGGTGATCGGGGATAGAGACTGGATGCAGGTTGCCTTAACCACGGGCTTCAGTTGGGATGACTTCGATGCCGTGTTCGACATTTCAACAGGGCGCTGTGATGTTGCCCGTTGTCTGCTCGACAACGGCATCACCTCATTCGATGTGAGCGGCTATGTCTGGGCGGATAATTCGGATGTAAACGATATGATAATCGCTGCTACCGGAGGTGCGGGTTTGTGGTATTTGGATAGAACGAACGGTTGGGATACCGGCAACCCAATAGCCCTGGATAACCTATTTATGTCTTTTGATCCAACTGCAATTGCGCCTGATATGAATCAGGTACGCGGTTGGACACGAGAGGAAAATTCTAATAATTATGGAGACTATATCAGCCTAATTGATATTACAGATGGGATTCACAACGACAGGGTACACCTGGATGTGGGAGTAGCAGACACCGTCACGCGTACTGAATATATTGGTGGATGGTTGTATAAGGCCAGCGTACCTGAGCCTTCCCTGATGATTTTGATTTCGTTTGGTTTGGTTGGCATGGGCGCCGTACGAAGGCATAAATGTCTCAAAGCGGTATTGCGGATATAGAGCTCATGGAAAGTGGGTCAGGTGAATGTTGTCACGACACATCTGACCCACCGGCGGATATTCTGCCACTGTCTGGACAGTGATGGTTTTTAAAGGCCAACCCCGACCCCGATGCCGAAATGGATCTGGGGTTCGGAACGGTATGCCGCATCACGCCACAGATCGATATGTTTCATGTCGATCAGCGGAAAGCGGTAAGGAGATTCTCCCACCTTGCCCACGCGCAGTTGCCGAATCGTGCCCGTCACCGTCACCCAACGCCCCGGCGCATAATCAGCGGTCTCCAGATAACCCGGGTGGATCGCCAGAAACCGTCCAAGCGGTCTGGCGTCGCGATGCGGTTTATGTGCATCGTTCAGGGGATAGGCAAGCACCTCCAGCCAGGTGCTGTCCCGCCGGTTTTCGGCGGCGATGATGGTTCCGCCCCATTCCACGGTACGGCCCTGGTGAGAATTGATATCGGCCGCTACCGCCGCCGGTGACGGAGACGGCAGGGGTTCACGCCGTGGTTCACCGGCGCAGGCGGCCAGCAGCAGCGGGATCAGAAACAGTGCGGGGATCGTTCGATACATAAGAACACCTTGTTTCACCAGTAATAGGGATAGCGCCTGGGATACCCATAGGGGTAGGGGTAGTAGGGGTAATACCAGGGATCGTAAAAGGGATCGGGGTGATAGTGTCGCTGGGGTTGCCGGGGCGGCCAGAGATGGTAGGTGTCGGCGGCTACCAGAGGGTAACGATAGGGGTAGTTACCCACCGGGCGGGTTTCCGCCCCGAGTACACGACCGACCACGGTCAGAGAGCTTTTTTCGCGATACTCCGCCGGATCGAGAAAGCCGGCGATTCGCACCCGGAATCGCCCCTCCGCCGCGGCTGACTCCCGGGGCCGCCCGCCGCTCTCCAGGGGGCGCGCCAGGATCTCCACCCAGCTTTCCTTTTTGCCGTTCTGCACGGCGATGATCTCACCGCCCCAGCGTACCAGCCGACCCTGGAAGCGGGCTGGATCAGTCTGCACCGCCCGCAGCGGAATGTTTTCCGGCAAGGGCTGGCGCACCGCCGGCGGTGTAGTGGAGGCGCAGCCGCCCAATAGCAGTGCCGCGATCAGGGTAAGGCCGCTCTTTCCCGGAATATTCATATCCCAGAGTATAGAGCAGCAGGGTGGGTATATCTGCGCACCCCGTCGCCCGGCTCTATCACGCATAGTGTGTGTGGTTATTACGTGCAAACCATCTTTGATTGGGCGGGACTAATATATAGTGGAAATCGTTCGCAACAGGAGGGTGAGAAATGTTCAACAGGGGTTATTTCAAACCATGGATTCTTGGGGTGATGGTGCTGTTTGTATCCACCGAGAAGGCAGTGCAGGCGGCCGGCCCTATGCCGGAGGTTGTGAGATCAGCGGCCTGCGCCACCTGTCATAAGGCCGACAAGAGACTGATCGGCCCCGCCTTCGCCTGGGTGGCGTATAAGTACAAGGATGATAAGGAGGCCGGCAGGAAGGCGATCATCAATCAGATCATCAACGGCGGCGAGGGGAAATGGACCAAGTACACGGGTGGGGCCATCATGCCGTCTTACGGGCAGACCACCACCGAGGCGCAGCGGAACGAGCTGGCGGACTATATCCTGAGCCTTGATCCGATAGCGCCGCCGGACAACTGATGGTCGCTGACCGGATTCATTATCGGGTTATCCGGGACATATTTTCCGCCTTCCGCGACGGGGTGGGCTAAAATAGGTGGGCCTCTTATACCGGGGACAGGGTACAACTATGAATAACACGGATAGCCCTCATTATCAGGTCAGGCTGATTACAGGCGCCGGTGAGCTTAAGTCAGGCGGTCTTGAGCTGCTGGAGGAATGGCGCCGGGACAGCGGCAGCAGGATATGGGTCGACCGGCAGGGATTGCCGGATGCCGAGGAGGTCGAATTTCTGGACAGCTTCGGCTTCCATGAACTGGCTGTTACGGACGCGCACCGGCAACGCCATCCCCCGAAGGTGGAACTGTTCGACGACCATATTTTTATGCTCTTTCGGGGCATCTCCGAGTTCGGCGATAAACTGGATATTACCCACCTGCAGATCGCCCTGTTCGTTGGCGACCGTTATATTATCACCCGCCACGATTCCGGTTCCTTCGGTATCGATCACTGGCTGAACAATCCGGATCTTTCAGAGTTTCTGAAAACTCCTTCAATACTGGCGGTTCAGATACTGCATTACTCCTGCGGGAAATATCTGGAGCAACTGCTGGCGTTCGAGGAGAACCTCAGTGATATGGAAGATCTTATGGAGAACAGTTCCGACGATAATATGCTGCGGGAGTTGACGCTGTATAAGACGCGCCTTAGGAAACTGCGCAGGGTGTTTGACTATCATCAGAAAATGGTTGCGACTCTGCTCAATACCCGGCTATGGGTTCCGGATAATAACAACGAGCGTAAGCACTATACCCAGGATCTCCATGATCGTTGCGAACGTCTGCATAGTCTGTCTTCCATGTACTATGAAATCTGCGGTGATCTGATAGACGGTTATCTGTCCCTGTCGTCACATCGGCTGAATCTGACTATGCGGGTGCTGACGGTTATTACCGCGGTATTCGTTCCGCTTAGTTTTATCGCAGGTCTGTATGGCATGAATTTCGAGTATATGCCGGAGCTGAAATACCACTACGCCTATTTCGTTATACTGGGTGTGATGCTAACCACGGTGACGGTCTTGTTGACTGTTTTCAGGAGAAAGCGCTGGTTATAAACGCCGCTTGCGAGGAATTATGCCAGTGTCTCGAACGTTAGTGAGAAATCTTCCAAGAGATCCCTCGCGTTCGCTCGGGAGAAGGATCTTTCCCTGCGGTCGAGATGACAATAATTAACCAGCGGCTCCTTTGCAAGGTGCGTTTGTCGAGTACCGCATAGCATACGTCTGTTCATAAATTGAGTAATGAGGTAAAGCCATGAAACGTCCGTTGCTGATACTGCTGTTTTCCCTGCCGGCACTGCTCGCCGGTTGTGGCGCGGGTCCCGGCGACGGGCACATGGTAGGCGAACTGGCCTGGGACCGGGTGGAGCTGAGTAACGAGGCGGCGGAGCCCATCAGTGACATCCCGGTCCGTGAGGGACAACTAGTGGCTGCCGGCGAGCTGCTGGTGCAGCTCGACCCCCGCCGTGCCGAGGCCAGGCTGGCCGGAGTTCTGGCCAGGGTAAACGAAACCAGACTGGAACTGGATCGCCAGCAGAAACTGATCCGGCAGCGTCTCACCAGCCCCGAGCAGGTGGACAGAGCCAACAGCGCCTGGGAGCAGGCCAAGGCCGACGAGCAGGAGGCGCGTCTGGCCCTGGAGCGTCTCAGTATTCGTGCTCCCAATGCGGGACGGGTGGACGAGTTGCCCTTCGAGGTGGGAGAGCGGCCGCCGGTGGGTTCGGTGCTTGCAGTGTTGCTCGTGGGTGAGGCCCCGTATGCGCGGCTCTATGTTCCCGAGCCGTTGCGCGGCCGGATCGCGGTAGGCGACGTAGTTCGGGTGCGGGTGGACGGGCGCGAAAACGAATATCAGGGTCGGGTGCGACGTATCGCCAGCGACCCGGCCTTTACTCCATTCTTTGCCCTCAGTGAGCACGACCGCAGCCAACTGGTCTATCTTGCGGAGGTAACCCTGCGTGATGCGGCGGATCTGCCCGCCGGTCTGCCGGCGGATGGGATGTTGCCGGAGAAGGGTGAGTGAGTGACGCCGCCATTATTACCCGCGGATTGACCAGGCGCTTCGGCGACCTGGTGGCGGTGGACCACATCAATCTGCATATACCCCGGGCCAAGATCTACGGCTTTCTTGGCCCCAACGGTTCCGGTAAATCCACCAGTATCCGTATGCTCTGCGGTCTGCTCATCCCCAGCGAGGGTGAGGCCGAGGTGCTGGGAATGCGGGTGCCGGGCGAGGCCGAGGCCCTTAAACACAAGATCGGTTACATGACTCAACGGTTTTCCCTCTATGAGGATCTCAGCACCTGGGAGAACCTGCAGTTCATCGCTGAGATCTACTGTCTGCCCAGCAGTCGGCGCCGCAGCCGTATTGAAGAGCTGTTGCATGTCTATCGTCTGGAAGAACTGCGTGATCAGCGGGCCGGTACCATGAGCGGCGGTCAGCGCCAGCGGCTAGCCCTGGCGGCGGCGGTTCTGCACGAACCGGAACTGCTGTTTCTGGATGAACCCACCTCGGCTGTGGACCCCAAGAGCCGCCGCGATTTCTGGGAGAGTCTGTTTGAGCTGGCCAGCAATGGCACCACCATCCTGGTCTCCACTCATTACATGGACGAGGCCGAGCGGTGTCATGGTCTGGGTATCCTGGATCGGGGTGTAATCGTGGCCGACGGCAGTCCCGCGGAGTTGGAGTCGCGCATCGATGCCTCGGTGGTGGAGGTGGAAACCCCGGATGCCAGCGCCGCCCGGCACGCCCTGGAAGGGCAGCCCGGCGTGTTCAGCGTCACCCAGCTGGGAGCACGGCTCAGGGTGCTGCTGGAGAAAGACCGCGTGCAGCCGGAACTGCAGGTACTGGATGCGCTACGAGGCGCCGGCGTTGAAGGCGATGCCCGTATCTCCCCTCCCAGTCTGGAGGACGTGTTTGTGGCAGCCACCCAAGGCCGTTATGCCGAGGAGCGGGCATGAACTGCGCCACCCGATTATTGGCCGTGGTACGCAAGGAGGTGCGCCAGTTGAGTCGGGATCGGCTTACCTTCGGCATGATCGTGGGTATTCCGCTGTTGCAGATTCTGCTGTTCGGCTATGCCATTAACACCGATGTGCGTCATATGCGCGCCGGGGTGGCGGATCGTGCCGGAACCGAACTCTCCCGGCAACTGGTAGCGGAGATCCGTGCTTCTCAGGTGTTGGAGCCGGTGCAGACCGCGCATACCCGGGAGGAGCTGCTGGAGATGGTGCGCCGGGGCGAAATTACCGTCGGTATCTCTATTCCGGAGGATTTCGAGCGTCGCCTGCAACAGCCGGAACGGCCCGGTGCGCAGCTGGTGGTGGACGGCTCCGATCCCCTGATCCTCGGGACTGCGCGCCAGCTCAGCCAGATGCGATTGAGCCAGGACAGTATGTCGAAGGAGAAAGAGGCGGGAGAACTTTTCGAGATCTACAATCCCTACAATCCGGAACGACGGTCGGCGGTGCATATCGTGCCGGGGTTGATCGGGGTGATCCTGACCATGACCATGGTTCTGTTTACCGCCGTAGCGATCGTCCGCGAACGGGAGCGGGGTAACCTGGAACTGCTGATCAACACCCCGGTGCGCAACGGCGAGCTGATGGTGGGTAAGATCCTGCCCTATATCCTCATCGGCCTGATCCAGGTTACGCTGATTCTGTTGTTAGGGCACCTGCTGTTCCATGTGCCGGTGGCCGGATCTCTGCTCGATGTTTATCTGGCGGCACTGGTCTTTATCGCTGCCAATCTCACCCTGGGGCTGGTTATTTCCACCGTGGCCCAGAGTCAGTTCCAGGCCATGCAGATGACCTTCTTCTTTTTTCTGCCGTCGATTCTGTTGTCCGGCTTTATGTTTCCTTTCGACGGCATGCCTCGTGCCGCCCAGTACATCGCGGAGCTGCTACCCTTGACTCACTTCATGCGCCTCATCCGTGGTATCGTGCTGCGGGGCGCCTCCATCGGCGATCTGATGTCGGAGATCTATGCCTTGTTCGGTTTCGCCGCCGTTACCCTGACCCTGGCCACCCGGCGTTTCCATAAGCGTTTGGATTAGAACGGCGAGTGTTGCTCGCTGGGTTTCCATCTTTCACTAGGTGTCGGTTTGAATCTTATGCTCCAGCGCCGTTATCAGAGCAACGATCTGCTCCGATAGCGGTCCGACCGTTTCATAAAGCTCTTCCGCGGAGTCAATCTCTCCCTGATCCTTCAATTCTACGATCCGGCGGATAGTCTTGTGGAGCTCTATGTGCGGGGCTTCTACCGCCTCCATTTCGGTTATATGGCTGAAATGCTCGGATCCATCCGAATAATACCAGCGTCCGAAGGCGCACTCCGTATGAGAAAAGGCGGCCGACTTGTCCAACGATGCCTTACCATCCAGAAAGGACCTCAGTTTACTCTTCCACGCAAGGTGAGCCGCTTTCGCCCTGTGTAGCTCGGTAACGTGGGAGCCTCCCGTGTTGAAGTTCCCGAGCAGACCGAGCAGATTTTCCACATAGTTTGCCAGCTGCTCGTTCGCCAAGGCGCTTTTCTCCGCATCCCTGGCGGTTTCCTCCGCATGATGGTTGATTTCAACCACATTCCTGTTGATGTCCTCGGCGACCGCGCTTTGTTCCTCAGCGGCGGTGGCGATCTGGGAGCTCATGGATGTGATGGTGTCTACCGATTGGGTAATGGCGGCTAATGCTTCGCCTGCTTCCGCGGCGTTTGATACGCTCTCTTCGGCTCGTTTTTTGCCCACTTCCATAACACTGACCACCTGGTTGACTCCCGATTGCAGGCTTTCAATCATTTCATGGATTTCCTTGACGGAGTCCTGGGTGCGCTGCGCCAGGGTGCGAACTTCATCCGCCACCACGGCGAATCCGCGTCCCTGCTCGCCGGCTCGGGCCGCCTCTATGGCGGCATTCAGCGCCAGCAGATTGGTCTGTTCCGCAACTCCGCGGATGACATCCATTACCGTTCCGATGCGTGCGCTGTCATGTTCCACCTGGCTGATGGTTTCCACCGCACGATCCACTTCGGCCGCCAGCCTTTCTATGCTGTTTATGGTGTTGTCCACTATCTGTTGGCCGGCTTTTGCCTGCTCATCCGCTTTTAGGGCGGCTTCCGCGGTCTGGGTGGTATTTTGCGCCACCTCATGAACCGTTGCGGACATCTCGGTCATGGCGGTTGCCACCAGCGAGGTTTTCTCCTGCTGTCGAGTTATACCCAGATTGGTGTGTTCAGAGAGACTTGAATACTCACCCACAACCATACTTAAATCGCTGGTTGTGTTGGTAACTTCATTTACCAGATGCGCGATTTTTGCGGTTGACGCATTATAGGCTCGGGCCAAATGGGTAATTTCATCATTCCCCGATTCGTCCAGGCGGTCGCTTAAGTTGCCGTCTCCCGATGCGATATTCTCCAGCGCCTTCCCGGTTTCGAGCAAAGGTCTTACTACGCCTGTGCTGGTAAACCACACCAGCAATATAATAACTGCTACGGATATCAGGCCGGCCAATATAACGGTATTACGTATACCCGACAGTTCGGCCATGTAGTGACTGCGGTCCTTGGCCAATATAAGTACCCCAAAGGGTTTGCCGGAATAGTTTTGTACGGCGTGGGCATATAGAGAAACCGGTTTTCCGCGCAGTTCAGACTGGGAAAAAATAGGTTCGGCGGAATAGGCCTTTTTCTGTTGCTCCGGCGATATCAGCTGGATGCCCTTTGCGGTGGTGGCAAATTCCTCCATGGTGCCTGAGCGGTCTATATACAGCGCCACATCCACCCCGTATTTTTTTGAGAAATCATCAAAGAAAGGTTGACCAAAGGACATCCCGAACTCCACTGAGCCGATATGCCGGCCTTCGTAAAATACCGGCACGATGCCTCGTACGCCCAAACCGGCTACACCGACCTCCATGCCTTTGATCGGTTTCTGGCTTTGATTCGTTTCAACTACGGTATGTCGGAATGAGGAAAGGTCATCCCCGAATTTTTCCAGCTTATGAACGCGTAGAAAGGATGTTGCGGGAGGTGTATGGAATTGGAATTGCCTCGCTCCATAGTCCTTTTTCAGTTCCGGAAATCCGCTGGCGAAATAGCCCTGTAATGTCTCCCTGTCACCCTCGGCAAAGGCCTTCTGTACTTGTGGAATTCCGGCTACGAGAGAGCTCATGGATTGGGCACGCTGTCCCTCGGCCTCCACACTGGCTATCAGAACATCGTATATTTTCTCCATCTCCTGTTGCTCTGAAGTAGAGAGCAGGGCCTTCATATGAGAAAAAATCAGGTAGAAAGCCAGAAACAAAACGAGAGATACCGCGCTGGCCGATGTCAGGATAAAGCGCCGGGTGATGCCGATATTACGAAGCATTTATTTCGGTCCTTTTGCAGCAGTAGTTAATGATTCGGGATAAAAGGCCTCTTCTCGAATGGTTAGCGGAAGATGTATTAAAAACTTAAGAAAAAGAAGGGTTTTAGAGAAGGGGGGGTATATGCTACTGAAAACCCATTACTTTTATGTTTAGCTGTCCCGTTTCCTCGCCAGGGTCAGCCCGTCTCCGATGGGTATCATGCTGATACTGACACGCTCATCCCTGTGTAACCTGTCGTTGAGTTCGCGAAGGGCCAGGGTGTCCGGCTCTTGATCCTGCGCATCGGCCACCGCGCCGCGCCACAGGGTGTTGTCGAACAGCAGCAGACCACCGCAGCGCACCAGTTCCAGACAGCGCTCATAGTAGTTTATGTAGTTGGGCTTGTCGGCATCGATGAAGGCCATGTCGAAACGACCCGCTTCGCCCCGTTTGAGCAGGTCGTCGAGTGTTTTCAGAGCGGGTGCGAGATGCAGGTGTATCCGCTCCGCGACTCCCGCCTCCTGCCAGAATGCCCGGGCGATATCCGTCCACTCCCGGTTGACATCGCAGCATATCAGTTCGCCTTGCGGCGGCAGGGCCTGTGCCATGCAGAGCGCGCTGTAACCTGTAAAGGTGCCGATCTCGATAATACGTTCCGCGCCGAGCAGCTCCACCAGCAGGGCCATGAACTGCCCCTGTTCAGGGGCGATCTGCATACGACTCTTCTCGTGCCGCGCGGTGACTTCGCGCAGGTTGCGCAACAACTCGGTTTCGCGTAACGAGTGATCAAGCAGGTAGCGGTATAAATCCTCGTTCAGGGGCAGTGTGGCGTTCGTCATAGCTATCCATTCCACGTATGAAACTTATCAGTTATCGGGGCACCGTCTTTTCTCCGGTTTTTTTTGGTCCGGAAGATATATATTTACCACAGAGGTCACGGGGGAACACAGGGGGATTGGAAAATGTCGGTTGTTGATTCTCCGTGTCCTCTGTGTCCTCCGTGGTAAAAGCGTTTCTGAAACGCCCCGCCGTTTAGGGGCCTAAACGTTTTTGTATTGCGCAATAGCACCTGCGGCTTCGGTCAGGGCTGCCTTTACCCAGGTCCTTTTCTCCATCGGATCGGCAAAGTCCCCGCGGGAAATCTCCAGCTGTACCCAGGGCATCTCGAGGCCATGACGGCTTGTGATAAAACCCCCGGAGAAAGGGCTGTTGAGAGCCACCCGCCCCGGAAAATGAGATTGAAAAGCGGATTGCAGGATCCGCATCCATTCCTCCGGACAACTTTTCCCGCCGGCGTTACCCAGGCAAACCTGTGGCCGTTCCGCGCCCGGGTCCGGACCGACCGGCGGTCCATGGGCGGCCATGGTATGACAATCAACGCCCAGTAACACATCACACCGTTCGGCACCTTCACGGAGTTGACGGTGATAGGGTCTGTGATAGGTATCGAGCAGCCACCGAACGGTGTTTTCGCTCAACGGTTCCCGCCAGACCGGCACCTCCCAGCAGGTATGGGTCTTCACCACACCGTCTTTGTGAAAATCGTCTTCCGCACGATTCAAATCCAGTACGGCGCGGGCGATTTCCGTGCGCACGAACATGGCCACCTGACTTTCCAGCGGGCTGTAGATCTCCCGCGCGAATTCGTCGCTGTCCGCTATGATTTGCTGCGGACTTAACAGACAGTTGTCCCGCAGGGATTTCGGTACCTCAAGTCCCGCGTGCGGCAACGATAGCAGCAGGGGCAGCGTCATGGTCCTTTGGCTGAACCGTCCCGACGCGGGTCCGCCACGCCGATGAACTCCCCTTTCTCATGCAGTACCAACTGTACGCACCCGAGATAGAAGGAGTAGGGGTCGCGCATATCGATTTCAAAACCGCGGCGACGCAGCATTTCCGGGATATCGTCCCGCATGCGGGTTCCTTCCAGGGATACTTTGCCTTCTATCGAGCAGTGCATGCGTGGAGCCTCCACCGCGTCGAAAGGGGTTGCGCCCCGCTCCAGACGCAACAGCACCTGAAGTATGGCGGAGACGATGCGCTCTGAACCCGGTGAGCCGACGGCCAGCCAGGGTTTGCGTCCGCGGAAGATCAGCGTGGGTGCGACCGATGCCCAGGGCACCGCATTGGGACGCAGATAGTAGGGGTGGGAAATGTCCCGGTATTCGAAGGCGCTCATGTAGTTGTTATAGAGAAAACCCAGTTCCAACGCGGCAGAGAAGGAGCCGTACACACTTTCGATGGATTGGGTGAGGCTGACCGCATTGCCGTCTCTGTCCATCACCGAGAGGTGAGTGGTTTCGCCCTGGGTCTTTATCCGTGTCTTGATGCGTTTGGCCACCCGCTTTGCATATTCCAGGTTGGTGATGTCCTCCCCCAGTTCCAACTCCTGAGGAAACAGGGTGGGATCATCCGGCCGGTCCGCGCGGTCCAGATTGGCCCTGCGGATCACGTGCGCAAGCAGCAGGGCGCCCCTGGGTGTTTCGGGATCCCGCTGGGACTCGGGAAATTGATTCAGAAGATTGAGGGCTTCGATAAGGGTGCGCCCGGCGCCCGGCGGACCGAAGGTGAACACCCGGTTGTTGTTGAAATGGGTAGCCAGCGGTCGGCGTTCCACGGGCCAAGGGATCTGCGCAAGATCGTCATCACGGATCAGGCCGTCGTTCGCCAACATATCCTGGTGGATCCTGCGGGCGATCTCCCCCTGATAAAAATCCTCTACACCGGCCTGTGCCATACGCCTGAAGGTATTGGCCAGGGCGGGTTGCCGGAAGAGGGAGCCGATCGGGTAGGTGTGTCTGCCGTTCTTTAAAAAAAGCCTGCCGCCGGAATGGGCCTGCAGATGTTTCAGTTCGCGCCGTGTCAGATAGTGTTGCAGCGGCGAGATACGGTAACCCTCTTCGGCGGCACGGATTGCCGGAGTCAGGATCTCGGCCAGAGATTTCGTGCCGTAATGCTGCAGGGCCCAGGCCAGAACCGCCGGGGTGGATGGCACTGTCGTGGCCTTGTGACCGCGCAGCTGTTCCGCCCGTTCCAGTTCTCCCGGGGGAGTGCGGTGCGGTGCCCGGGTTCCGCCGTCGAGACAGAATTTGCGTCCGTTTGCCGCGAGATGGATCAGCATCATGGTTTGTCCACCGATACCCGAAGCCGCGGGCTCGACTACACCCAGGGTAAAGGCGGCGGCCACCGCCGCATCAACGGCGTTGCCTCCGGAGCGGAGCATGGCGGCGCCCGCTTCGGTGGCCAGGTAGTGCTGAGTGGACACCATGCCGTCCCGGGAGACACCTACCCGTTGCGGTTGCACTACCCGCTGATCGCTCGGATCGAGCAGATCGATGTCGATCAGGCCCCGGGTTTTGCGGATTATGCTCATTTTCCGTTGCTGTTGAGCAGGTACTCGGCCAGGAGCAGTGTGCGTTGCACCATGCTGATACGGGAAACCGCCTCCTGTCCTGTGTAAAGGCCGCGAGCCTCCGGACCGAGTCCGCAAATGACGGGCACCTTTGGCGGCACCAGTCCGGCAACCGAAGGCCACAGGCTGGTCTCGGTGTTCAAAGGGATATCCCATTTTTCTGCCGTATTGCGCAATTTTTTGAGTATCACTGAATTGATCCGGCGCGAGGGCATGGCGGGTCGCGTCGATAGTAACGCAAGTTCCGCCTGCTGTCGGTCAAGCACCTCCCGAATCCGCTCCTCCAGTTGATCTGCCGCACGAATGTTGGGGAAAGAGGTCTGCAGGGTGGCGTCAACACGATGCGGCAACAGCCGGGGGTAGGCCTGGGTGTGCAGTTCCACCGTGGAGACGGCCAGCCTGGCCTTGCGATCGTTTAACCGGGCGATATCCTCCAGTGCGCTCAGGGCCCGCAGCATTACCTCGGGGCGCTTGCCCTGCTGACCCAGCTTGCGGGGCGTGCCACGGAAAGCGGCTCGATAACGCCGCTGTCCACGCCGGCCCACAACCAGGCTGTTGTTAGTGTTGGCGGGGCGCAGCACTAACACCTCTTTGACCCTGGCGGCCGCTCGTTCTATATATTCCGCGCTCTCATCGCAATCGCGGCCTTCATCCGCATAGATCATCACCCCCAGGGGTATATCCTTGATCTTGCGGGCATGATGCAGGGCTCTCAGCACATACTCCAGTTGCACCAGAGGGCCACGGGAAGCGCCGATACCCTCCCCGTAGAGCCACTCGGGATCCCGATGAAAATGCTCTCCACCCATGGAGGGGTTGAACGGGACATCGATGTGAGTGATAAGAAGCGTGCCGTTCTTCAGGCCCTTGTTGCTCTCCCAGGTCCAGATATGCGGGGTGTCACTGAATTCCTCGACCGGGTTCAGCCCCACATCCCGCATCACATCGGAGATCTCTTCCGCGGCGTGTCGTATACCCACCGGATCGTTGCTGCGGCTGGAAAGATTGACCCAATGTTCGATGCGTTTCTCCAACCGGTCGCGGCGCTCGGTGAGGTAGGCGAAGACCCGCTCCGAGGGGGTTTTGCGGGTACGGGCCAGTTCCGGTGGATTGGGTGTTCCGAAATAGCGCGCCGATGCCACCTCCACCAGGCGATTCACCAGGGCGGGGAAATCCAGTCCCATGGTCGCTGCCGCCGCCACGTAAGAGCCGTGCTCTCCCAGGCTCGGCAGGCTGTTCACTTCCAGGACATAGAGGTTGCCGTCGTCGTCCAGGCGCATATCCACCCGGGCGCAGTCATAACAGCCCAGTACGGTAAACGCCCTGGTGGCGATCTCCTGGGCCTTGTGGGTAAGTTCCGGCGGGATCGGTGCCGGACAGATGACCGACACCTCGCGGCCGGATTTGCGTTTCTTGTCCTCTTCCGTATAGATCCGTGGTCCGTCCTCGCCGAATTGCAGTTCGGCGGGAACGAACGCCTCCGGAGGGCCGTTGCCCAGGAGTCCCACATTGATCTCCCGGCCTTCAATATACTGTTCTACAAGAACGGCTTGGTTGAACTCCTTGAAAATAGTATCCGCCGCTTCCCTTAACTCGGCCTCGTCATTGACGATACGGAGCCCGAAAGAGACGGCTTCGTTTTTCGGTTTGACGATCAGGGGAAACTCCAGTTCCGGCATCTCGAAGCCGGGGGCGTTAAGTACCGCGAAGGCCGGGGTGGGTACACCGTTCTGGACGAACAGCATCTTGGCCACCACCTTATCCAGGGCCAGGGAGTGGGCCAGCGGTCCGGAACCGACATAGGGTACGCCGACCATTTCCAGGATGCCGGGGACATGGGTATAACGGGCCTGCCCCTGGATACCGTAACTGAGGTTGAAGGCCATTCCGGGACGTTCACCCACAAGGGTACGGGGCATGAACTCCTCCAGGTTGTCGATCAGATCCTTGTCCCCTTCAAAGGCCTCTACCTGGTGCCCCCCTTTCTTCAGTGAATCGGTAATCCGGCGAATAGCGGCCAGCCCGTATTTTTCCCGGTTCGGCTGCCCGAACAGATTGATGACTTTCTTGGATTCACGGTTATAGATGACTGCGATTTTCATCAAGCCCTTCTTAAAATTACTCGATAGTTGAATTTAGTTCTCGCGATCGATAATGACGCGTGACGGAACCGGCCCCATTAGCGTGGTCTTTGCAGAATAATTGCGCTATTCAGGTAACTATAGATTAAGAATCAATAAGTTAAACAAATCAACAAAATATTTCCTTCCAGAGGGATTGCGATTATTATGGGCGGAAAATAATCAGCTGTTTCCGGAGTTTTTCTCCATCGGCAAGACAGATTTGCCTGACCCTGGATGTCGCAGATCCATGCACGGATTAAAACAGAGAACGACCCCCCGCATCAGTAAGTTCGAATATGAGTCCGGGACCATCATCGCGGGCAAATACAAGATACTGGAGCGATTAGGTGCCGGCTGGGAAGGTGAGGTTTACCTGATTAAGGAAACCGCCACCGGCATTGAGCGCACCGCAAAGTTTTTCTATCCGCAGCGTAATCAACGGGACAAGGCGCTGAAGTTTTACGCCAGAAAACTGCATAAGCTTCGCCAGTGCCACATGGTTATTCAATACCATACGCAGGAAAGGACGAAATATAACGAGATTCCGATCTCTTTTCTGGTATCGGAATATGTACATGGAGAGTTATTGTCCGAATTCCTGAAACGCCAGCCCGGGAAACGACTATCTCCGTTTCAGGCGGTCCACTTGTTACACGCCCTGGCGAAAGGCATCGGGTGTATACATCAGAAGAACGAGTATCACGGTGATCTTCATCCGGACAATATCATGGTCGAAAGATACGGGTTGACGTTTGAGCTCAGGTTGCTGGATATGTTTCATTGGGGCAAGCCCAGTGCGTCCAATATACGAAATGATGTGGTTGATCTGGTCAGAATATTCTATGACGCCCTGGGCGGGCAGAAGTGGTATGCGAAACAGGGGGAGGAGATCAAGTATATCTGCTGCGGACTCAAGCGTTCTCTGATCACCAAAAAGTTTCGTACCGCGGAGCAGCTAAGAGCCCATCTTGAACTGATGAACTGGAATAACGGTCTATAAAGCGTTAACAAGCCTCGGGAGGATTCCCCCGGGATTTGGCCGTGTGGAAACGGCATGGAGCAAAAAATGCAGGTGACTCCCGGTTAATTTTCTGTTTTTCCTGGACTATCTTCAATCAAAGGATAAGCGCCCTCCCGGTCATGCACTTCCGAGCCGGTAAGGGCGGGGTTAAAGACGCAAATCATGCGCATATCCTTTCGCGCCCGGAGGTAGTGGCGTTCATGGCCAATAAGGGCGTACATGGTGCCGTCGCTGATCTGGTGGATCTCGCCACTCTCCAGATCCTCAATCTCACCTTCACCGGCAACGCAATAGACCGCCTCAAGGTGGTTTTTATAATGAATGAAGGTTTCCGTACCGGCAAAGATAGTGGTGTCGTGAAAAGAGAACCCCATATCCTCGTGGCGCAACAGTAAACGTCTGCTGACCCAGTTACCGTTTTCCGCCGCGACATCCCGTTCCGTGCCGATGATCTCCCGCAGGCGTCGCACAATCATAGGGGATCTCCGGCTAATGACTCCTGCTTCTCCTGAACCAACTCGCCGATGGCATCGTCGATGATCTGTAGTCCTTCTCTAAGGATCTGTTCCTCAATGATCAGGGGGGGGAGGAATTTTACTACCTGGTTCTCCGCGCCTGCGGTTTCGATTACCAGATTCTTCTCGAAAGCCCTGGTCGACACCGCTTCGGCAAAGCCCTGTTGGGGAAATTCCAGACCCCAGATCATGCCCCGGCCCCGCATCTTGATATGTAGATTCGGGTATTTGCCGACAACCCGCTCCAGCTCTTCGTGTATTATTTCCTCTTTGTACGCGATGGATCGGGAAAGGTCGTCGCTATCCCAATAGGCAAGCTGCTGGGTGGCGGCGATGAACGCAAGATTATTCCCGCGGAAGGTGCCGGTATGTTCCCCCGGCTGCCACTGATCCAGTTCGGGGCGCATTAGCAGGATCGCCATGGGAAGTCCGCCGCCGATGGATTTTGACAGCGCCACCATGTCGGGCTTGATCCCGGCGTCCTCGAAACTGAAAAAGGTTCCGGTACGCCCGTTGCCCACCTGGATATCGTCGATAATTAAAAGGATGTCGAATTCGCGGCAGAGTTGCGCCAACTTTCGCAACCATTCCCGGCTGGCGACATTCACCCCGCCCTCTCCCTGGATCGTTTCCGTGATAATGGCGGCCGGTGTATCCACTCCGCTGCTTCCGTCAGATATGAATTTGTGTAGATATTCTATGGTGTCCACGTTCGGGCCGAGATAGCCGTCGAAGGGCAGACTGTCTGCATTGTTGCGGGCACCGTAAGATTCATCACGGTAATAGTCGTTACCGGTGATCGCCAGTGATCCCATGGTCAGTCCATGGTAACCGTTGGTGAAGGCGATGATGTTGGAACGCCGCTTTACCATGCGAGCCAGTTTGAGCGCCGTTTCAACCGCATTAGTGCCGGTGGGGCCGGTGAACTGCACCTTGTATTCCAGATTCCGGGGCGTGAGGATGGTATCCTGAAATTTCTGCAGAAATGCGCGTTTCGCCACCGTTGCCTTGTCCAGGCTGTGGACAATGCCGTCTTTTTCCAGATATTCAATCAAAGCTTGTTTGATAACGGGATTGTTATGGCCGTAATTCAACGTGCCTGCTCCCGCGAAAAAATCGATAAAGCGGTTCCCCTGTTCGTCAAACAGGTAGGCGCCTTGTGCGGTATCGAATACTACAGGGAAGGAGCGTACATAGCCGCGTACGTTGGATTCCAGTTCTTCAAAAATTCTCATGGTGTTCTATCTACCTTTGACTTAATTGGGCCTCTACCGGTTAGCGGGAGTATCCGGCCGGACCGGATGGATGGTGAACAGGGATTCAGGTTCATGGTTGCCCTGTGGAAACCACTGGCTCCTGAAATAGTCTGATTGCTCCAGCAGGTCACCATTGACCGCTTGTGCCAAGGCCTTGAACAAGGCCCTGGATGGTTTGTTGGAGGGCGTAATAGTGGTCTGAATGGACTTTACGTTGCGGCAGGACTTCCGCTGCAACAACGCCAGCAGCAGGTGCAGCGCCAGCCCCTGCCTGCGCGCGACGGCGGCAACGCCAATCTGCCATACAAACAAGGTATCGGGTTTTTCCGGGTGGATATAGGCGGAAACAAACCCCACGATTTTTCCGTCATGCTCGGCGATTAAGCAGGTATCGGCAAAGTGTTCGCCAAGCAGGAAATAGGCGTAGGGGGAATTCAGGTCAAGAACGCCGGTATCCTTTACCAGTTGCCAGATCATCGATCCATCATAGGGGCGGGGTGTTCGAAGTGAAACGGAGATATCAGGCAACCTGATCTGCAAAACGGGACCTCGTGACTTTTGCTTACTGGCTCGCTATCGAGTGGAGGACTTCCCGCATATCAAGCAGACCGAGAAGTCCGAGAATGACGATTACCGCCACCAGTGCCAGTAGTAACAGGAAGAAGAGCGGTATCGGGTGCTTTTTCCTTTTCCGGAAAAGGGCACGTGGCTGCTCTGTTTCTGATAATCTGGACAGGTTTCTCTTTGACATTGAATTCTTGAAGATTTGCTGGGTGGCGTATGCCGGAAAAGCGGCAGGATTAACCGGGAAGCGCGACTTACCACCGCATGGTGATAATCCTTAGTATTCTAAATAATATCTATCCCTTGATCAAGGATCAGCGGCATTTATCATGAATCGGCGCGAAGTTTTTCTATAACAATAATTTAGGAATCGAAGTATATTAGGCGTATATGAGTACAGAAAAAGACATAACGGACGAGGTGTTGATCGCCATCCGGCGGGTTATTCGGGCCGTTGATCTTCACTCCCGAAAGCTCAGTCAGAGTTACAATCTGACCGGGCCGCAGGCCCTGGTTTTAAAGGCGATCGCGGGGAAACAGAGCATTTCGGCCGGAGAGCTCGCGAAACAGGTGAGTCTTAGTCAGGCCACGATAACGGATATTGTTAAGAGACTGGAACAGCGTGGGATGGTTACCCGTGTGCGCGACTCGAAGGATCGTAGGAAAATAATTCTGGAAATCTCGGAAGAGGGAAAAGCGCTGATAAGGGCCGCCCCGCCCCTGCTGCAGGAGGAGTTCACGCGACGTTTCAGCAAGCTCCAGGACTGGGAGCAGACGCTTTTGTTGTCGTCTCTGCAGCGTATCGCTTCATTGATGAACGCCGAGGAACTGGACGCCGCACCCCTGTTGGCCAGTGGCCCGCCCCAGGCGTCACCTGAAATGGTCGTAAATCCGCGGACCGAGGATTAGGGGGATATCCGGCGCGGAGTCGTTTGCCGCCATAAACGCGGCCAAGGTTTTTCCGGGATATCTAATTCTGATCAAGAAGTGGAGAGATGTGCTCCCTGAACACCCCCTGATCGAATTGTCCATGTTGCGTGAAAAGAATCCGACCGTCCCTGTCAATTACCACGTTGTAGGGCACGGTCTGGCTGGTGTTACCCCAATGCAGCAGCAACTCCGTACCACGCCCCACTTCCGCCACCAGTACCGGGTAGTTGATACCGAGAGATCGGGCGACGTTGCGCAAGGCTCGTTCCCGGTCCACGCCGATACCGATGATCTGCAGACCCTCGGGGCCGTATTTCTCCTGTAGTTTGACCAGTTCGGGTATTTCGTACTGGCAGGGAGCGCACCAGGAGGCCCAGAAGTTAAGCAGGACCACTTTCCCGCGCCAGTGTTCAAGGGGGTATTGCTCGCCGTCCAGGGCGGGCAGGGGGATGCTCGGCTGGGTCCAGGCGTTGTCGCCGATACCGAGAGGGGCCTGCTGATTGGCGGAGAGTCCGACGGCGCCGGTGAAGGCGAATGTAATCCCGAGCAGCAGGGCTGCCAGGCGGCTGTATTGCGGATATCGACTCATTCAGTGCTTCCTAAACGCCATGCGGCCTGGGCCTGGTACTTGTCAAACGTTCTAATTTTTGACCTTGCCGTCCCTTGTGCCGACGTACCATACCACCTGATATTTCCGTTCCAGCTCCCGGAGATACTCGCCCAGCCTTTCGGATAAATAGGTCTGATGTACCTTGTCTTTGACCAGATGGAACGGTTTATTCTCCCCGGGCTTGCGTTCCAGAATGGTCACCAGATGAAATCCCAGGGGAGTCTCAATGATTTCACTGACTTCTCCGTCTTTAAGATCGGCGATCGCCGCATTGATCTTTGGATCCCCCCGGTCCTCCTTGATCCAACCCATATCACCGTTGTGCGTGCGGCCATAGGGGTCGATACTGTGTTCGCCAGCCAGTTTGAACAGGCTTTCTCCGTCGAGGATGCGTTTACGCAGTTTTTCCGCTTCCTCTCGGGTGGCTGTCACAAGCTGACCGATGTGGCGGCGCTCGAGGATTCGACCGATTTCCGGATGATTTCGAAAGTAGGCCTGCAGGGGCGCCTCGTCCGGTATCCACATGCCTTCCAGTTGTTCCAGTAGAAGTGCGGGCAGACGTTCGGTCTTGAAGGAATCGAGTGCCGCCGAGATGTCGATACCCTCTTCTTCGGCGGCCTTCGCGGTGAGCAGCAACTCCGCACGGGTATAAAGGTTGTGCTCGATCCACTCCTTTGTGACCTTTCGCTCGGGCAGGTTCAGCAGATCGGAATAGGGAATACGGATTCCATCACCTTCAAGCAGCACGGATTCCGGGGCGGCATCGGGGAGCATGCGCTCCTCATGCACGCGAATGTGGTAACGTGTGCGCAGATTCCTGATCGCCTGGATACGGGCCTGTTTATATTCATCGGCGATATATGCTGCCTGGGACGCCTTGAAGGCATCAGGGTTGTCTTTGAACTGTTCTTTCATCCGCTGCAGTGTTGCATCCGGTATGCTGATGCTTTCTCTCAACCGGTCCATGTAGCGCCGGTGCAGCAGCGCGAGGCGGAAGCGTTCCATCTCATCGCGAAAGGCATCGCCCTGGTCCAGATCCCGGGCCTGGGCTTCGAGCAGCAGCAGGCGGGAAGCGACCAACCTTTGCAGCAGTCCGCCTCGCAGGAACGCCTGTTCCTGTTCCTCCAGCGTATTAAAGCCGGTGGCAAAGGGAGAACTGCGGGTCGCCTTTTCCAGATCCGCGGCCGTGATCTCCAGCCCGCCCACGCTGACCAGGACTTCGGTTGAGCCTGCCGCCTGGACACAGGTGAAGACCATTGCGAAAAGCAGGAATGCGGTTGGCGCGTAACGATTAGCAGATAGCATCAATATTTCGCCCTTCGGTAATCTATTAAAAAAAGGTGGCCGCGGAGCGGCCACCTAATCAGGGGTCACATGAAATTACATAGGTGATTCAAATTGCCCGTTATTCATCCTTTTCTTCAGGAATCTTACCTCCCTGGTCGGGCGCACTGGCATGCATCCAGGAGACCGCTGCTTCATAGTCTTCCAGGATTCGTTTGCCTTTCCATACATGCTCATCCTCGTCCGCAATCCAGGGCACGCCGTTCTCGTTGGTCTCGTGACAGGCCGCACACTTGAACGGACCGTGTGAACCATCCGGGTTGTACTGCGGGGCCTGCCGGTAGGAGGTCAGGTCGGCCCGCTGGGTGACCGGATACAGGCCATGGATGGACTGGTGACAGGCCTGGCAGGCAAGACCCGCATGGCCCTTGGTGTAGCGCATCAGGCTGTACTTGCCGGGTTGGTTGATGGGGAACGCGACACCGCCCTGGCCTTCGACAAAGGGTGCTGCATGGCAGTCGGCACAATGCGGTGCGCCGGGTGACAGCCAGTAGTCGCGACCATGGGTGGCGGCCTCATAGGGTACGGCCAGGGCCCCGGTAGCCCCTTCAGGCAGTTTCAGCGAGGCGATGTCCACCGCCGGGTTGGCTGACAGGGGTACTACGCTGACGTCACCGTCCTTGTCCTTGTTGATCATCGGACCGTCACCCTTGAGGGCGATGACCGCGATGTCCGGAACGGTGCGCTTTACCGCCCAGGTAGCCAGGATCTGTGATTTACCCGGGGTATCGCGGCCCTTTTCGTCGAGCACCACTTTCGGGTCCATCATCTCTTCCAGGGTCTTCATATTGACACCGATTCCCGCGGCGATCTGGCTCAGAGACTTGTTACGCAGGGTGGTGCCTTCCTGCTTGAACGCCTGGGAGATGTTGTCGCGCTGGTACAGCTCGCGGGACAGCTGGTTGTGGCAATTGGTACACCATAGACCCTTGCCGTGTTTGCCGTTGCCGATCTGGGACACGTTATCCTGCATCCACTGGCCGATGGCGTTCAGGTGTTCATCGGTCTCCACGCCGTCCTTGTCCTTGTTCGGGTTGGAGTGAACATCGCGGCCCACATAACAACCACCGGCGGCGTCACGGTTATCACGCTTGGCGTAGGCGTTCTTGCCGTCCGGGGTGATCGGGTAACCTTCCATACTGCCGTCCTGGCGATGTGCCGGGTGGCAACCCTGACAGGCGGCGCTGCGGCCCTCGGCGTCAGGCATGGGGGCGTTGGTCTGATGCACGGTATGAATGGCCTCGGTCAGCGGCGGAATCAGCTGTTCCTTGCCTTCCTTGTTCTTGAAGGTCTTGGAGGAGAGTACGCCGATCACGTTGTCCGCGTGACACTTCTGGCACAGGACCGGATCACGCCCGATACGGTTGTCGGTGGAGCGGCCGTTGGGGTCATAGTTTTTCAGAAAATCCGTGCCGTTCACATCGTCGTGCATCTCCATGATGGAGATGGATGTGGCCTTCAGGCTGGCGATCCAGTCGGAGGCGCCCAAGCCTTTCCAGAATGCCCTTTCCTGTTTATACAATTGATATTTGTCGCCATTGGCGCGTTCGTTGCCATGGCAGTTGGCGCAGTTGGGCACGTCGATCGGGTTGGTGCCGACGAAGGTAATCGGTTTGCCGGTATGGCTGTCCAGCACCGGTGCGCCGCTGTCGGCATCCACCAGACTCACCCAGGCCTCCTGGAAGGGTTGGATATCGGTTTCCACCAGGGCCAGGAAATCCTTGGCTGCCGCCGAGTCGTTGAATGCCGTCAGGGGCAGACCCAGAGCATCCCAGATTCCCGGGTTGGTCAACACGATGGGTACGTCATCCAATACCGGTGACTTGGTGAAGACGATGGTGCCCTTTTCTCCCGTGTAATGCAGATGGCCGTCTTTTATCGGGCTGGGTACGGCGGCACCGGCCGGGCCGTTGTCTTTGGGAATCGGTATTTCTATACCGACCCGCGCCTTCTTTGTGTCATCACCCATTGTTACGCCTTCCGGCACGGTCCCCTTCAGGTCTTTATAAACGTAAAGGTGAGTGAAGTAGGCGTTGGCGACGTTCTCGTTGTCGGAGTATTTGCCGTCATCGTTGACGTCGTAGGGAACGTTCCAGTACTTGAGCTTGTTGCCTTCGGAGTAGGTGTTGTCCACATGTCCGTAGGCCAGGCGCATACGCTTGTCCCCATCCACCAGAACGGCGGGATCATTCGGGTCGGCTTCAACCAGTTCCGGGTATTTCTTCTTGCCGGTGGCGGTTTTGATGACCTGGCTCTGAACGGAGTTGTACGGTGGAAGCACACAGCAATAGCTGAAATCAAAGCCGGTGCAGTGCATACCCAACTCGTAATTGATGGTGATGTTGTAATCGTTTTTCGGCTTGTGGGTGCTGGCTGCAACCAAGGCGCCTTCATAACGCTTCGGCCCGGTGGTGCCGGGATGGGCGCTCTCGGTACTGGCACTGGAGTTCTGGGGAGTATTGCATCCACCGAAAAACACGACGGCAAATGCCATGACGGCATGGATAGATCTGCGCATTTTGAGCCCCTCCTAAGGGTTCAACTTCTCTGTGAGAAGTCTGGTTTTTTTTAATCGACTTCGATGTTGCGAAGTCACAGGTTCATGTTCGTAACAAACATCATCAGGGATATTTATAGGCCTGGATCGCGGTAACTATCGCGAGACTGCTTTGGCAATAACCCTGATGCGGGTTGACCTGTTTTATTGTTATTTATGCCGCTATTTATTGATAAATGCTTTGTATAGCGGTTCCTAAATTTTTAGCAGTTTATTTCCGTCGGGTCAAATGAGAATTAATTGCAGTTGCCGAGATTTGGTGGACTTACGCAGATGAGGCCGATGGATTTTTTGCGAAAACGGCTGTAGGCAAGGGATAGCGGGAATATTAGCCCATTTGAGTATAGGAACATCAGAACTCTCTGATGTTCCGATGTGCGAGTAACGGTTCCTTTCTGCGCCGGAATAACAGGGCGACGGCATAGCGGTCTCGGCCTCGATCTGCGCGCCGGGATCATCCCGTTGAGCATGTTCCTTGAGGAAATCGAACACGAGGATAACCGCAGTATCAATTGCGTGGGGCGTGATGTTGACGCGGGAAAGAAGACCCCGGCTATCTCATTCGCCACTCAGACGGATGCTGTCGGGAGTTCATCTTGAGACGCAACGGGGGCGCCTCGGCCGTGCCTTAGTATTTAAGGGGAGATCGTATTAAAATGAGGCGCAACCTGATTCCCCCCTAAGTTATAGACGGACCGGGCGCATTTGTTGCGCTTACTTTTCGGAAACGGCACCTGAGGAATAATAATGGCCATTCCGTACCTGCATGCTAGCAGTTATCTTGAGTATCTATTTAAGGAACGCAGCCAGGAAGAGCTTGCCGAGGCGCTGCGGCCGAAACCGGAAATCGACGCGGCACCGCGTATCCCCCGGGACTATCGTATAAGTCCGAAAACGGTTGAGAAGCGTTGGGCGCTGTTTCCGGAATTGACGGAAGCCCGCGAGGAATTGCTGGGTTCCCTGACCGCCGAAGACATGGAGGTCTATCAGAAGAATATCGAGAATTTTATCGGTACGGTGAAGGTGCCGGTGGGGATCGCCGGTCCTTTGCGGATAAACGGTCTGTTCGCCCAGGGAGACTATTATGTCCCTCTCGCCACCACGGAAGCGGCACTGGTGGCCTCCTACTGCCGTGGTGCGCAACTGGTGTCCCGTGCCGGAGGCTGTACCACCCTGGTGTTGAGTGAAGCGGTGATGCGTGCGCCGGGTTTTGCCTTCGTCAATATTCAGGAAGCCGGTATTTTTGTGGCCTGGGTGGTTACCCAGCTGGAACAGTTCCAGGCGGAGACCGCCAAGACCACCGGCCACGGAGAGTTGATCGATATGCAGGTAACCGTGGAAGGAAACCATGTCTACCTTCGTCTGGACTTTCATACCGGCGACGCTTCCGGACAGAACATGGTGACCATCGCCACCCAGGTGATCTGCGAATATATTCAGAACAACTCCCCCGTAGCTCCGGCCTATTTTTTTGTCGAGGCGAATATGTCCGGCGACAAGAAGGCGAGCGCGCAGTCCTTTCTTTCGGTACGCGGCAAGAAGGTGGCCGCGGAGGTCACACTGTCGCAAGCGTTGGTTGAAGAGTTGCTGCACACCACTCCGGAACGTATGGTGGATTACTGGCGTATGTCGGCCATGGGAGGTGTGTTGAGCGGCACCCTCGGGGTGCAGGGTCACTACGCCAACGGTCTTGCCGCGCTCTATATCGCCTGTGGCCAGGATGCGGCCTGCGTTTCGGAATCGGCGGTGGGCGTTACCCGATTCGAACTCACCGGTGACGGTGATCTTTATGCATCGGTGACCCTGCCTAATCTCATCGTGGGTACCGTCGGCGGAGGTACCGGGTTGCCCAGCCAGAAGGCCGGGCTTGATCTGCTGGGTCTCGCCGGTGCCGGAAATTCGCGGGCGTTTGCGGAGGTGGCGGCGGGGATCACTCTGGCCGGGGAGCTTTCCATTATCGGTGCCCTCTGTTCCGGGCATTTTGCCCGCGCCCATCAGCAGCTGGCCCGGGACTGAAACCCGGTGGGAACCGTTTCCAATCGTTGGTGGATCTACCAGCGCGAGCGCTTCCCGCTGCTGGGACACGCCCCGCTGGTGGCGGCGTTCAGTTTTTCCGCCGTCGCCTATTCTTCGTTGTTGCGGGGGACGGCCGCATTGCCTCTGTTTACGGCGTGGCTGGTGGCCTTTCTTACCTCACTGGCTTTTTTTATGCAGTTGCGTATCGCCGATGAGTTTAAGGATTTCGAGGAGGACAGCCGCTACCGTCCCTACCGGCCGGTGCCGCGGGGGCTGATCGCACTGCGTGAGCTCGGGATGGTCGGCATTCTGCTGGCTGTCATCCAGTTGGCGCTGGCCCTGTGGCTGCACCCACCTTTGGTTATCGTTCTTATCGGTACCTGGGTCTACCTGGCATTGATGAGCCATGAGTTTTTTCTGCGCGAGTGGCTCAAGGCGCGGCCTATCACCTATCTATGGACGCACATGCTGATCATGCCGCTGATCGACCTCTATGCCACCGCCTGCGACTGGCTGGTCGCATCCGGCAGCAGCTCTTTTAATGTTGTTCCCGAAGGGCTGTACTGGTTTCTGATCGTCAGTTTCTTCAACGGTATTGTGATCGAGATCGGGCGCAAGATCCGGGCGCCGCAGGACGAAGAGGAGGGGGTCGAGACCTATACCGTGTTATGGGGCCGGAAGCAGGCGGTCTTGGTGTGGCTCGGGGTGCTGCTGGTGACCGCCCTGAGTGCGGCGGTAGCCGCCTGGCGGATCGATTTCCTGTGGCCGGTGGTTGCGGTTCTGCTGTTGCTGCTTTCGGCGGCGGGGATTGCCGGACGGCATTTTCTTCGGAACCTGCGGTCCGGCGCCGGCAAGCGCTTTGAACTCATCGCCGGTATCTGGACCCTCTGCATGTATCTCTCCCTGGGTGCCGGTCCCCTGCTCTGGAAAGTGTAGAACTCCATGTCCTATATCCTGAACAACGCCGACCCCGTCGACCTGGCCCGTTTCGGGGGCAAGGCCGCCGCCCTGGGGAATCTGGCCGCATCGAATCTTCCCATTCCTCCCTGGATCGTCATCGACCCCGAGGCCTTCGATCTGAGCGTGGGCGAAGCGCGATTGCAGGGGTTGCGGGACGAGGGTGACGCCGCCGGGATCCGCTCCCTGCTGGCGGATATCACCCTGCATCCGGACCTGTCGCAGGAGTTGCAGCGGGCGCTGGCCGCACTCTCCCCGAATGGTGAACGGCTGGCGGTACGTTCTTCGGCGGTGGAGGAGGACGGGGCCGAGCACTCCTTCGCCGGACAGCTGGAGAGTTATCTGTATGTTCCCGTTACCGAGGTTGCGGAACGTGTGATCGAGGTCTGGCGTTCGGGATTCAGCGAACGGGTACTGGCCTATCGTATGGAGGCCGGATTGCCGGCCCTTCCCCGGGCGCCGGCGGTGCTGATCCAGCGCATGGTGGCCGGCGATTGCGCCGGCGTAGCCTTCTCCGCCGACCCGGTGACCGGTCGGCGGGATGTGGCGGTGATCTCGGCGGTGCACGGATTGGGGACGGCGCTGGTTTCCGGGGACGCGGATGCGGATACCTGGCGCGTGGATCGCGCGGGTAACATCATCGAACGTGGCATCGCGGAGAAGAACAGCGCGGACCGCTTCGATCCTGCCGCGCCGGATTACCTGCGCAAGGAGCAGCTGGACGGCGATAAAAAACGGCAACCCGTTCTTTCCGATGCGGATGTCCAGCGTGTTACCGAGCTGGCCTTGAATGCCGGTCGCTGCTTTGGAAAGCCGCAGGATATCGAGTGGGCCATGGAGGATGGGGAGCTGTTCCTGTTGCAGTCCCGCCCGATTACCGCTTTGCACTCCCGGCCCGACCCGTCCGGCGAACGTAATCTCTGGGACAACAGCAATATCGCCGAGAGTTACGGCGGTATTACCACGCCTCTCACCTTCAGTTTCGCCCGCCGGGCCTATGAATCCGTTTACCGGGAATTCTGCCGCATCCTGCGTGTGCCGGAAGCGGTCATCGCGGCCAACGATACCACCTTCCGCCGTATGCTCGGTCTGATCAGGGGGCGGGTCTATTACAACCTGCTCTCCTGGTATCGGGTGTTGGCCCTGCTGCCCGGCTTTACCGTGAACAGACGGTTCATGGAGCAGATGATGGGGGTGAAGGAGGGGCTGCCGGAAGAGATCGTCCGGGAGTTGTCCGGTGGAAAGGCCGATCGTTTACGGGACGCGTTTCGGCTGGGCGGGAGTGTGGCCGGACTGGTGTTTAACCATTTTCTGTTGCCGCGCAAGATCGAACGGTTCTACCGGCGTTTGGATGAGGCCCTTGATCCGCGGGTGGAGTTGACCGCTTTGAACGCCGGCCGCCTCGCCGCCCATTATCATGATCTGGAAAGCAGGCTGTTGACCCGCTGGGACGCGCCGCTGATTAACGATTTCTTCGCCATGATCTTCTACGGCGTGTTGCGCGGGCTCAGTAGCAAGTGGTGCCGGGATCGGGAAGAGAGCCTGCAGAACGATCTGTTGGCGGGCGAGGGCGGCATGATCAGCGCCGAACCGGCGCGACGCGTGCGGGAGATGGCGGAGATGATCCGGGAGGATTCCGCATTCAGCCGACTGCTGACCGAGGGCGGTCTGGAAGAGATCCTGCAGGCCATTCCAGGGAACAGGGCGTTTGCGGACGCCTATATCGCTTATCTTGATAAGTTCGGGGACCGCTGTCTGGACGAACTCAAGCTCGAGAGCTCCACGCTGCATGACGATCCGCTGTTGCTGTTTCGTTCCGTCGGCCAGTTCGCCCGTCGTTTGCGCGAGCAGGGTGGTGCCGGAGGGGCGTCGGTGGAGGCCGGGATACGGGCCGATGCCGAGGCGCGGGTGGCGGCGGCGTTGGCGGGGCATCCGTTCCGGCGCCTGGTCTATCGCTGGGTACTGAAGCACGCCCGGGCGCGGGTACGGGACCGGGAGAATCTGCGCTTCGAGCGGACCCGCCTGTTCGGCCGGGTGCGGCGGGTGTTTGTGGAACTGGGGAAACGGATGTACGCCGAGGGCCTGCTCGATCATCCCCGGGATATCTTTTATATAGAGGTGGAAGAGGCCATCGGTTTCGTGGAGGGCACCGCCAGCACCACCGATCTCGGGGGACTGGTCAGGCTGCGCCGGGCGGAGTTCGCGCGCTTCGAGCAGATGGACCCCCCGGCGGATCGGTTCGAGACCTTCGGTATGGTGTATCAGGGCAACAGCTTCGTGTCCCCGGTGCAGGCGCCGGAGGTGACGGAGGGGGATCTCAAGGGTATCGGTTGCTGCCCCGGAGTGGTGCGCGGACCGGTGCGTATCATCAGCGATCCGCGCACTGCCGTCTTGAATGCCGGGGAGATCCTGGTGGCGGAGCGCACCGATCCGGGATGGATTATGCTGTTTCCCGCGGCCGCGGGTATCCTGGTGGAGCGTGGCAGCCTGCTTTCCCATTCCGCTATCGTCGCCCGGGAGATGGGTATCCCGGCGGTGGTGGCGGTCACCGGAATCACCCGCGCCCTCACTGACGGAGAGTGGGTGGAGTTCGACGGCGGCAGCGGCGTCATCCGCCGCATCGATCCGGAGATGGAGCCGGGCGATGAGCAGTGAGGTGGCCGGCCGGGCGGATTTTTCCCGCATCCGTTATGCCCAGTGCTGGGAGGATGCGGACATCCTGGTGGAGGCGCTGAACGTCGCCCGGGGCGGGTGCTGTCTCTCCATCTCATCCGCCGGAGACAACGCACTGGCGCTGCTGGGGGCGGGGGCGGAACGGGTGGTGGCCCTGGATATGAACCCGGCCCAACTCGCCTGTCTTGCGTTGCGTGTGGCGGCCTACCGCGAACTCTCCCACGGGGAACTGCTGGAACTGTTGGGTTCCCGTCCCAGCGGCCGCCGTCTTGATCTGTACCGGCGCTGCCGTTCTCAACTGGATTCGGATACACGCATCTTCTGGGATAACCACAGCAATGAGATCGCCGCCGGTATCGGCGGGGCCGGAAAGTTTGAACGCTACTTCGCGTTCTTTCGCAGGCGCATCATGCCCCTGGTACACGACCGGGGGGTTATCGAGCGACTGCTGCGGGGCGGCGACCGTCCATCGCGGCTGGCCTTTTACCGACAGCATTGGGACACCTGGCGCTGGCGGTTGCTGTTCAAGCTGTTTTTTTCCCGTTTTGTCATGGGCAGGATGGGGCGCGATCCGAGTTTCTTTCGTTATGTGGAGGGCAGTGTGGCCGAGCACATCCTGAAGCACACCCGCTATGCCCTGACGGAACTGGATCCCGCCGACAATCCCTATCTGCACTGGATACTGACCGGCACTCACGGGGCGGCTTTACCTTATGCCCTGCGTGAGGATCGTTTCGAAATCATTCGTGAACGTCTCGATCGCATCGAGTGGCACCCGCTCTCCATCGAGAGCTATATAGGGCGTCATCCGAGGGCGCGATTCGACGCCTTTAATCTCAGCGATATCTTTGAATACATGTCGGAGGAAAACTACACCGTACTGCTGCGGCAGCTGCTTACCGCCGCCGATCCCGGGGCCCGTCTCGCCTATTGGAATATGCTTGCGCCTCGCAAGCGTCCGCCGAGCCTGTCCGATCGCCTCAGATCCCTGGATGATCTCGCCGCCGGCCTCTACGCCAGGGACAGGGCGTTCTTCTACAGGGATTTCGTTGTGGAGGAGGTCCTGTGAATCCCTGGCTCGGTATCCTGTTGGTTCTGGCGGCACTGGGGATGGTGTTTCTTTTCCTGCATCTGCTGGGAAGGTTCGTTGTGCTGCATCCGGAAGTGCGCCGCAAATTGCTGCATGTATTGATGGGCTTGGTGACCGCCGGCTTTCCCTGGCTGTTCCATCAGGTCTGGCCGGTGTTGGTACTGGCCGCCGCCAGCTTTTCGGTTCTCGTCCTGGTGCGCAGCGATATGTCTCTGGTCCGGCCGTTCCGGGGGATTCTGCACGGTGTGGAACGCCCGTCCTGGGGAGAGCTGCTGTTCCCCCTGTCCGTGGCCCTGGTGTTCGTGCTCGCCCAGGGTGATCCGCTGTTCTATAGCGTTCCGATCCTGATTCTGACACTGGCGGATGCGGTGGCCGCTCTCATCGGCGTCTACTACGGTCAGACCCAGTTCAAGACCCTCGAAGGCAGTAAATCCGTCGAGGGTTCGGTGGCCTTTTTCATAGTGACCTTCTTTTGCGTGCATGTGGCCATGTTGCTGTTTACCGACATAGGCCGGCCGGAATCTCTGTTGATCGGCGTGCTCATGGGCATCATCGTGATGATGTTCGAGGCGGTAGCCTGGCGCGGTCTGGATAACCTGTTCATTCCGGTAGCGAGTTACGCCCTGTTGAAGAGTTATCAGGATCTGGATGCGGGGGCCCTTGCGGTGCGTTTGCTGGCCATCGTTCTGCTCGGGCTGTTTTTTATGTTCTGGCGTCGCCGCAGTACCCTGGACGGCAGCGCGCTGGTCGGCGCCGGCCTTGTGGCTTACGGGGCCTGGGCCATTGGCGGCCCGTACTGGTTGCTGGTGCCGGTATCGGTGTTCGTAATCGGAACCGTGCTTGCCCAGCGTATGCCGCCGGAGAAACGGCAAAAGATACATACGGTTTATGCGTTGCTGAGTATCATCGCCCCCGGTTTCATCTGGTTGATCCTGAGCCGCAACAGCGACTCCGCGGGGCTGTTGTTTGCCTACGCCGTGGCCTTCGCCGCCCATCTGACCATGATGGGGGTTTCCCGTGCCCATTCCGGCCGGTCTTATCTTCCTGTGCAGGGGATCGTCCCGGCGGTATTTCAGGGGCTGGTGGTGGTGATGCTGCCGTTTCTGCTGATGTGGGGTCCCGATCTGCGGCTGCTTGCGGTGCTGTTGCTGGGAGGAATCGCCCTGACCCTGACCGGCCTGGTGTTTCTGCGCTTACAACCCGCCCTGGATAACTGTCCGGGTACCCCGGAGCGCTGGACCCGTCAGGCGTTGATCGCCGGCGGTTTTTCCACCCTTGCCTGGTTGTCCGTGAGTATGGCCGATATAGGGGTCCTGACCGGATGAGGATTATTGAAGTCCCGCCGGATGTAACCGCCGATCGCTACCCCCTTTCCACGGGGCTGCCGGCATTCGACGCCGGTCTGCTTCTTCGGCAGGGGGTGGATGCGCACCTCCTGGCGGATAGCGACGGCGAGGTTGTTGCGCGGGCGTCCCTCTGGTGGAAGGACGTGCCTTCCGTTACGGGTGAGCGGCTGGGGGTCATCGGACATTTTGACGCAGCGGACGGGGATGCGGCGGCGCAGTTGTTATCGCGCTCGCTGGAGCGGTTGCGGGAGGAGGGCCGTACCCTGGCGGTGGGTCCCATGGACGGCAACACCTGGCGGCGGTATCGGTTTGTGACCGACCCGGGGGAGGATCCGCCTTTCTTTCTGGAGCCCGGGAACCCGCAGGCCTATCCGGATTATTTCCTCCACGCCGGCTTCGAACCCATGGCGCGCTATACCTCGGCGCGGGTAACGGATCTGAATATTCGCGACGAGCGGATCCCCGGTGCGATTGAGCGCTTACGCAAAGCCGGTGTTCGCTGGCGTCCTCTGGATATGAGCCGTTTCGAGGAGGAGCTTCGTGCCATATACCGGCTGTCGCTGCGCAGTTTTACCTCGAACTTTCTCTATACACCCATCACGGAAGAGGAGTTCCTCGTCCAATACCGGGTGATAAAGCCCCATGTGCAGCCGGATCTGGTCCTGATGGCGGAACAGGACGGAGAACTTCTGGGTTATCTGTTTGCCATACCGGACCTCAATCAGGCCCGGCGTGGCGAGACAATCGATACCTTTATAATAAAGACCGTCGCCGTGCTGCCCGGTCACCGCAGCTCGGGACTCGGCAGCGCGTTGGTGGCGGAGAGTCAGCGCATTGCCCATGAGCGGGGTTACCGCTGCGCCATCCATGCACTCATGCATGAAAGCAACAGCTCCCGGAATATTTCCGCTCATTATGCGCAACCCATGCGTCGTTATACCCTTTATCAGAAGCGTCTGGTGCCTGGCGGATGAATATCGCGGCCATTCTGCAGCGCCAGGTGCAGCAGCGACCGGACGCCATCGCCGTTATCGATACCTTCAAAGGTGCTGAACGCCGTTGCACCTTCGCACAGCTGGCCGCCGATTCCTCCCGGACCGCGACACTGCTTCGTGAACGGGGCATCGGAAAGGGAGACCGGGTGTTGGTGTTTCAGCCCATGTCCTATGAACTCTATGAGGTGTTACTGGCGATATTTAAACTGGGCGCGGCGGCGATGTTTATCGATCCTTCTGCCGGTCGCAAGCATATTGCCCAATGTTGCGAGATCGGGGAGCCGGCGGCACTGATCGCCGGTGCACGCGCCCACCTGCTGCGACTGGTCTCCGCAGGTCTTCGTCGCATCCCGAAAAAATTCGTGATCGGATCCTATGCCCCCGGGGCGGTATCCTTGCGGCGGGCAAACAGGCTGCCACAGCTGGAAGGGATCGAAGAGTGCCAAGCGCAAGACCCGGCACTGCTCACCTTTACCAGCGGCAGTACGGGAAAACCGAAAGCGGCGTTGCGCAGCCACGGCTTCCTGGTGGCGCAGCATCGGGCGTTGCAACGAGCCCTTGATCTGCGGCCGGGGGAGGTGGACCTTACGACCCTGCCGGTATTTCTGCTCGCGAACCTGGCCTCCGGTCTGACCAGCGTTATTCCGGATGCGGATCTGCGTTTCCCCGGCGCCATAGAAGCGGGGCCGGTGGTCGAGCAGATGGAACACAACGGCGTGACGCGCAGCGCCGGCTCTCCCGCTTTTTACAGCCGTCTGGTGGAGTTCTGCGAATCCAGGGGAAAGGGGCTGGCCACATTGCGCCGGATCGATACCGGCGGGGCGCCGGTGTTTCCGTGTCTGCTGCAGCGGTTACGACTGATCGCGCCGGATATACGGATCACCGCCGTATACGGCTCCACCGAGGCGGAGCCGATGGCCCACGTGTCCTGGAGCGAGATGTCCGAGGATGATCTGCGGGAGATGCGGTCGGGTAAGGGACTCCTCGCCGGCGCGCCGGTTGCGGATGTTGAACTGCGTGTGCTGCCGGACAGGTTCGGCGTGCCCATCGGTCCCTTTGCGGGAGACGAGTTCGCCGCCCACTCTCTTCCGCCCGGCGAGGTCGGTGAGATCGTGGTGACCGGTGATCACGTTCTTAAAGGTTATCTGCATGGAGCGGGTGACGGCGAGACCAAGTTCGAAGTGGACGGGGAACGTTGGCACCGGACGGGGGACGCGGGTTTTATGGATGAACAGGGTCGGCTCTGGTTGCTCGGGCGGTGCGTTGCGCGTATCGAAGACGGAAAAGGTCGCCTCTATCCCTTCGCCGTGGAATGCGCGGCCCAGTGTATCGCCGGTGTTCGGCGCAGCGCCATGGTCGCCTATAAGAGTCGGCGTGTGCTGTTGATCGAAGCCGGAAGTCCGTTGGAGCCGGATCAGGTGATGAAGGATCTGCGATGGGCGGAACTGGACGAGGTGCGTCTGGTGGAACAGATTCCCGTCGACAAACGTCACAACGCAAAAGTGGATTACACCCGCGTTTACGAATTACTGGAATAGTGTCGGAGTGGAGCTTTCTACTGCGGCCTGTTCTGGTTGGGTTGCTAACGCAAAGGACGCAAAGACGCGGAGGCGCAGAGAATAATAGTTTGAAAACTCTGTGTCCTGTACGTTAACTTCTCGAGGTTCAGTGAAGGCGCTAACCGGCGCTAAGCAAACATTCGGGCAATGCTTTGTGGAAGCAAACCGGTCTGATATTCTCCATAAATAGCAGGGTATAAAGACAAGGCAGGATGGGATTTCTAAATCAATCTAATCTGATTTCATTGATTGTATTTATTCTGAAAGTTGAGAGAGGGCCACAATCCTATGACGATACAGCATGCGTCGGTGATCCTTGCGGCGGTATTTTTTTAGCAGCAAGTCCGGTTGCATTTGCGGAGTGTCCCATGACGGCGTATGGCGATGCGGCTCACAAGCAGACAAGTCTGCAGATGTCGGGTGGTGTGCGTCTTGCAATCGAAGGCCAGGCGCTGCGCGTGGAGATTTCTGACGGCCGGGGAAAACCGGGACAGAGAGCAATTGTTTCTAAAATTAGAGGATATTCTTCTCTGAGCCGGTTTCTTATTTTTTCTAAAAGGTCGGATCCTATGAAAAATATACTAGTTATTTGTGCAATCGTAATATTGCTGCAGGGTTGTGGCGAAGATATTTCAACGCAGATTGAGGGCGTGCGATGGGTGAGTGCAAAAAGAGATTCGAATTGGCATCTCAGATTTATAAACGGTGAGCTTCACACGTGCCTGGAAGAGCCGGATAAGCCGGGGTATAAGATATTATTTAATACATGGAAAATGGTAGCCAACTATAAGATAGATGATGGAAAATTAGTTACTGTATATAAAGACAATGAAAGACGCATTTCTAATATAAGAATAGAGGGTGAGGGTGATTCCAGGGTGCTGGTGGTTACTGATCAATCGGAAGAGAAAACAAGCGAACATAGATATGTAATAGCAACAAGAAGCAATTGCCCGATTTGATCAAGGGGTTGTTGAATTCCGCCCAACGGAAAAGCCGGAGAAAAACCGAGATCGGATCACATTGTTTCTAATATTAGCGTTTATTGTGTTCCGACCCGGGTTTTTACGGGGTCGGAGAGCAATTGTTTCATAATATTCGGAAATAATCGGGGTCAGACCCATTTTTGAGGGGGGATCACAACCTCATGACGATGCGGTATGCGTTAGTGTTTTTTGTATCCATATGTCTGGCAACAAGTTCGGCTGCATTGGCGGAGTGCCCCATGACGGCGTATAGCGGTGCGGCTCATAACCAGTCAAGTCTGCGGATGTCGAGTGGTGTGCGTCTTACAATCGAAGACCAAGCGCTTCGCGTGGAGAATTCTGATGGCCGATATTTCCACTACTCAGTAAAGCAACCGGATGCAGGCCCTCCGACATCGATAATAGAGCTTTCACCCACTCGTTTTGTTGTGCTTGGGCCGGTAAAGAGTTTTCTGGGAGTGATTGCAGAGGGCTACTCCAGGCAAAATGATCTGGGTTTGAATCCATTGCCGATCCGTTACGATGCTCCATGTAGTTTCTGGACCCATTTTCATGGAACGTGTCCTGTGGCGTCGGCTCGTTTCAGTTCTGCTCTCCAGGCTGTGGTGGTGAGCGGATGGACTCGCGATGGCGCATTAGGCACATTGTTAATCGCCGGCGATGACGATCCCGGACCGCTGGAACTAGGAGATGGCACGGCACTGCTATATTTTTGGGACGATCATGAAGGTAATGCATTCTTGAGGACGAAGGCGGGCGAAGGCTTCTTACTGAAGTCAGATTCGGATTTTGTTAGATGCGGGTCGTTTCCCGCCATGCAGGACGATTATTTATACGTCCAATGATTGCTGAATAATCGGGGTCGGGCGCCAATTTTATAATCCGGTTTTTTGGGGCTCCGCGGGATAAAGGGAGGTTATATACAATGAACAGAAAATTACTCACCTATTTTGTTTTTTCGGCCATTCTCATG
Organism: Sedimenticolaceae bacterium; assembly: GCA_050287965.1. Taxonomy (GTDB): domain Bacteria; phylum Pseudomonadota; class Gammaproteobacteria; order Chromatiales; family Chromatiaceae; genus CBFDBF01. The sequence goes on from JBNKCX010000042.1 coordinate 48,825, forward strand.
GCCGCATTTGTCGGTGGCCGGGTTTTCGCTGGGGAGGACGACTTAATTACGGCTGCTAAATCCGGCGACCTTGAGGGCGTGCGGTCGATGCTCGCAAAGGGTGCCGATGTAAACGCCAAATCGGAACAGGGTTCTACAGCGCTCATAATGGCGTCAATGCATGGTCATTTGGAGGTTGTCAGGGAGTTACTCGCGAAAGGTGCTGATGTAAACGACGGTACTGCCAACACCGGCAGTACGGCGCTTATGGTGGCCTCGTATAAAGGCCATTTGGAGATCGTCAGAGCGCTGCTCGCACAGAAGGCCGAAGTAAACAGGCAAACAATTAATGGTGCTACGGCTATTCGGATGGCTTCGCAAGAGGGCCAGTCGGATGTTGTAAAGGAACTGATAGCCAATGGTGCGGATGTAAATGTAAAAGACGAAAATAACGTAACACCTCTTTGGATCGCCTCGCAGGAGGGGCACTTAACGGTTGTCAACGAGTTGCTCGCGCGGGGAGCTGATGTAGGCAGTAAAGCCGACGATGGCATCACGGCCCTCATGATTGCGTCGCAGGAGGGGCATGCGGATGTTATCAGGGAGCTTATCAAGAAGGGCGCTGACGTAAACGTAAAATCCAAGGCTGGCTTTTCCGCCCTTTGGATGGCCGCTCGACATGGCAATACGGACGCGGTAAGGGGGTTGTTAGCCAATGGCGCTGATGTAAACAGCAAAGATAATGATGGTGATACAAGTCTTATTATGGCCGCCCAGCACAATCATTTAGAGGTTGTCAGGGAGTTGATCGCGAAGGGTGCTGATGTGAATATCAAAGGGGAAGGTAGTGGTGTCACGGCCCTTCTCGGGGCGTCGTATAACGGCCATTCGGCAGTCGTCAGTGAACTGCTGGCAAACGGAGCGGATGTGGGTATCAGAAACGGTCGCAGCGGTACCCCACTTTTTCTGGCCTCGCAAGAAGGCCATGCGGATGTTGTGAAACTACTTCTCGCCAATGGCGCTGATGTGAACGCGACTACTGATCATGGCGTTACCGCTCTTCGGACGGCTGCGCAACAGGGTCATGCGGATGTGGTAAAGGAACTGCTGGCCAATAACGCTGATGTAAATAAGAAGGATGATGACGGCATCGCCGCCCTTAATATAGCCTCACAGGAGGGGCGCATAGAGATAGTAAGGGAGTTGCTTGCAAGGGGGGCGGGCGTGAACAATAAGGATAACAATGGAGCTACACCACTGTTTATGGCCACTTTACATGGGCACGCGGAAGTTGTCAGGGAGTTGCTGGCAAAAGGCGCCGATGTGAACATAACAACAAAATATGGCCATACGGCCCTTATGGTGGCTTCGCGTAAAGGTTATACCGAGGTTGCTGCGCTTCTTAAGGATGCGGGCGCAGAACAATAGGGGGCGGCCCCAATTAACAAACAGCCGGGTCAGAACAACGGTAAAGGGGTTAAAAAGTGGGGTCGAAAAAGTGGGGTCAGAAGAGACTTAATATATGGTTGATTGAGCCTGTCAGGAATTTTGTGTTTGTGAGCCATACTATACCTCGAAAAGGAGGGAACAAGTATGGCAAAGAAGAAAACCCCGGCGTTTAGCGCCGAACTCCTGGATGAACTCCTGGACGGCCAGGATCCGTCAACAGT
>JBNKCX010000043.1:0-73032 GCA_050287965.1 Sedimenticolaceae bacterium
GACAAACTCCAGCAACACCTCTGGGTTGGCGTAGTTGAGATCGATCTGGTCGTTACTGAAGGTGGCCCAGACATGGAGCATGCCGCGCGGCGTGCGCACCCGGCTCAACAGCGGCGTACTGCGCGGCCGTACAACCTGCGATAGATTCTCTTGCGGCGCTACCTGAATGACGTAGTCGCGCCCGGGCTCTTCATCGTGAACGAAATTGACGAACCAGAGATGCTCTCGCGACATGTGATTGAGCACCAGGTCGAACATGAGTGTGAAATGTTCGCCGAGGGCTTCGATATCCTCCCAATCGCCCAACCGCGGATCGACTGCGCGAAAGTCAGAGACGGCGAAACCGTCGTCGGAGCTGTAGGGAAAGAAAGGCAGGATATGCACCAGACTGAAGACACCGCCGAGGCGGCAGTCGAGAAACCGCTTCAGTGAAGCCAACGGCTTCATACCGGGATACTGGACACTGTCCCCGTAACAGATCAGCACACTCTCCTTCTCGTCCCAGCGGGGGATCCCCAAACGCCCGCCGCGTCGCCGCTCGATGTGTTCTTTGATCAAACGGTGCAGGCGAGGCAACAGCTCAGCGGCGCGGTCTTCACCGTAAAGTCGTGAAAGATGGGCAAGCAGCCGCTGGTCGAGATCACCGAACTGCATGGTCTGGGTTTCGATCATCGCCCTGTGATGGGCTTGTCTGACTTGAGAATGAAAATGGCGGGCTATGGCCCCACGTTACCTGTGATTCGGTGTGCAGGGTGGGGCCCTGCCCCACCTTAAAGGTGCTGAAAACCATCCCAAATGCTCTTAAATAAGTTAGAGGCCGCAAGCAACACTTAGCGACCCTAAGGAGCATCCAGTTTAGTCAGAATATCCTATATGCAAAAGTGTTGATTCAGATCAACATCACGAGGCCAATCGCCGAACACTCCTGCTATATTGATTAATTACCATCATAATTTTCCATTTATTACCATACATGTCCCGGCGCCTGGGGATAGTGTAGGTAGCTACTAGCAATCCCCGCTCTGTTCAAGAGCAGATCGACAGGATGCTACTTTGCAGGTTATTTCTCACCCTCTCCTGACGAGAGAGGGGATAACAGACGTAGCGATTTTTGCTACCGGGATTATGCCTTACCAAAGGAGCACGAGATGGGACTTTTGCAACAAGAGAGGCGCGATCGCCCTGGGGATTTGGCATCTAAACTCAGCATCTCTGCGGAACAGCGGACAGTTCAATTAGACGCTGAGGGGTATCTGGTCAACCCGGTAGACTGGAGCGTCGCCATTACCGAGCAGATGGCGGAGTACGACAACCTGATCTTGACCGATGACCACTGGCAGCTAATCGGTTTCCTGCACCGATTCTTCCGCGAATACCAACAGCTGCCCGAGCTACCGCTCCTTTCACACCATCTATGCAGAGGTCAGCACAACTGCCGCTGGACCAGGAAGTACATTCATAAACTCTTTCCCGGCGGCATCAAGACGGCCTGTCGCTACGCCGGATTACCGGCACCTCTTTAGGGGGAGCTGCATCCCGCCCGATTGATTCGCCCAGGAACGCGCATAGGGGGAAGCGACAACCACATCAAAGACTCCATAAACCTCAGCCCCCGTTCATCGGTTATCATAGCGGCAGAGACCAACCTGACCCGGCAACCAAGGTGCCACGGTTTTTACAAACAGGATGCTGCCCTCGTGTTACACAGACCGATCAAACAAATTGTACTCCTCATCATTCTGGCATCGCTCTGCCTACCGCTCGCGGCCGAGCGGCTGGGCGAGGTCAGCACCAAGTTTCGTATGCTTGGCCCCAACGACAAAATCGTCATCGAGGCCTTCGACGATCCCTCGGTCTCCGGCGTCACCTGTTACCTCAGCCGCGCCAAGACCGGCGGCATGTCTGGCGCGGTGGGGCTCGCCGAAGACACCTCCGACGCTTCCATCGCCTGCCGCCAGACCGGACCGGTGAACCTGAGCCCTGACATCCTCGATCAATCGAGAGACGGAGAGGAGGTATTCAAACAGCGCACCTCCATCCTGTTCAAGACCATGCAGGTGGTGCGTTTCTACGACGCCCGACGCAACACGCTGATCTACCTTACCTACAGCGACAAACTGGTGGACGGTTCACCCAAGAACAGCATCACGGCGGTACCTCTCTATCGACCCGCGCCTGCGCAGTCACCCGCGCCTCGCTAAATCATGCCGCAACCCCTGCACACGGGGCGGCTGGTGCTCACACCGGAAGATCCCTACTACCAACCCAGCGAGCTAGCCCCGATTCTCGCACTGCTGACAGAGATCGGCTTTATCAGCGGTCCCTTGGCAGAGGGAGAGTATCGCTACCTGCTGGGTGAAAATTTCATGCGGTTGGTGAGTTTTGTGGGTTGCTCGCCCTCCATCCTGCTGCAACCCGGAGAACCGGGACAACCCTTCTGCCAACTGGTGGTCGACGGCCCCTCTGCCCAACCGCGACTGCTTCACGGCAAGAATACCGTGGCGCCCCGCTGCGCGACCTGCCGCAAACGCCTGCAGAACTGGCGCTCTAGTTTCGAGATCCAGCGGCTGGAAGGCCCCGGCTATCAGGCCCCCTGCCCACATTGCGGCCGGCTCCAGGACCCGATGACCTACGATTTTCGCCAGAGTGCGGGCTGCGGCCGCCTCTTTCTCTGTGTCGAGAATATCTTCCCCCAGGAGGCGATTCCGGCACCGGCCCTGCTCACTCATCTGAGGCGCGTCACCAGTCAGGCTTGGCACTATTTCTATCAGCAGGACGCTTCATAACCCTGTGAATTACCTGGATTCCTAAAAGGGTTTCAGCGGGAATCCGGTATCCGAACAAGAACTATAGTTTGGAGTAGATAGTTCAAATTCGTCCACCAAATTATTTCATATTCATAGGGGCATACTTCTATGCTCAACTTATTACGACAACTCGCTATCAGCCGTAAATTGTGGCTGCTCACCCTCCTCACCGCCTCAGGACTGATCACCACCACGCTCTTTGCCCTGGCGGAATATCACAGGGATTTGATCCAGGAGAAGAAGATTCAGACTCAGGCACTGGTGGAGACCACCTATAGTGTCGTCGCGGACCTGCACGCCAAGGCTGAGGCGGGCAGTTTTGACCAGCAGGAGGCCCAATCCCGGGCCAAGGAGGTAATCAAGTCCCTGAGATACGACGACTCCAACTATTTTTGGATCAACGACTTTAACGCCGTGATCGTGATGCACCCGATCAAGCCACAACTCGACGGCAAGGATATGTCTGGATTCACCGACCCTGACGGCAAGCGGATCTTTGCCGAGTTCGCACGGGTAGCCAAACGGGACGGGGAGGGGGTAGTCCCCTACCTCTGGCCCAAACCCGGTAACGATAAGCCCGTGCCAAAAATCTCCTATGTCAAGGGATTCAAGCCCTGGGGCTGGGTCATCGGTACCGGTGTCTATTCGGATGATGTGGACGCAGCCTTCTGGAGCAACGCCATCAACCTCAGCCTGATAGCCTTGGTAATTCTGGTCCTGCTCATGGGCCTCTCCATCGCCATCACCCGCAGCATCGTCAGCCCTCTCAAGAAAACTACGGAGGCCCTCGACGACATCTCCATGGGGGAGGGCGACCTCACCCGCCGCCTGGAGGTAAGGGGCAAGGATGAGATTGCGAAACTCTCCTCCGCTTTCAACCGCTTCACCGAAAAGATCCAGCAGATCATTATCAGCGTGAGCCAAAACAGCACACAACTCGCCACGGCGGCGGCACAGCTGTCGAGCACCACACAGCAGAATTATGAGAACGTCTCGCAACAGCAGAACGAGACCCAGCAGGTGGCGACCGCGGTCACCGAGATGGCCGCTACCGTAAAGGAGATCGCCGAAAGCGCCGATGGGGCGGCCAACTCCGCCCGCGAGGCGGATGACCAGGCACTGAGCGGAAAGCGAGTGGTGGTCGACGTCGCCGAGGCGATCAACAACCTGGCCAGCGAGATGCGCTCGGCCTCGGAGGTGATCGATCTTCTTGCCAAGGAGAGCGAGAACATCGGCACTGTCTCGGATGTGATCCGCGGCATCGCCGAACAGACCAGCCTGCTGGCGCTGAATGCCGCCATCGAGGCGGCTCGTGCGGGAGAACAGGGGCGCGGTTTCGCCGTGGTCGCGGACGAGGTACGCTCACTGGCGAGCCGCACCCAGCAAGCGACGACGGAGATCCGGGATATGATAGAGCGGCTGCAGAACGGAACCCAGAATGCGGTCGACGTGATACGCCGCAGCGGTGAGACCACAGCCACAACGGTGGAGAAGGCGCACACCGCGGCAAATTCCCTGGACCAGATCGTTTCGTCGGTAGCGATGATTTCCGATCGCAACGCCCAGATCGCCAGCGCCTCGGAAGAGCAGTCTTCAGTCGCTCACGAGATCGATCGCAGTGTGGTGAAAATCTCGCAGCTGGCGGAACACTCCGCCTTAGCCAGTGAGCAGATCACCCAGGCCACCGCCGAACTCTCCCATCTGGGCGAGGCACTGCAGGAGATGATCTCCCACTTCAAGACGGCCGGCTGATGCGGCATCACTGATCGCCCGACACGAAAGGAGCCGAATCACACAGAGCAGAGCGCGGCACGCCGCGCCCAAGCTCCGCATCCTGCTTCTCGACTACTCTAACTCGCAGCGATTCTTGCCCGCTTTCTTTGCCCGATAGAGCGCTTTGTCCGCGCGCGAGAAGACGCCGTCCAAGGTGTCGCCCTCCCGGAAGGTCGCCACGCCACAGGAGATAGTCACCGGCACCGGCTTGCCCTGGGAATGGAAACCATTGCTCTCGACCGAGCTGCGCATCTCCTGCGCCACGCCCAATGCCTCCTCGTCCTGAGTACCGCAGAGCAGACAGACAAACTCTTCGCCGCCGAAGCGGGCGATGAAGTCGGTCTCGCGCAGACGCGCTTTGAGGCTCTGTGCGATCACCCGCAGGGCCTTGTCCCCTGCCTGATGACCGAAGCGGTCATTAATCGACTTGAAATCGTCCACGTCCCAGATGAGTATGGTCAGCGGGTTGCCAAAGCGCTTCCAGCGCGCCAGCTCTTGTTCGATCCTCTCTTCATAGGCAAGGCGGTTTGGCAGTCCGGTCACCGTGTCCAGCAACGCCAGGTGGTGTGCTTCGAGCATCCGCGAACGCAGCTCGCTCGACTCCTGTTCCAGCTGATCCAGCCGCTCGCGCAGGGCCTTCTCTCCCTCTTCGGCATACTGGTGCCAAGCCATCTCCTCTTCCAGGTATTGGTCGATGCTCAGCTTGATCTGGCTCAACCGCTGGCTCACCGCCTCTTTAAGCTGATGCAGGTCGGTGGCCTGCGAGACATGGGCGCCGAGATCGCCCACCTGGCCATTGACCTGCTGGCTTAGATCGCGCCCGTGCTGCGCGATCCGGTCCCGTCCCTCGTGCGTGCTCTGCAGCTGGACACCCAAATCCTGTAAACGCTTGGTCAGCTCCTCAAGAAAATCCTCGGCCTCTTTGATCTCCGACTGGATCTCGCCGAAAGACTTGGCCGACAGAGTGAGGAGATCTTGCAGCACATCGGCCCAGGCATCGGCCGCTACCTGCTTGCCTCTCAGGCGCCGTTTGAGCTCAATGATCTGATCGCCCCAGTGCCCCGGCCAGCTGGCCTGTTCCAGCAGATTGAATAATATATCGTTGGGTTGGGGACCTTGGACATCGACCGCCGCATCACCGCCGAAAAGCCGCTCGAACAGACCTGTCCGTTTGGCGGAAACGCCTTGGACACCCTGTCCCAAAAGAGCAGCCAGGCGCTTGAACTTCGCCTGCTGCAGGCCGGCAGGATCGGCCACCAATGCCGACAGCAGCGTCTCCAGCTCGGCCAGCTCCTTGCCGCTCAGCGGTAGCCCGTCGAGCAAATGTCGAACTTCGGGTTGTTGCTCCTGATCCTCACTGACGGCATCCTGCGAGAAGTGGAGCAACCCATCGGAGAGGGCGGTAAACTGTTCCTTGAGATCACGGTCAACCCCCTGGCGAACCGCTTCGCGAATGCCTTTGAGATGGGGATCCAAACGCTGGTCGAGACCCATGGCCGCCACTGTCAGGCGGGTAATGGTACGTACAAGCAGCTCCTCCAGCTCCTGATTGGCCGCCTTCTCGGTCTCCTGAAGCTGTAGCATCTCCTCGTAAAGGCGCTTCCAGTCTTTTTCGCTCATTTCAGGATGGGTCTCCCGTCGTTCGCCGATGAGTATTCTACTTCCGAACAGCCCCATCCTCTGGGTAAAACTTTGAGGCAGGCCCCCAACCAAGGGCCTATTGACAGTATAACGCCCCCACTTGTCAATCCCAGTGGCTCGTGTAACCGGAGTTTCAGGCTGCCACGGGAAGTCTCATATCCTTCGGCAGCTCGATTTCAAGACTGATCGGCAGGTGGTCGGAGTGCGCATAGTTGAGCACCTCCGATTTAGACACTGTGAGACTGGGCGAGGCCAGGATGTGGTCCAACTTACGGCTCGGCCGCCAACTGGGAAAAGTCATCATGTCACAGTGACTGCCCTGCAGATTGGTATTCTCCAACAGATAGCGAAACTCCCGCGAACTGCTGCCACAATTGAAATCCCCCATAAGGACCAGATGGGAGTAGTGAGAAACCAGATCACTGACATAGGAGAGCTGGCGCAGACGCGCACGACGTCCCAACGCCAGGTGCATCATGCAGATACCGAGGGGTTTCTCGTTGGTCTGGAACTCCATCAGCAAGGCGCCCCGACCCGGCAAGCCGGGCAGGCGGTGCTCCGTCACCATGCTTGGCTGCACCCGGCTCAATATACCGTTGCTGTGTTGCGCCAGTTTACCGAGTCGCCGGTTCACCTGGCGGAACCAGAAGGGAAAGCCGGCGTGTTCGGCCAGATAGGCGGTCTGATCCACGAATCCGCTGCGAAAACTGCCGGAGTCGACCTCCTGCAGACCGACCACATCGTAATCCTTCAAGAGATGGGCTATGCGGTCCAGAGTCTCCCGCTGCTCTCTATGCGGTAGCACCTGTTTCCAGCCTCGGGTGACATATTCGCGATAGCGGCGGGTATCCGCGCCTGCCTGGATGTTGTAGCTCAGCAGGCGCAAGCGCCGGGAGCTATCAAGGAGCGGTTGATTGTCACAGATCTGATGGGGCATGGTCGTTACTACATATTCTCAATGTTATACCCTAAGAGTTTACGGCAAATCCATCCATAAACTTGAGGCCGGCGCCACAATTTATAAACCACCCGAAAGGGTAAGGCAGCATACCACCCTTTCCAAGCCGACCTAAATCCCCTTCGGCCTTAAAGACACTTAAGCAAGCCCTTGTTTTCTGGGAATTCCTTAAGCTAAAGCATCAGGGCTACGCAGTCTCTAAACATGACCCGTACCCGATATCCCCACACAACGGCGTGCACAAAAAAGGCGGCACGATGCCGCCCTTCCTGGCCGGTTCCCGAACCCGTCTTACTGGCTGAGACCCTGGATGTACTGGGCGACATTCGCGATCTCTTCATCCGTCATGCGCGCCGCCACACCCTGCATCATCTTGGCGGTGTCATTTTTTCGCGTCGTGGAACGAAAATCCTTCAGCGCCTTCTCCACGTAGGCGGCGTTCTGGCCGTTCAGCGCGGGAAAGAGCGCCAGCGGATTGCCGGCGCCGGTGGGACCGTGACAGGCCATGCAGGCGACAACACCGGTCGCGGGGTTACCGGCACGGAAGATCTTCTCCCCTTTGGCCGCTATCTCTGCGTTTTCGGCGGTGCCGATCTTCTTGGTCTGACTGGAGAAATAGGCCGCCAGATTAGCGATATCCTGCTCGCTGAGCGGCTTGGCCATGGAGGACATGAGGGGATCCGCGCGCTTGTCAGCCTGGAAATCCTTCAGCTGTTTCTCGATGTACTGGGGGTGCTGGCCGGCCAGCTTCGGCCAGAGCGGATTGATGCCGCTGTTACCGTCAGCCCCGTGACAGCCGGCACAGACGGTGGATTTGGCTTTTCCCTCGTCGGCGTTTCCCGCAGCCTGAGCGAAGTTAATGGAAAAAGCGAGGGCGATGGTAGCGGTTACAAGCCATTTGTTCATGTTCAATCCTGCTCTGAAAAGTCTGCTGGATAAGCGGAAATGGGGCTCTACCCGCCGCTTGTGGCGGGTAGAGACCCTTAAAAAGCTGCGGAACTATACCAGAAGTGCCCAAAAAACGTCAAAATGGCTCGAAGCAAGAGAAGCCCGGGCTTAATGATTGGCCTGGGTGTGATCCATGGGCTTCATCTCGCTATGATCCATGGGCTTCATCTTACTGTGATCCATGGGTTTCATCTTCATTTGCAGTTTGACGACAGGGGCTTCCAAGGTCACTTCGGAGCCATCCTCGAAACGCAGGGTCAGAGGAATCTTCTCTTCGGGAACTAGCTTCTGTTTCAGGCCGATCAACATCACATGCAGTCCGCCCGGCTGCAGCGAGACGGTTTCACCCGCAGGCAGATCGATCTTTTCTACTCGCCGCATGCGCATCATACCCCCATCCATGGTGTGAGTATGCAACTCCACCACATCGGCAACCGGCGAGCTGCCGCCCACCATGGCATGGTCGGTTTCGCTGTTGTTGCTGACCTTCATGAAGGCGGCTGAGTTGGGCTGACCGGGCGGTACAGCACGGACATAGGCGCCGTCGATGGCCAGATCGTCGATCCCTTGCGCTGAAACACCGCCGCTCAGGATCCACAAACCCATCGCGATTAAGCCAGATAGCTGATTGATTCTCATAAAAAACTCCCCCCAATCCGGGTATACGTCATTTCCGGCCGTCCCATCGACCTCTGGGGGTGCGCTGCAACAGCGGAACTCTACATAACTCCTCTACCGAGCATATGCCGGCAAGGGAGCAAAGAATTGCATCGAAACCGAGCCAAGGGCAAGCTCAAAAATCAATATCGCCTTGCAACTCAGGCGATTAGTGTCATTTGACGCAGATCATGCGCCATATCGCTCACTCCTGACTCAAGGAATCATAATATCGCCTAAAAAACCCAAGACCTAACGGTGCTTGGTTATAAATCAAAACCGCAAATGAACGCGAATAAACGCAAATTGAAAGAAAGGGACTTCGGATGAACGTTATAGATTTCGCCTTCATTGGCGTTTATTCGCGTTCATTTGCAGACTTTAATCTGTCCGAAATATTAGGAACGCACCAGTTGCAAAAAAAAACGCCTGCCAGAGGCAGGCGTTTTCCGGATGTGAGCCAGGCTCGGATCAGAGCGAAAGGACCCAGGTCACGATGGTCTTGATGTCTTCCTCGCTGACATTCACATTCGGCGGCATGGGGATCTCCCCCCATACGCCGACACCGCCCGCCTTCACCTTGGCGGCAAGCTGGTCGACCACGTCCTGCCCTTTGTATTTGGCGGCGACGTCCTTATAGGCCGGGCCAACAACTTTGACCTCAACCTGATGGCAGGCCAGACAGCCGCTCTTGGCAGCCAGCGCCTGGGCGTCTTCGGCGGCGGCATTCGCTACGGCGCCCAGAGAAAGAACAGCCGTGCTGGCTGCCAGCACCATGGTTTTCATTTTATTCATCCGAAACATACCTCACAATTATTCAGTTTTACAATGGGTTAAGTCAGCAGGGATCTATTTGGCCCATCCCTGCAAAGGCGGCAATTGTAATGTAAACTCACAGGAATGCATATCAATGACATTTATCACTGGGTTTTACAATAGCGTGATATGTGCAGCCATACCCGCCTAACTGTGACTGCGCGAGTGCCGAAAAGTGCCTGATGTTGGGTCGGGACGCTGCGTAAAACAGGTGACTGGAACAGCCACAGTCACTGGTGCCAAAGCCCTCGACAGGCGCGCTCAGCCCCCATACTCCTCCCAATACGTCGGCCCAGTCGTGCTCCAGACGCTCGGGCTCGTGGGAGAACCAGATCGCCCGCAAGGGGGCGGCCGCTCGCAGATAGTCGATATGCCAGCGGGGCCGCGGGCTGACACGCCGATGGTGGTTGCAACGAGCGGCCACCCCACCAGGTCCGAAGGCGCTCCCCACGTAGAGATACCATCCACGGGAAAACCGATGGCTTCCCAACCGCCCTATTGACAGCAACTCTCCCCGGCGAAGATAGATCAGCAGGATATAGGTGCCAGGAAGCGACCCCGGCATCACCCCCCGGCCAACGGTGGATCTCAATGTTGGCCCTTGTCCGCCATGTGGGAGAGGTAGAGGGCCAGACCCAACAGGGCAATGCCGGCAGCAAACTGCAACAAATCGATAGGTGTAGTGAAATCCATACCCAGGGCATATTCGAAATAACGCACTACTAGAATCATCATCACCACCTTGGCCAGGCGGCTTTTGAGATCATCCAGACTGTTGATCATCAACACATTGGAGGCGCTTTCCGATCCCTCCGCATGATCGATCTTGCTGATAAAGAGCTCATAGAGCCCCAGGGCGAAAATCAGCAGTACCGTAGCCAGCAGGTAGCCGTCGACGATCTCCACCACATGGGTCACGGTGGTAGAGCGCAGATGGATCCTCGCCTCGGATGTCAGTTCGGGCGAGGCATACTGCCCCAGATGGGCGATCATGTAGAAGGCATCGATCGAGGCCATGTAGAACATGGCGAAGGCAGCCAGGAGACTCGCCACCACCGCCGTCAGTACTACCAAACGGCTGTTCCAAAGCATATTTTCAAATATCTTCTCCACCACGGGACTCCTCAGATACAACGAGCCGCCTATTATTCCCAGGTGAGCGCGAGACACAAGCCCGGTGTCCGCCGATGGAAACATCGATTGCTGGATCTCGGTCGGCCGTGCGGCTATCATCGGCCCCTTTTTCGCCGGGTCCACTCGCCCCATACCCTCCGGATCGCACCGGAACAGCGCCTATCGGCGTCGTGTTAAACAGGCCCCCAAAGCCACTTACCCGAATTACGATGGAACAGGATAACCGTTACATACCCGGTCAACGCTGGATCAGCGATAGCGAGCCGGAGCTCGGTCTCGGCACCTTGCTGGAGTACAGCGATCGTCTTCTTACCCTGAACTTTCCCGCGGTGGAGCAACAGCGGGTCTATGCCCGGCAAAACGCCCCGCTTACCCGTGCGCGCTTCACTTCCGGTGACAGAATCGAGAGTCGCGCCGGCGACCAGCTGCGAGTCGAGCACGTGCGCGAGCACAATGGCCTGCTGGTCTACGAGGGAGTACAAAACGATGGCAGCCGATTCCAACTGCCCGAGGAGGAGCTGGCCGACACTCTGCGTATCCAGCGGCCCGGACAGCGGCTGTTGTCGGGACAACTCGATCCGCCCAACTGGTTCGATCTGCGCTACCGCACCCTGCTGGCCCTGGGCCACTGGCAGCAGTCGTCTGTGCTGGGTCTCGCGGGGCCACGCATCGACCTGATTCCCCACCAGCTCTACATCGCCCATGAAGTCGCCAACCGGCCATCGCCGAGGGTCCTGCTTGCCGACGAGGTGGGGCTCGGCAAGACCATCGAGGCCTGTCTGATTCTGCACCATTTGCTGATCACCGGCCGCGCTTCGCGAGCTCTGATCCTGGTCCCCGAACCCCTGGTGCATCAGTGGCTGGTCGAGCTGATGCGTCGCTTCAACCTACGCTTCCGCATCTTTGACGAGGAGACCTGCCGGGCCATCGAAAGCTCCGGCGAGGGGGACAATCCCTTCCACACCGAACAGCTGGCGCTCTGCAGCCTGACCCTTTTCCGGCACAATCCCCAACGCCTGAGCCAGGCGCTGGATGGGGGATGGGATCTGCTGGTGGTGGACGAGGCTCACCACCTCACCTGGTCGGCCGACGATCCGAGCGCCGAATACCTGCTGGTCGAAGCCCTGGCCTTGAGGACACCAGGTATACTCTTGCTCACCGCCACCCCTGAGCAGCTAGGCCAAGCCGGCCACTTCGCCCGTCTGAGGCTGCTCGATCCCGACCGTTACTACGATCTGGAGAGCTTTCTCCAGGAAGAGCGCCACTACAGATCCGTGGCCGAAGCGGTGGAACAGCTGCTGCGCCACGAGCCCCTCCCCGCTTCTGCCGCCAGCCGACTGCTGGAGCGACTCGATGAAAGCGAGAGCGCCCCCCTGATCGCCGAGGCCGCCGATGCGACACTGGAGGCCCAACGACGCCAGGCGGCACGCGAGAGCCTGATCCAGATGCTGCTCGACCGCCACGGCACCGGCAGGGTCATGTTTCGCAATACCCGTGCACGTGTCAGCGGCTTTCCTGGCCGAACTCTGCACAGCCACCCCCTGCCGGCACCGGCGGCCTACGAGAGTGATCTAAATGAACCCGAATCCGCCGCTTTCCCCCCCGCCTGGCGCCTTTCCCCCGAACGGTCCCACGCCGCCCTCGGTCACCCTTCGTGGTGGCAGATCGACCCCCGGGTCGAGTGGCTGATCGACTTTCTGCGCCGGCAACCCGACAACAAACTGCTGCTGATCTGCACCCATGCCGATACTGCCATTGAGCTGCAGGAGGCGCTACGCGTGCGCTCAGGTATTCACGCCGCGCTGTTCCACGAGTCGATGAGCATTCTTGAAAGGGACCGCGCCGCCGCCTGGTTTGCCGACCCTGAAGGGGCGCGGCTGTTGATCTGCTCCGAGATCGGCAGCGAAGGGCGCAACTTCCAGTTCGCCCATCAGCTGGTGATGTTCGACCTGCCGCCGGACCCGGATCTGCTGGAGCAGCGAATCGGCAGACTCGACCGTATCGGCCAGCGGCGGCGGGTAGAGATCCATGTCTGCTATCTGGATCCCGGTCCGCAGACCGTCATGCTGCGCTGGTATCGGGATGGACTGGACGCCTTCCGGCATCAGGTTCAGGGTGGCACGGAGATCCGCGAAACCCTGGCGGAACCCCTCTGGGCCCTGCTGGAGCGGCCGGACGCCGGCGACGACGCCTCCCTGGATGAGCTGATCGAGACCACCCGCCGGCTGCGCCTGACCACCGAACAGCGGCTGCAACAGGGCAGGGACCACCTGCTGGAGCTGGGGGGCTGCCGCGACCCGGAAGCGGGCAGGCTGGTCGCCGCACTGCGCGAGCAGGACAGCTCACCCAGGTTGCAGGCCTATCTTGAGCAACTCTTCGACAGCTACAACATCGACCTTGAACCCCTGGGCAAGGGCGTAATCCTGCGGCCTGGCGAACAGGTGATCGCGGGGACCCTGCCCGGGCTGCCCGAGGAGGGACTTACCGCCACCTTCGATCGCAGCGACGCCCTCGCCCACGAGGACAGGCATTTCCTCACCTGGGAACATCCGCTGGTGACCGGCGCCATGGAACAGATCCTCAAGCAACAGACCGGCAACAGCGCCGCAATCGCGGTACGTCACCCCCGCCTTAAAGGCGGACAGCTTCTGCTGGAGTGCCTCTTTGTACTCGAATGCCTGGCCCCCCGAGCTTTGCATGCGGGGCGTTTTCTGCCCCCAACCCTGATCCGCACCCTGCTGACCGCGAAGGGCAGGCGGCTGGATGGGGAGATCAGCTGCGAGGAGCTGGCCGCAGAGGCCCAGCCTTTGGCGCCGCAACAGTTGCTGCCGGTGCTGCATGCCTATGGCCCGGCGATCCGCTCCCTCTTGGCTCAGTCGGAGGAAGCCGCCCAGGCGGAGGCCCCGAAGCTGGTCGACGGGGCCCTCAAACGGATGATGGAGGAGTTTACCCGGGAGATTCAGCGCATGACCGCACTCAAGCGCCACAATCCCGGCGTGAGGGAGGAGGAGATCCGACTCCTGCAGGCCCAGGGAGCCGACCTGCAGCAGCATCTGCGACAGGCAAGACTCCAACTCGACGCCGTGCGCCTGGTGGTGACGCTCTAGTCCGGTTATCTCACTTCGGCCACTACCGCCGTCAACGCTACCAAGCGGCTATGCCGCAGCAGGCTCCTCGCATGCGGCAAGCCAATTATTAACCACCGCTTACGACGAGGCATAAACCCGGGGATAACACTGGGTTTTTAGAGCCCGATCACATTTGCTCTCTTTATCGCGGACTTTTCGGCCTGCACAGGCCCGGCTGTTCAGTCTGATTTCATTTTCGGAATCCAGGATTGGTGCGAAGGGCGCGCAGATTAGCTGCCATCCCTTCTCGAAATTACGAAAATTTAAGCCGAGAGAGTAATAAAACCCGAGGAGAGTGTCATGAAAGGTATCAATCAGATCCTTCTTCAAATTCTCATGATCTTACTGTTTTTCACATTTGTCTCTGTTGCGTTATCCACCACGGGCACAGTTTTAGAAAATGCTTTGTTAGTAAAATTCTGGGTCCTAGCGCTTTACGGATTTATGATGATCATGGTTACATTGGCCCTAATGTGCCTGATTTACCTCATGAATCTAGGTATCAGCAACTATCAGCAACAATCGGAAGCCAGGCCAGAACGGAACGAAGTACAGCGTCGATCCATGAGCGGGTGACAGAGAATCGGATAGCCCGTTTCGCCGTTATCTGACCGGTGGATAGAACAGCGTGAGATTTCCTTAGAAAACTCCTGTCTCGATCACCGATCCCTCAGCCAAGCCCAACTTCCTTAAGCAATCACAGTTATTTACCACTCCGGCCGCCGAATGTCTGTCGCTCATTCCGACTTCCCTGCACGGCAGACATCGGCGGCTAATTAATCAGCTCCGATATGGGAAAGGGCCGAGCGATGGCATAACCCTGGGCGAAATCGACCCCCATCCCGACCAGTCGACGCAGGGTCTCGGCGTCTTCCACGCACTCGGCAACGGTCCTCAGTCCCATGATGTGACCGATACGGTTGATGGCATCCACCATCGATTCGTCAATCCGGTCCTGGGTCATCTCCCTGACGAAACTTCCGTCGATTTTGAGGTACTCCACCGGCAGATGCTTGAGATAGCCGAACGAGGAGAGGCCGCTGCCGAAGTCGTCCAGCGCGAATTCGCAGCCGAAACGCTTGAGCCTTTGCATGAAGCGGGTGGCTGAAGAGAGGTTGGCGATCGCCGCGGTCTCGGTCACCTCGAAGCAGAACCGCCCATTGGGCAGTTCCCGCCGCTGCAGCATGTCGAAGAGGGTCTGCAGGGTCTCTTCGTGACACAACGTTTGACCGGAGAGGTTCACGAACAGTCTTTGTCCCGGTGCAAGCAACCCTCGGTGACGGTTAATACAGGTCGCCAGATGCTTCACCACCCATCGATCGATGGCCGGCATCAGATCATAGCGCTCCGCGGCGGATATAAAGGCGCCGGGAAGAATCACCTCCCCCGACTCCCCGATCATGCGAATCAGCACTTCATAGTGGCACAGCTCCATAGCCGACGACGCCGGGGCGTGAATCGGCTGTACATAGAGGACAAACCGGTCCTCTTCCAGGGCGCTGCGGATACGCGTGACCCACTGGGCCTCACCGTGTCGCACTGCCGCCATGCTCTGCTCCGGGTGGAAGACATGGATCTGGTTTCGCCCGGCCTCCTTGGCGGCGTAACAGGCGCTGTCGGCATAGCTCAACACCTGCTGCAGTCCCCGGCTCTCCTTATCGATGGAGACCAGGCCGATACTGACACTCTGAGAGAAGACCTTGTCAGTCCAGACGAAACGAAAGCGTTGAAACTCCACCCGAATGGCGTCGGCGATACGCTGAGCCACCTCGAGCGAGCAGTTGCTCAACAGAATGGCGAACTCATCGCCGCCAATACGGGCCAGCAGGTCGCTGGTGCGAATGGTGCGCTTGATCAGGGAACCGACTTGCCGCAACAGTTCGTCGCCCGCCACGTGCCCGCAGGTGTCATTGACTACCTTGAACCGGTCAATATCGAGATAGAGCAGACAATGTTTGCTTCCCTCCCGTTCCGCTGCCTCCAACAGACGCGAAAGGTTGCGGTCGAACTCGGCCCGGTTGAACAGCCGGGTGGTGAGATCGTGGCTCGCCTGCCAGCTGAGCTGGGCCGCCAGCTTGCGCGATTGGCTGACATCCTTGAAAACCAGCACGCGCCCCTCGACCTGCCCGTTCTCGCCCCGTAAGCGGGTGATCGACTGCTCGATGGGAAAGCTCAGTCCGTCCCGGTGCATCAACAACAGGGTACGGTTGTCCATGCGTATGATCTCTTCGTAGTCGAGACAACTGCGGCTTTCACCGCTCTCGTCAAAAGCCTGATAGATCTCGCTCAGGGAGTGGCCGGTCATGGTCGCCGCTTGATAACCGGTCATCCCCTCCGCCGCCAGGTTGGCGTACTCGATATACCCATCGGCATCGAGCAGAATGACGGCATCCTCGATCGATGCCAGCATGGCGAGAAAGCGCTGCTCGGCGATGCTGGTCAGTTGCACCTGTTCCTGCAATGCGGTCTCCGCATCGACGTCGCAGACCTGTAGCAGACAGTAACCGGGATGCATTGCCAGCGGGCGAAGACTGACCCGCTTGAAGCGATTGTCATCACTCTTGAAATAGTGTTTTTGGCCGGGGCGGCCGGAGTGGATCTTTGCCGTATCAGCCTGCCCATCCGTCAAGCAGACCACCGATCGCACCAGTTCCATGAACTGCGGATCGGCCAGCTGGGGCATGATTTGCGTCACCGGCTGACCCAGCACTTGGCAACTCGACATACCGATCAGATCGGCTAAACGACGATTCCACGCCAGCACCAACATCTCTGCGTCGAGCATGCAGAGCCCAACATCACAAGCTTCGATTACCTCCTGTATCTGCGCGAAATCCACCTCTGAAAAACGACTCTGGCGAAAGAACTTCACCAAACGACTCCCCGCCACAATGACTCCCCCTGCAACAAAGCAAACACGGATGAAACAAACCCGCGCCCCATCGTCGGCGACGACAGCAACGTCGAGCATCCACAAACCGACTGCCCGTTCGCGAAAAAAAAACAGTGACTAACCCCGGCACATGTGAGACTCCATCGGCCGGTGGCGGTAAGAACTTTAGCTCCAATTGACAAGGGGTTATAAGCTACACCTCAAAAGAGCGCGATCTCATCCGTGTGCAACGGGCGAAATGCACCGGGCACTAACCCGGGATCCAGCTCCAGCGGTCCGATGGCCTCCCGATGCAAACTCACCACAGGATGGCCGAGCGCCGCCAGCATCCGCTTGACCTGGTGATAGCGCCCCTCGGTAATGCTGAGCAGGATCTCCCGCTCGTCAATCCGCTCCACCCGAGCGGGCCGGGTAGGTCGCTGCTCACCCCTGAGCAGAATGCCGTCACGCAACTGCTGCAACCGCGACTCGTCGGGCGCTTCTGCCAAGCCGACCCGGTAACGCTTGGTACAGCGGCGGCCGGGCGAAACGATGCGATGAGTCCACTGGCCATCGTCGCTGATCAGCACCAACCCGGTGGTGTCGATGTCGAGGCGGCCGGCAAAGTGAAGTCCCTCGGGGTTGGGCAGATCGAGGAGGTCGATGGCGGTCCTATGACTGGGGTCCTGAGTCGCACAGACCACCCCAAGGGGCTTGTGCAGCATCAGATAGCGCGGCAGGGGCGCCACCACCCGCTCGCCATCGAGCGACACCGCGGCGGTGAGAGGGATCGGCGTAGCCGCCCGCTTGATTGTCACCCCGTCCACACTGACACGCCCGGCGCGGATCTCCCGCTGGGCCTGGGCGCGGCTCAGGGCCGTGGCATTGCAGATAAAGCGGTCGAGTCGGATCACCCTAGGACTCGACTCCAGGTCGCTTGAGGTTTGCCGCACCGTAAAGCCCCTGATCAAATGCGGATGATCAGATCTCCTTGTAGAGTGCTGCGCCCTGCCGTTTGAACTCCACGGCCTTCTCCTGCATCCCCTGCGCCAGGGCCTCCTCCTCACCGACGCCCTGGGCGCGGGCGTATTCTCTCACGTCCTGGGTGATCTTCATGGAACAGAAGTGGGGTCCGCACATGGAACAGAAGTGGGCCACCTTGTGGGCCTGATGGGGCAGGGTCTGATCATGGAACTCAACAGCCTTTTCGGGATCGAGGCTGAGGGCGAACTGGTCTTCCCAGCGGAACTCGAAGCGGGCCTTGGACATGGCGTTGTCTTGCAGCTGGGCGCCGGGGAAACCCTTGGCCAAGTCGGCTGCGTGGGCGGCGATCTTGTAGGTGATGATGCCCTCGCGCACGTCGGCCTTGTTGGGCAGCCCCAGGTGCTCCTTGGGGGTCACGTAGCAGAGCATGGCGGTGCCGTACCAGCCGATCTGCGCCGCGCCGATGCCGGAGCTAAAGTGGTCGTAGCCGGGGGAGATGTCGGTCACCAGCGGCCCCAGGGTATAGAAAGGCGCCTCGAAGCAGTCTGCCAGCTCCTTCTCCATGTTCTCTTTGATCATCTGCATCGGCACGTGGCCGGGGCCCTCGATCATCACCTGCACGTCGTGCTCCCATGCGATTTTGGTCAGCTCGCCAAGGGTCTCCAGCTCGCCGAACTGAGCCGCGTCGTTGGCGTCGGCCAGACAGCCGGGGCGCAGGCCGTCGCCGAGGGAGAAAGCCACGTCGTAGGCCTTCATGATCTCGCAGATCTCCTCAAAGTGGGTATAAAGGAAGTTCTCCTCATGATGGGCCAGGCACCACTTGGCCAGGATGGAGCCGCCGCGGGACACGATGCCGGTCACCCGGTCGGCGGTCAGGGGTACATGGCGCAGCAGCAGACCCGCATGTATGGTGAAGTAATCCACACCCTGCTCCGCCTGCTCGATCAGGGTGTCCCGCATGATCTCCCAGCTAAGCTCTTCCGCCCTGCCGTCTACCTTCTCCAGCGCCTGATAGATAGGAACGGTGCCGATGGGCACAGGGGAGTTGCGCAGGATCCACTCCCGCGTCTCGTGGATGTTCCTACCGGTAGAGAGGTCCATCAGGGTATCTCCGCCCCAGCGACAGGACCAGACCAGCTTCTCCACCTCTTCGGCGATGGAGGAGGTGACGACTGAATTGCCGATATTGGTGTTGATCTTCACCCGGAAATTGCGACCGATAATCATCGGCTCCAGTTCGGGGTGGTTGATATTGGCCGGAATAAGGGCACGGCCGGCGGCGATCTCCTGACGCACGAACTCCGGGGTGATCTCTTCCGGGATATTGGCACCGAAATTCCGCCCGGGATGCTGACGCAGCAGCCTGACATAGCGGGGATCTTCCCGCAGTTCCTGCAGCCGGCAGTTTTCCCGTATGGCCACGTACTCCATCTCCGGGGTAACGATCCCTTTGCGGGCATAATGCATCTGGGTCACGTTGCAGCCGCCCCGTGCCCGGCGCGGCGCCCGGATATGTTCGAACCGGAGCGAAGCGATGGCCGGATCAGCGGCCCGCTGACGACCATACTCGGAGCTGGGACCTTCCAGCTGCACCGTATCCCCCCGTTCCTCGATCCAGCCGCCGCGCAGGTCGGGCATCCCCTTCAGCAGATCGATGCTCGCTTCCGGATCGGTGTAGGGACCGGAGGTATCGTAAACCGGGATGGGGGGATTCTCCTCCACCCCGAAACTGGCTGGGGTGTCGTGCTGAACGATCTCCCGCATGGGGACACGGATATCGGGCCGTGAACCCTGCACATAAATCTTGCACGAATTGGGAAAGGGCTTGATGACCTCCTCCGACAGCTGAAGGGTCTTTTTTAGAAAATCTTCTGGAATGGCGCTCATGCTCGGTACCCCCTGAACCCGGCCACAGCCGGGTTCAAGCTCATTGGCTGCTGGACGGAGCAGGAAGCGGAAACACCTGCCTGGACAGGTCTGTTGCAGCTTCCCTCCGCCGGAATTACCCGGTTCAGGTTCAAAGGGTATATCTCAGCCCGCACCCCCTTTCTCCAACCTCGACCGTAGCGAGGGAAAAAAGGGCTTGTGGGGCACCCCCAGCTCCTGGCCCTTTCGGGGCCGGGCGGAACAGATCCAAAGTATAGGATGGACCGGCCCTTTTCAAGTTCAGGCAACCACTCCTCTTGCCTGGAAAAGCCAAAATCCGTAGGCTTACCGACCACATCACGGATTTTAGGAAGTAGAAATGATCGCAGACAACCTGGCCAGAGCCCGCTACAACATGGTGGAGCAGCAAATACGCCCTTGGGACGTAGTGGACAAAAAGGTACTCCAGATACTCTCCGACTCCCCCCGCGATGAGTTCGTGCCGGAAGCCTATCGGCAACTCGCCTATGCCGATACCGAGATCCCGATCGGCGCCGGCCAGTATATGATGGCACCCAAACTGGAGGCGAAACTGCTGCAGTCTCTGCAGATCGGCCCGGGAGACAGCATCCTCGAGATCGGAACCGGTAGCGGCTTTCTCACCGCCTGTCTGGCGAGACTGGGCGAGCGGGTGGTCAGCATGGAGATTCACCCGGAGCTGGCTGTACAGGCGCAACAGCGCCTGGAAAGGGCGGGTATTTCCAATATTTCGGTGCGAAATAGCGATGGCCTGGAGGATCCGGTGGAAGGCGGCCCTTTTGACGTAATCGCCGTTACCGGGTCCCTGCCCCGTCTGGACGAGAACCTGCAACGCCGGCTCTCCGTCGGCGGGCGCCTGTTTGTGGTGATCGGCCAGGCCCCGGTCATGGAGGCCACCCTGATCACCCGGGTGAGCGAGGAGATGTGGCGGACGGAGGTGCTGTTCGAAACGGTGTTGGCACCTTTGGAACAAACCGACAAACCAACGGTATTTCGATTTTAGAATGGTGGCGGCCACAAGGCCGTTGTTACAGGTTTTCCTCCAGCAGCGCCAGTAATCGCTCCATGGCGCCGCGGTTCTTCTCCACCACGCCACGCCCGTTTTCGCCGATACGGGAGCGTTCGCTGGCATCCATCAGCCAGGCGCCCATGACGGCTGCCAGCTCCTCGGCGTCCGCCACCCGACAAGCCGCCTCCTGTTCCAGCAGCAGTTGACTGATGGCGGCAAAATTGAACATATGAGGTCCGAACGCCACGGGTTTGCCCAGTGCCGCCGGTTCCATGACGTTATGCCCACCCCGCCTTATCAGGCTTCCCCCCACAAACGCCGCATCCGCGGCCGCGAGAAACAGGGTGAGTTCCCCCATAGTGTCACCAATAAACACCGCTGTATCCGCATGGATCGGCTCGCTACCGGAACGCCGGACGGTTTCGAACCCCTCCTGCCGACACAGATCCGCCACACGGTCGAACCTCTCCGGGTGACGGGGCACGATGACCAGCAAGGTATCGGGCAGGGCCTCTCGGATCTTCCGGTGCGCTGCAAGCACCTCCGTCTCCTCCCCCTCATGGGTACTGGCCGCCACCCACACCGGCCGCCCACCCCACTCCTGACGCAGCACCTCGGCCTGTTCCCGGAGGCTGGCCGGCAGATGGATATCAAACTTGATGCTGCCGGTAATGGTCACCCTGGATGGCGGCACCCCAAGGGCGATAAAACGCCCCGCATCCGCCTGATCCTGAGCGGCCAGCAGGTCGATCCGCCCCATGGTCTCGCGGGTAAACCCCCCCAGTTTGGCGTAACCCCTGGCCGACTTTTCGGACAGGCGGGCATTCCCCAGTATGGTACGAATCCCCCTGCCGCCACATATGGCCAGCAGATTCGGCCAGATTTCGGTCTCTACCATCAGCAACAACCGGGGAGAGGTCCGCTTCAGGAATCCGTTGATCACCAATGGAAGATCGTAGGGGAAATAGACATGGTATACGGCGGCGTCAAAAAGCTTTACCACCCGCTCGGAACCGGTGGGGGTGGTGGTGGTGATCACGATGGGTATGTTGGGATGCAGGGCGATCAGCCTTCGCACCAGTGGTTCCACCGCCTGCACCTCACCCACCGATACCGCGTGGATCCAGATGCTTCCGGTGATATTGAAAGAGGGGAAAATGCCGAAGCGCTCGGCCCAGCGCTTCCGGTATGCGGGGGCACGCAAGCTGCGCCAGAGCAATCGCAACAGAATCGCCGGCAGAAACAGATAAAACAGAATGGTATAGAGTCGCCGCATTCAGGTTATTACGTCAGCTAACGTGAGAACCTCTGATCAATTTCCGGGGTATGAAAGACCCCCCTCTAGACTGGGAACAGCTCATCCTCAACTGCGGCACAAAGGGCATGGGCAAATACGATGTGTTGTTCCTGAATAATACCGGCAACACTGCCCACCGCTTTAACCGCATAATCCGCGAATTGTATGGCCTGCCCGCCATCCCCGCCGGTAAAAAGAATGGAAACGATCCCCATTTCCCGGCACCTCTCCAGGGCAAGAATGATGTTTCTGGAGTTGCCGGAGGTGGAGATCGCGAGAAAGACATCGCCTTTGGACATTTTCGCCTCCACCTGGCGCTGGAAGATGGCGTCGTATCCGTAGTCGTTGCCGATAGCGGTAAGGACGGAACTGTCCACCGTAAACGCCTCGGCCGGCAACGGCCCCCGATCACGGGCCAGACGGCAGACGAACTCCGCCGCCAGATGCTGAGCGTCCGCCGCCGATCCGCCATTCCCGGCAATATAGAGGCGGCCGCCCTTGCGGTAAGCCTCCACCAGGCGTGATACCGCGGCGTCGAATGCCGCCAGGTCCTCTTCCCGTTCAAGAAAATCCTGCTTGGCCTGGATGGAATCCTTCAGGGTCTTTTTTAGAAGTTGTGCGTATTTCATGGTTTCGGCATCTGACAATACGGGATCAAGATCTCGGTTGATTATGCGCGGCCTTGCTGCAGCTCACGCAGAACCGCTTCCAACATTTTAACATTAGACACGAGGTGTTCCGGATTAATGGTTCCCACAATCATGCTGCTGACCCCCGGCTGAGAAAAGACGAATCGCAGGGATTCCTCCACGTCGCCGGCCCCGCCCACGTGGCCGCTACGCAGTCCCTTTTTTATCAATACCCCCTTACCCTGCTCGGCCGCAGCCGCAAGCACCGGCAACTCATCCTGATAATCCGGGTGACAGGCCGCCATCACCACATCCATCTCGGCCACTGTCCGCAGGCCGCCCTCAAGGGTCTTGCTGGACATGCCGTGGGCGCGGATCAATCCCTGTTCCTTCAACTCGCGCAGGGCGTCGGCGGCCCCCTCCTGCTGCAGAATCCGCAGATCGTCGCCGTCCGAATGGATCAGCACCACATCGATGTAATCGGTATTCAGGGTCCGCAGGCTCTCCTTCACCACCCGCCGGGTGGTCTCGAAGGAGAAATCAAAACGGGAACCGCCGGAATCGAAAAACTCCCCGACCTTGGAGACGATGACCCACTGTTCCCGGGGTCCCGGCAATAGCTTCCCGAGCCGCTCCTGACTGGTCCCGTAGGCGGGGGCGGTATCGATCAGATTTATTCCCAGATCCAGTGACAACTCCAGCAGGCCGCGCACCACCCGATCGCCCGGGATCTCAAACCCCTGCGGGTATTTGACCTGCTGATTACGACCGAACTTTACCGTACCCAGCCCCAGGGGGCTGACAGCTATGCCGGTGCTGCCCAGAGATCTCAACTCCAGCATTGCACCTCCTCCCAGGGATACCGGGCCAGGGGCGGCCGCTGCAGACCCGCCAGGGGGGCCACGTCGTTCTCACCGGACGCCAGCCCCTCGGCCTGAAACCGGAACAACAGCTCTTGTGCCAACCTGGGTGCAAAGGCCAGCTTGGTCGGCCAGACCGTAACCACCCCCCGCTCGCTCCCGATATAGAAGCTGTCGGGTCGCCGGCCTCCGGGGGTCTTGCGCTCGGCCCGGTCGACCCGAAACGAGGCCCAGGCCACCCGGGAGAAATCGATCCAGGGCAGCAGCTCCCGCAACTCGTTCCTGGCGACGGCGATCTGTTCCTGTTCACTGCGCTCTGCGCCGCTCTCCGCCAGTTGGCCGCCGATGTACCAGACCGTTTCCTCCTGCTCCCCGGCGGGATAACTGGTGACCGTGATACGCGGCGTGGCACTGCTGCCCAGGCAGTGACCATAGAGCGTGGGCAGCTGCCCCCGGGCCATCACCATATGCAGAGGACGGCGCTGCATCTCCGGACCGGCTCTGCCCAGTTGGGTTAACAGCGCCTGGTTCCCGGCCCCGGCGGCCAGTATCAGCCGTTTGGTCTGGAGTCTGACCCCTCCGTCCAGGGTAAGAACGGCGCGTGCCCCGCCATCCTCCACCGTAAGGAGGGTCCTTTCCCCATCGATCCGGTAACAGTACTCCCCCTGCTGCCGCACCAACTCGGCGACCAGGGAGGCGGTATCGAGCACCGGTTCGTCCAGTCGGTAGAGCCTGCCGTCGAACCCCCGGTCTCTGAACGGAGGCGGCAGATCGGCGCCCGCAACCGGCGCCATACGGCTGCGCATGGCCTTGCTGGCGAAAAATCCGGCTACCCGGGAGATAATGTTATGGGTGGACCAGAGATACTGGTGATCGGAAAGCACCCGCACTGTTTCCAGGTTCAGCTCGCCGGTCCCCGCCAGGCACTCCCGCCACAGGCCGGGCATATCGCCGATAGCCGCCGCCGATTCGCTGAGGTTGCCGGTGAGGGCGTATTTCGTGCCCCCGTGGATGATCCCCTGGGAGGCGATGGTCTGTATCCCCCCCAGCGCTCCGGTCTCCAGCAGCACCGCGGAGAATCCCGCCTTACGCAACCGCGCCAGAAGCCAGAGTCCCGCTATACCGCCACCGAAGATGGCGATATCAACCACGGCCTGACGGGTTGCGGTCTGAGTCCCCAAATTACTTCAGCGCCGCCGGATTCTCACCCCGCCCTATGGCGTAATAACGGAATCCGCTGTTGACCAGATATACCGGATCGTAGATATTCCTGCCGTCAAAGATAACCGGTTCCGCAAGCAGTGACTTCATCTTTGCGAAATCGGGACTGCGGAACATCTTCCACTCCGTCAGGATCGCCAGGGCGTCCGCGCCCTGCAGCGCCTCCTCCGGGGAGTCGCATAAGACCAGGTCGTCCCGCGTCCCATAGATGCGGCTCGCCTCCTCCCCGGCCTCCGGATCATAGGCCCTGACCCGGGCGCCGGCGGCCCACAGGGCCTCCATCAGGACCCGGCTGGGGGCCTCGCGCATATCGTCGGTGTTGGGCTTGAACGCCAGTCCCCACAGGGCCAGGGTCTTGCCCTTGAGTTCTCCCCGATAGTGCTCGCGGATCTTCCGGAACAGCACCTGTTTCTGGTTGTCGTTCACCTCGTCCACCGCCTGCAGAATCCTGGCCTGGTAGTCGTGGCGTCGGGCCACATGCTCCAACGCCTTTACATCCTTTGGAAAACAGGAGCCTCCATAGCCGATCCCCGGATAGATAAAGTGATATCCGATACGGGGATCGGAGCCGATACCGATACGCACATGTTCTATATCCGCACCCACCTTCTCGGCGATATTGGCGAGCTCGTTCATGAAAGTGATCTTGGTGGCCAACATGGCATTGGCGGCGTACTTGGTGAGCTCCGCCGAACGTATATCCATGACGACGAAGCGATCATGATTGCGGTTAAAGGGCGAATAGAGCTCTCGTAACAGCTCCGTGGTGCGCGGATTGTCGGTACCGACCACGATCCGATCCGGTTTCATGAAATCATCTATGGCATCCCCCTCCTTGAGGAATTCGGGATTGGAAACCACATCGAACTCGATATTGCCTTTCCCGCACTCTTCCAACCTGCCATGCACCGCCGCCCGCACCTGATCCGCGGTCCCTACCGGTACCGTGGACTTGGTGGTGACGACCTTGTAACCCTCCATGTGCTCACCGATGCTCTTTGCCACCGCAAGCACATGCTGCAGGTCGGCGGAGCCGTCTTCATCCGGCGGGGTTCCGACCGCAATGAACTGAAACAGACCGTGGGCGACACCCTGCCCGACATCGGTGGTAAAAGAGAGACGACCGGCGTCGTGATTACTGCGTATCAAGGGCTCCAGACCCGGCTCGAAGATCGGGATCCTGCCATCGTTCAGCATATCGATCTTATTCTGATCGATATCCACACATACCACGTCATTACCCACCTCTGCGAGGCAGGCGCCGGTTACCAGGCCCACATAGCCGGAGCCGAAAATAGTTACTTTCATAGTTTTTGTTCTGACCCGAAGTTATTGATCCATTAACAGAACGGACTTATGCCGTAAACAAACCTAAAACAGCCTCCCACCCGCAGGTACGTAACAGCGTTACTTCTTGCCGGAAGAATCCCCGGCGCGGATATCGCTGATCAGGGTAGTGGTGGAACAGCTCTCCACATACTCCATCACCTTGACCTCTCCGCCCGCCTCCCGGACACAACGGGCGCCCGGGATTTTGTCGGGGTCATTGTCGCCGCCCTTCACCAGAAAGTCCGGCTTCAGGCTGCAGATCATCCGCTCCG
Source organism: Sedimenticolaceae bacterium (assembly GCA_050287965.1). Lineage (GTDB taxonomy): Bacteria > Pseudomonadota > Gammaproteobacteria > Chromatiales > Chromatiaceae > CBFDBF01. Next base: position 26,241 of record JBNKCX010000043.1, read on the forward strand.
GCGTCTCCTCCGCAAAGGGCACGACCCAGTCCACACAGCCGAGGGCGGCCAGCACCGTCATACGCCGCTCCAGACTGTTGACCGGCCGATCCGGCCCCTTCAGCCGGCGCACCGTCTCGTCGACGTTGACCGCCACCACCAGTCGATCTCCCAGGCGGCTGGCCTGCTCCAGGTAGGTGACGTGGCCGGCGTGCAGGATATCGAAACAACCGTTGGTGAAGACCACCGTCTCCCCCCGGGCGCGGGCGGTATCCGCCGCGGCGTGGAGCTGTTCCTCGGAAAGGATGCCCCGGTGAATCACCTCCTGTTCCGCCAGGGCCCGACGGATTTCATCCCTGGAGGCGGTAGCGGTTCCCAGTTTCCCCACCACGATCCCGGCTGCGACGTTGGATACCTGGGTTGCCGCCTCCAGGGGCATGCCGCCCGCCAGCGCTGCCGCCAGCACCGAGATGACGGTATCACCGGCACCGGTCACATCGAACACCTCCCGCGCATGGGTGGGAAGATGGCGTGGTTCCTTACCCTGTTCCAGCAGGGTCATCCCCTGCTCCCCGCGCGTGATCAACAGCGCCTGGAGGTTACATGCCTGCATCAAGGCGTGACCCCGTTCCACGATCTCTTCATCGCTTTCACAGTCGCCCACCACGGCCTCGAACTCGGCGAGATTGGGGGTGATCAGGGTGGCGCCGCTGTATTTCTTGAAATCCGTGCCCTTCGGATCCACCAGGACCGCCTTGCCCGCCTTCCGTGCCAGGCTGATGAGTTCCTCCACCCGGCGCAGGGTCCCCTTGCCGTAATCGGAGAGCAGCACCAGGTCGCAGGTGGGCAACTGGACAGCGAACTGCGCCAACATGTCGGAGCCGTTCAATCCCGGAAAACCGTCTTCGAAATCAAGCCGGATAAGTTGCTGATGACGGCTGATGATGCGCAGTTTGGTGATGGTGGGAAACCGCTCGATCCGCTCGAACCGGCAATCCACGCCCCGGTCCCGCAGGCTCTTCTCCAGCACCAGCGACATCTCGTCATCACCGGTCATACCGATAAGCACCGCGTTGGCGCCCAGGGCCGTTATGTTCAACGCCACGTTCCCGGCGCCCCCCGGCCGGCTCTCCTCGTCCTCAACCCGTACCACGGGCACCGGCGCCTCCGGTGAGATACGATTGGTGCCGCCGTGCCAGTAACGATCGAGCATGACGTCCCCTGCCACGAGGACCCTGACGGCGCTGAAATCGGGAAGCTCTTTCATAAGTCAATACGGACGGTTATCCAAAGTTCGAATCCTAACATATTAAGAAGTATTCGCTGAGCAGGCATACCGGCGCGCGGCTAAACAATAGCGCGGATCTTTTCCGCGTCGGCGGGGGGCAACCCCGCCGCATCCAGATAGGCGGCGAGAAACCGTTCCCGTCCGAAGCGCTCGTAGTAGACCAGATGCTCCCGCCGTCGAAACAGGTGTTGAAAATTGCGCCGGCGCTCCCCCACGGAGAGGGAGCCCCGGGAGAAACGCATATCCGCTACATCGATCAGCCCCAGATCGCCGTTCTCCAGCAACAGCACGTTACCGAGATGCAGGGAACGGAAGTAGATCCCTTTGGCATGCAGCAGAGCGATATACCCGGCCAGTTTCTCCAGAAGATCCATTCTGTCGGGTTGCGCCTGCAACAGATCCGCCAGGGCGTCCCCCTGCAGCAGTCGGTAGATAACGCCGTGACGACGTATGGCATGGCAATAAAACACCTGCTCCACCGTGACGGTGCTGATCCCCCGCCGCCGCAACCGTTCCGTATTGCGCCGGAAGCGGAGGGAATAAGGGTAGATCGCGGCCAGAGAGAACAACCGTTTTATCCGAAACAGCTTGATAATCCGGCCGTCCGGCCGCAGCAGTACCTTTACCCCGAATGCATCCCGCTCCAACTCTTTGGCACCGCCCGCCAGTTCCTGGTACTCCTTGTCCGTCAGCAGCCTCATCGGGTGGCTCTCTGTTTGGTTATTCCGCCGTCGGCAGCGGCCGTGGAGGGCGGCGCCCGAGATGGCGTGCCACCTGACGGAACAGACGTGCGGCGTCGCCGGATCTTCTGTCGTTCCCCAGATAACGGCAAATAAAACGCATCCGGTCGTACCTGCTCAGCAAGGATACGGCGACACGCGCAAGTCCGGAGAGATCCACAATCACCCCCCGCCGCCGGCGGAACCGCATGGACGAAGCGCGGGGGGCGTCGATCCAGACCGGGATATAACGATCGCCTTCCTTGCGGATCAGGATATTGCGCCATTTCAGGTCGTGATGAAAAAACCTGTTTTCATGGGCGGTACGCAACTGCTTCACCAGTGTTTGCGAAATCTGTTCATAGACACGCCTTTTCTCCCCTTCCGGCATCCCGCTCCAGACCTCGGTGGCAAAAGAACGTAGTTCCCGGGCATCCGGAACCTCCCGGGTTACCAGAAAGGTCGCAATCAACATCCCCAGGATGCGCCGCTCCCCGAATGCCACCACGTCCAGGGTAGGAATCCCGATTTCCTGCAATCGCCGGTAAGCCCAGGTCTCCACCGCGGATTTTCCGGGGCGCATCCAGAATTCCAGCCAGAACTTCTTCGGGTAGACATAGCGCTTGAAAAACACCACCGAGCCGTCCCCGAGCAGGGTTCGATAGCACTTGGTGGCGGGGGAGGTGGACATCCGCTTGTCACCAACCACCCGGGTCCAGTCCTGATCCTCTGCTATGCCGATGGCGGCAAGCCGTTCCTTCCAGGCCGGTTCGACCAGGAACCTGCTGCCGTGCACAACCTGAACCGACCGGGAGAGGGTAATCATGGAGAGTGGCGTGCCGGATCAGTCCCGCTTTCTCAGCACATAGGTGCGCCACATGGCATAACCCGGAATAAAGTCCGCATGACCCAGGATTTCAAAACCTGCCTGCCGGAACTCATTTTCCACAACGGCGCGCTCGAGCACGAAGCGATTCTGGTAGGCCTTGGCCGGCCGCTGTGCTTCCAACCGCTTGCGGCGCCATGCCTTGAAATTGCCGTCCACCCAGAGCGAGAGACAGACCGAGTCGCGGGTCACGCGATGGAACTCCCGATAGATCCGCAAACGGTCTTCCGTCTTACCGATGTGGTGCAGAAGCCGCATGCAGAAGATGTTTTCCACAGCACCATCGGGCAGGTCTATGTCGAAAGCGGAAGTCTGGAACAGCTTGAACCGATTGCGAATCTTCGCGGGATGACTCTGGTCGGCAACCGCCACCATATTCTCGCTGTTGTCCGCCGCGTAAAGCTCCCGCTCCGGATCTTCCGCCAGCATCTCCCAGAAACGCCCGGCACCGCAGGGCAGATCGAGGATCGACTTCGGGTCACCCGCCATTCGCAGGGCATGGCGAGCCATCCGGTGCTCCCACCAGTTTGAAATGCGGCGCGCCGGCCCTGCCCGGTGTTTCGCGTGATAGGCCTGGGCGTGCTCCGGGGAATACTTCTCGGAAAATTGCAGTTTGGGCGCCTGTCTGGTCAAGTCGACCTCCAAAAAAAGCAGTACGGGCCGCGGGACAATCCCGCGCGGGCCGTTATGCTAGCCGATTTGGCGGGAAAAATCCCGATTCCCCCCACCCCAAAAGAGATGTCACGGGTTCGTGCCTTATCAGGCATAGGGGGACGGATCACTCCGGTTGGGACGGGTCCGGAAACGGCGATGTACCCACAGGTACTGATCCGGGTACCGCCGTACCCAGCGTTCGATAATATCGTTGATCCGCTGGGTATCCGCTTCGATGTCACCGGAGGGGAAATCCTCCAGGGCCGGCTCCAGAATCAGATCGTATCCGCCGCCGTCTTCCCGGCGCACCGCGCAGTAAGGAACCACCGCGGCCCCCGTCAACTTCGCCAGACGGGCGGTAGCGGAATTGGTGGAGGCGATCTGGCCGAAGAATTTCACGAACGCCGCCTCCTTGCGGGAGGTATTCTGATCCTGCGCATACCAGACCACCTTGTTCTGTCTGAGGAGCCGGATCATCTCCCGTACGTTGTCCCGCCGTACCGATTTCTCCGTCCATCGCATCCGTCTCTCATATATGAACCGATCGAGGGCCGGATCGTCATGAGGCCGATACATGAAATAGGTGGGGTTAAACAGCGACAACAGGGTCGCCCCCATCTCCAAACTGGTGAAATGGGCGGACAGGGCGATTACTCCCCGCCCCTGCGCCTGGGCCGCCCGCAGATGCTCCAGCCCCTGGATATGCGCCAACCCCCGAAGCTGCGGTTCTCCGGCCCACCACAACCAGATACTCTCCAGCATCCCCATGCCCAGTGCCCGGAAGTGTCGGCGCAATAACCGGCGCCGTTCCATCTCTCCAAGTTCCGGAAAACAGAGTTCCAGATTCCGCCCGGCGACTCGCCTCCGGCCTCCGGCGACATAAAACAGCATACCCCCGAATCCTCTACCGAGCGCCAATACAAAAGGATAGGGAAGCAACGCCAGCAAACGCAGCAGCCCGAGACCGAGCAGCAACAGCCCGGATCTCACCACCCGGAAAATCGAATCTATTATTTTTGGACGCCTATCCACTTTATCCCCGCGTTTTTCAGCCTTCCCCCATACCCGCAATCCCAAGAATTTCCATTTTTCATTATTCCATAGTTAAATACATTATCAGAGACCGCCCGCGCATCATCTTCCCTATAAATAACAAATAGTTATGAGTATCAACCAAATAATCTACGTCCTCTCCACCAATTATGCCGGATCCCATTTTTTGGTACTGCAACTGGCGGCTCACAGCAAGTGCATATCGGTGGGTGAACTGCATCGTTTTGACCCGAAATCAGCCCGACGCAAACAGGCCTGCCATATATGCAATACCGACGAAGAGTGCCCGCTTTTTCAAGGTCTTTATGGTCAGCCGGTGGAAAGGCTTCATCCTGCTCTCATGGACAACGTAAGCAGGTTTTTTCCGGAAGTCGATACCCTGATCGATAACTCAAAAAAGACCGCCTGGGCAAAAAAATTCCTCGATCTCCCGGACATTCAGCAGAAATATATTCACCTAATCAGAGACCCCCGGGCGCTGGTTCGGCGCTGGATGATGAATTACGATTCCCGCGCTGAAAAAAACAAGGTCCGGCGACTTATCGCCCGTCGTTGCTGGCCCAGGACCTGGAATATTCTTACCGGTAGCGAGGCAAATGTATATGCCTGGAAATGGGTGCACCAGAACAGACTCATCACCGATTTCCTGAGCAGGAACGGACTTGATCACAAGCTGATCACCTATCACGATCTGGTATTCAAGCCGGACGAGATCCTGCGGAACATCATGGCCTGGGCGGGGCATGAATATGAACCTGACCAGAAAGAGTATTGGAAATTCACCCATCACGGTTCCCAAAAACCGCAATATATGAAACCGCCGAAGGAAGGCGATAAGCGCTTCGACCAGCGCTGGAAGGACTATCTTGATGACGAAATTCAAGCGGAGATACTCGGGCATGCAGCCATTAACGACTACCTCGCTTCCTTGAATCTCTCGTTGACGGATGCCGGAATTATTTCCCGTTAAGCCGCTCATGGTGTTTAAATCTTTCGCTGGATGGATATGATGCCCGGAATCGACATATGAAATATCAGATCGTCTGCTTTGACTGCGGAAACACCGTGAATGGATTCGGGGACTGGTACCGGAACGGCCAATGCTGTCCGAAGTGCGGTTCCCTATACGCTGATATTCGCTATTCAGCCGCGAAGAATGATTTTCTTTCCGCCCTTGACGACAACTCACCGGCAGGAAAGGGTATCTGGCGTTATTTCGATTTTCTGCCTTTGCATACGCTAACCAACTCGGTAACCGCCGGGGAAGGTTGCGTCGCGGTTGAGCGCTGGCGGTTTCTGGAAGATATCGCCGGAAAAGCGGGTCTGGATATGGAGGTTTACGCGCACCGTCATGACAACAACCCGGCAACCGGAACATTCAAGGATCTTGCCGGGGCGGCAATCGGCAGCGTTCTGAAGGAAACAGGTATCCGCTCATATGTTGTCGCCACTACCGGAAATATCGGCGTAGCCCTTTCAAGATACCTCGCTGATGCCGGCGTTTCCCTGCATGTGTTTGTACCTGAGACCAGCTCGTCGCTGCACGATGCCGAAATAAGTTGTTTCGGACAAAAGGTATTCAGAGTACGCGGTGATTATTCGGCCGCAAAAAAAATGGCCGCCGCTTTCGCGGAAAAATACGAAATACCCCTGTCCCCGAACAGCTACGACCCTATACGCATAGAGGCAAAGAAAACCATCGCCTATGAATGGTATCGCCAATTGGACGAATTCCCGACCGTATATATTCAGGCCCTTAGCGGGGGTACGGGACCTCTTGGCATAGCGAAAGGATGCAGTGATCTCGCGGAAATGGGGCTGATAAACAATACCCCTCGATTCCTGATGGTTCAATCGGACTGCTGCAACCCGATGGAAATTTCCTGGAATGCGGCCAAACAGTCGGGTTTCAAGGATGGCTGGGAAAACGAATACTCTGTCGTCAGCAATCCGGCAACCGCTATTTCAACATTAGCCACCGGAAACCCCATGCTGTATCCGCTCGTTGCCAGGCTGGCGAAAAACAGCGGCGGCGAAATAACATCCTATCCGGAGTCATCGATTACGGACATCGCCCGCCTAGTGGCATATGAGGTTGCGGTACGTATCGGCCCCGCGGCCGCAATCGGCGTCGGCGGCTTTTTCAAGGCCCTGAACAGCGGATACCTGAGAGACGGCGATCGAATCGTCATCGCCATTGGGGAAGGGATAAGGCGTTCTCCCGAATTCATGGAAAGCCTCACCTATACGTCCGATACGGTATCGGATCTGTCCGATTGCTACGTTGTGTCCAGATCGGACTATGGAGCAATGCTGCGGGAACGGATCGCCGCCTTACATAATCTTCCCCTATAAACCCGGATTCCAAACGATCGCTCATGGCCGACATAACAATAAGTGGCAATAACCTCAATCTGACAAAGGACCATTGGGAGGAAGTTATTGAGCACGCCGACTCTATTTGTAGAATTATTCTCGTCGGCATTATACGGGCGCAAAAATCCTCCCTTCCCGGGAGGCTTGAGGGGATTCTTTCCAGCAAGGGAGACGGGAGAAAAAATGCGATAAGGGAGTTTTTTCTCCAGGTCAACGGTGACTATGCCCTTGTCATCGAGGAAGAAAAGACCGTTTCTCTGTTTCTTGGTTATTCCTACCCCCAGTATTATATTCTGACCGGACGGGAAAACGGCATCCTCTTAACTCAGAACGAGGCAACCGCCCTACTTGACGGCTTTAACCAGGAACGACTGTTCCTGCGATACGCCAGCAGGCAGGGGCTGTTTATCCCCAAGGGCATCGGAAAGGCCGTATCCGATTATCTGCTCCCGGGCATGGCGTTAATCTTTGACAAGGAAAAAGAGGAATACGAACAGACCTGGATTATTGAAATAGGGGACTTCTGCACCAGGGATGACCATGAAAGTCTGGCCGGAGAGATCGCCGACGCCTTTGTCGACGAATTGGAATCCTTCAGATTTCTCGAGGGAAATCTGAAATTGGAACTGTCTTCCGGCGTTGACTCGGCCCTGATACTGGCCGCCGCCCATACCTCCGGCATCGACATACAACCGGTCAATTACAGGCCTTCTATACGCTCCGGAGAAAGCGCCGGCGCAAAAAGAATGGCGGACCATTTCAATCTACCCCTGACAATGCTGTATCGCGGTCCCGGCAGCGCGGACCATCTCTTTACCGCGGATACGGATATAACGGCCTATCTGAATAAAATGGAGCCCCTTTTAAAAACCGGTTCCGCAATGTTTATACTGGACAATGTATCGCTGTTGTCCGCTTATGAATTCGGCTTCCATAACGCACTCCAGGGATCCTCCTATCCTACTGCGTTATGCATCGCGCATTACACCTCCTACCCGAAACACAAATCGTTCTCCAGCAAAAAGTTCATCCCGAACGTCAATCACGAAAAGAGACACTTTTTTTCCATTGACTATACGAAGTTCAGGCTAAACCAGGATGATTATGAGGATATCTGGGGGATAGGTGACAGGTATCCCTTCATTGACCCTTATTATTGGGAGTTTCTTAATCCCTGCTTTACCGGAACATCAAAAAGCAGCTCGATGCACCACATATTGACGGAACTTATCGATACAAACGATTCGATATTAGCGCAGGGGTTGCGCTCTCGGGGCTACGCGATAATCGACAAAATTCTCCTTGATCCCGACACCCGGACGGCGCTTTCCAGTCCCTCAGCCCACTGGGCATCGAAGCTGATGAAGCTGATAGTCTTTATCCATAATAATTGCTGGGCGACCTCGAAGACCTTCAACTACAGACGTGCCGGCCTCATGAGCGAGTTTCAGGCGGGATTAAGTTCAAACATCCTTACCCGGCTTCTAAACGTGCAGATCGACGACAAATTGGTCAACTACCCCAAGTGGCACATATTCCGCGCATTTGAACTGCTCGCCGGAAAAAGCTTCTTCGAGATCTCCTATGTCTCAAGCAATCTTTCATTTGCCCGTTCTGAGCTGCTGAAGAAGATCCGATATAAACTTGCCGGGGCCGATTCGGAAAGGCCCACCTTAATAGAAAACCGGTCTGTCTGGAAATATTTGGAGGATAAGCATCTGGAGAACGCTCATGGCTCAATCCTTGAGACGCACGGTTTGGACTCGAAACTCAGATCGACGGTGGCGGTAAAGGATCAGAACCTTTCCAAAGGCACCAGGTTCTGGTATCTCAATAACATACTCAACATTTCCAGCCTGAAAACCGGTTAACGACCACAAGCCGCCGAGACACCTCGGGGCGCGTGGAATCTTCGGCACCCCTCAGGAGCAGAGCCGGCAATCTCAGTCCTCGCCAATGCGTTGAAATACCACTAAAGAGTGCGGGCGGTTGTCACCGGATTCCGGCGACCATTCCTTTTCCGGCTGCAATAATTTAACTATCGAGAACCCGTACTTCTGGATATTCTTCAGCCAGGATCTGGGATAACTCCCCCTGTTAAAACTAACGTTCGCGAGCACAATATACTTGTTGCTAATCCGGCACAGGTGTTTCTCAATATTACAGAATGGGGATGTATGCTCAATTGATATTCCGTGGGTGAAAATGATGTCGAAAAGCCTGTCTGGGACGGTGGGCAGATACTCCTCAAAGGAAAGCCAGCTGCAGGTAACTTTATCTGCCAGCTCCGGAAAATATTTCCTCATCGCCTCTTCACAGGACTTGTTCACATCCACGCCATATAGATCACCGATCCCTTTTTTGTGCAGCTCGTTCAAGTGCCTTCCCACATTGCAGCCCAGATCGAGTATCCTTAAGTTCTTCTCATCCCCCGCCCTGCGTATCACCTCGTCAATAAGCGGCATACTTGTCGGCGAAAGATCAACATATAACGACATCCCTCTCTTACCGAATTCACCCCGAGAACCCCAGTATTTCGCACCCTTTGCACTCTGCTTGCCCAGTTTTATCGCTCTATAGATGGCGAACAACACCGGATTAGAATTAATAAATTTTCTGAACCGGTTATATTTCGGGTTAATGGCCGCCAGTGCCATGTTTTCAGTCCACTTCTTCATTCTCATTCGACTCGGTTGGAATTAGGGGAAAAATCGGTTCCATTTTCCGCAATGCAATACAGATCGGGCGCAATCTCCCTGGAACGCACATTTGACAGGACATCGATCATACCGGACAGCCCGGCAAGATAACCGCATATTTCTTCATTGGATGTCCCCGGCCATTTCTGACGACTTCTCTGCCGCGATCTTTCATGTCTGTCGGATCTCATATATTTAAAAATATTCAGGCTCCTGCGAATTTTCCTCCATGCCTCGTGGCTCCTCACCCGCGCGGCACGCAAATTCCCCCAGGAAAGATCGATGGCATCCTCATCCCATTCTATACCATCGATAATATCCAGAATCCTCTCGCTCGCAAATTTGCCTTCCACGGAGCATATATATTGCTCCGCCTCGCTGTTGTGAAGATAGCAACTGTCCGGATCCTGAACGGATTGCCGAATAAACCCCATCAAGCTGTCTTCATCTTTTGCCACCGGACCAATCCTTGTTGAAGGGTGCGTATCAAAGGTGTCGCTCCAGTCCGGATGAAACGCTACGGCGCAACGCCCGAGTATTCTTGCCTCCACCCCGGTGCTGCATCCATGATGAAAAATCGCATCCGCCCCAAGCAACCAAGGGGTCGGACTACCCTCGTATATGACATGCGCGTTAACAATTCCCTTCACCGCCTGATTCCAGAACTCGTGATCATCCGTAGGATGGGGTCTGATAATAATGGCATGCCCGGGAATTTCCTTTCGTATGCGCTCAAGAACGGCGACAAACCTGAGCAGATTGCTCCGTTGGTGAGCAATCAATCCCTCCAGGTACCGCCGATCCTCATCATTGTCGATATAGCCGTACTTTTCCGCCTGCTCTATAACAAAATTCTCGCCTTTTACGTTTATGACACTGGAAAAGTTTGAAGGAAGCAATATATAGCGCCCGAATCGTGCTTGAATATCCGCCACGGCATCCGCATACATCTTATTCAGCTCCCGGCGCCAAAGGTCAGCACGCGGCGTCCCGGTAGCGAAAACTTTTTCCGCGTGAGCCGGATAATAATCTCTAATCATCTGCGCCTGCCGTTCTCCCCAGGCGAATACACAGTCCACCAGGCCGAGCGTCTCTTCACTCATCCTGGTCTGCAACCAATTTTCCGGGTCCTTGAATATCGCGAAGCTTTCTTCATCCATAACACTGGTTTTCAGCCCGCAAGACTTATAGCGCCGCAGGGCTTTAACCTTATTTACTGATATGGATTTCTCCATAAGCATTCCCTGCGGCAAACAACTCAGCCATTTCCTGAACGTCCCATAGTCTCCAAGAAGCACTTTGTATCCCCTGACCGCAGCCATGCCCGCAAGAAATACTTTGGCATCAAATTCCCTGCTTTTATTCTCGATCGGAAGAAATAACCACCGGCCTTTAACGGCCTCGCCAGGCATACTATTCATGGTATTTGCGTAATCCTAATCTGAGCACAAGATTGCCGGTTCAATTTTCACCCTACCTATCTGCTCCGATAACACCAGGAATTACAAAAAAATATGCGGGATTATCACGCGACAAATCCGGCCGACATCAGAAGCCAACCGGAACAAGAGACATCATAAAGCACGGAAAACACATCAGGAATCGTTCCTGGACCTGAATATCGCGTCCATTACCTGAAAATCTTCCTGCGTGTCTATATCAATGGAACGGTATTTCGGCATCCTGTAGGCGCCGGTATTGCTCCCCATCAATTCCCTGTCCCGAAGAAATTGCTCGGTGCGGCACCAATTGATTGCACCATTCTCTACCACGAAATTCGGCAACTCCTGCCCCTTCGCATGGGCGATTTCCGGCCATTGATAACGGAGGCGGCCGGCTTCGTCCGCAATGAGCGCCGCGTGGGGATAGAAAAAATACTCCGTCACCGAAACAACATAATCAAAACCTGTCTGTAATATTTGGTAACTCCGCTGTATATCATCCGCAGTGCGTAGAGCGGAAGTCGCCGTCAGAACACAAAAACAATCGATCGGCGCCTCCCGGGAGAGTTCTTCAATCACATGAACACACACATCTCTCACGCGGGCGGAATCGGATGCCAGCTCGGGAGGACGCCGCAAAACATCCGCACCCGCGGCCTCGCCCACCCGCGCAACCTCCTCATCTTCGGTGGAAACAATAACCCGTTCGAATACCCCGCTCTGCAACGCGGCTTCCACCGTGTATGCCAGCAAAGGCTTGCCGTTCAACTCCAGGATATTCTTGCGCGGCAGACGCTTGGACCCTCCGCGCGCGGGGATTATTGCCAGACGGTTCACCCTTTCTCCTCACGGTGACGCCGCAGGTCATCCCAGTCAATGACCTCACCGCCCTTGATATCCCGATTAAGCTCAAGGCCGCATATATCGAGGAGCAATTCCGGCCGGAGTCCGTATCCCGGCCTGGCGATGCGAAGATCGGACTCTTCTATGATTCTGCCGCGAGCCAGATCTCGTGCGGCAACGATGCCATGCCGGTGCAGTCGATGCGCCGTCATCTCACCCCTATCCCATAAGCGTCGACCCTGCCCGTTGGCGCGACTGATAAAATCCACCTCTTTAACAAAGGAGGCAAAGTCTTCCATATTCTCGGAAAAAGCGTATTCGATATAGGGCAGCTGATTATCGGGTGAGATCGGCTTCTCTATTATAAGAGCACCTTTGCCCAGCGCGGCCATAATAGCCGCCCTGCCGGGCGAATGGCAGGTGTAACCGATGGGGATACCGAGAGCGGCCTGTAGAGCCGGGATCCGGTCCAGATCAACAAGTTCGGGTGGAGCGGGATATCCGGCGGGATTCTGCATTACCACCACATTTTTCCCGCCTTCCAGCTCGTACTCTTCTACCGCCCGCACCACCTCCCACATATATGTGGTGGCACTGTCTATAAACATCGGTAATCCGCTTTTTGCCACATAACGTATGAGCGGAATATGGTCGATTTCACCGGAAGAGAGTTTTACCGCACAGGCGCCCTGCTCAATCAGGAAATCCACCTCCTCCGGGGAACAGGCCGTGGCAAAAAACGGGACGCCGAGTCCTTTTATATGGGTGATTAAATCAGCCAGATCCTCGAATGAGAGATAACCGCTCTTAAACGCCTCAAACAGATTTTCCTCTATAACACCATGACATGCAGTTCCATAGGTGATTGTTGATGCATCCCGATAAGGCTCAGTCAATGCCGTATCCAACTGATATACTTCGAACTTTATAAAATCAACACCGGCTTCCGCCGCCGCGGTCGCCAATTTTTTCGCCAAACCCACATCACCGCGATGACAAATACCCAGCTCGCCGATCACTCTAACCGGATGCCCGGAACCAATTTTTAAGCCACCTATTTCTACTTCTCTCATTCTATAATCCCGTTAGGTTGACTGATAAAACCGGGTGATTCCTCGGTTTCATATCTGTTTATCCCTATCAGCGCCTTTTCCCTGCGCAATATTACCGGCAAATCAACCCCTAATGGAATAATTCCTTCCAGAACCGCCTTTTTGCCCCGCAGCAGTCCGGCCAGAAGATTATCCTCATAATAGTGCGAGTCGCACTGTAAAAGACTATGAACAGCTCCGGCACTTTCCGCATGACCTTGCGCCGTATACCAGTTATCAGCCAGACAGTGCGTATGATGGCTTACATGGACGATCTGGATATATGCCGACAGGAAAGTATCCGCAAAAATCTCCTGCAAACCATACTCATCCCGCCAGTCCTGCATATGCGCCAAATCAGGGGCCAGGTAAAATCCCTGCTCCTGCGTCAGGAGCTGCCTGAAATGGTCCGGATGGGTGGCATACACCTTATCCTTCCCCATCAGTTCCAGATGAATTCGCGCCTCAGGCAATGCTTCCCTCAACAGCCCCAGACGCTTTTTTGTGTCCTTATACAGATAATCGCCATGTACGACAAAATCCGAGAAACCAAGCTTTTTGCGAACTATATCCAAATCACGCAACGCCGAAGCGACTTCCCCATCCGTTGCGGTTTCACACCAGTTTCCGCTAAACAAATCAGTATGCAGGCAGTGATGTGAATAGGCCGCCAGAAATTCCAGGTGTTCGTCGGTTATTCCGTCAGCCAACGTTCTGCCGCTGCGAGGATCTACATAGATATCGAAACCATCCACGTCGACAGATCCAAGCCCGCGAATCAAATCCAGACTCAAAAGCGGATCATAATGCGGAAGCCAAAAGTAAAAACTTGCAGTACTTAGGAGTACGCTTGGCGGGTTGCTATTCTCGTCTGTCGACATAAAGGATACGCTTCAGGAATATGGGGTGCCGTTATATCTAACCACGCTTTTCAACTAACATGATTGGTCGTGGATACGCCTCTCATTTCTATATAATACCGGGCTCGGCAGGACGCCCCAACAATCACATACATTTCATCTGCTCAATCCACGTATTCCCACTTCAACGCCGTACCTCTCGACAAATCCACCTTCGCGGAACGCCCCAACAGTTCGGAAAAATGCTTGGGGGGCAATCCATAGCCGGGCCTTATGCGCCTTATATTATCCTCGGTAAATATCTCGCCCGCCTTTACATCTTTCACGACATAGATCGAACGTCTGAATTTCGCATTATCCTTTTCCGCCTCTTTCCGCTCATATCCCACGGTTCCCAACGCCTTCCACACGGCCTCCGACTGACTGCATAGCTCACGAAACTCCTCGGGTTCCAGTGAAAATTCGCTATCCGGGCCTTTATCTTCCCTGCTCAGGGTTACATGTTTTTCTATCACGCACGCACCCATTGCCACACTGGCCGCCGAAACTATTGTCCCCAGGGTATGATCAGAGATCCCCGCAACAACCCCGAATTTCTCAGCCAGATCAGGAATTGTTCTCAGGTTCGCTTGATCGACCGGCGTCGGATAGCCGCTCACACAGTGCAGCAATATGAGATCTGCGCAACCCCCGCTTCTGGCGGTGTCCACCGCCGCCGCTATCTCCTCATAACTTGCCATCCCGGTTGAAATCAACATCGGCTTTTTCGTCTTCGCCACATAATCTATAAGAGGCAGATCAACGGCCTCAAAGGAGGCTATCTTATAGGCAGGCGCATTCAGATCTTCCAACAAATCTACCGCCGACTCATCAAACGGCGTGCTAAAACAGGTTATGCCGATTTTGCGGCTAAAGTCGAATATATCCTTATGCCATTCATAAGGCGTACAGGCCTGCTGATACAGCCCGTAAAGACTGTATCCGTCCCACAAGCCGCCATGAATCAGGAAATCCTTACCATTGCAATCAATGGTCATGGTATCAGCCGTATAGGTCTGTATCTTTACCGCGGCCGCTCCGGCGGACTTCATAACCCCAATGGTTTTCAATGCCCTTCCCAAACTACCATTGTGGTTGGCTGAAAGCTCGGCGATTACATAAGGCGGATACTCCGCACCTATTTTCCTTCCGGCAATTTCAATTTCCTGTTTGGCCATATTTCTATTCAATTCGAATTCCAGACGAAAATATTTCCCTGCTTACGAACAAATCCGGCTTTATCAAACAACGCAAGCGAAGCACCATTTTGCGGAAGTATCTCCGCAATTAATAAATTCTCGTAAAAAATGCTCTGCGCAATCCGCAAAGCGCAGGAACCAATCCCTAGTCGAAATTTGGACGGCATAATATAAATAGACAGCAGCAAACCATCATCATCGCCGACGCCATGCCGGCCATCCAACCTGATAACACCGGAAGGTTCCCCGCCATGCTCAATCATCCATATATAACTTGAGGGGCTGGATATTTTTTCCCGCAGCCAGTTCAGATGACCTGAAAATTCCGGTTTATCCGAATTATTCGCGTATCTCCTTGTTTCCGGCAGATTCTGCCATTCAAATAACAGGCGCGCATCATCAATAGTGACGTCCCTGACGGTAACCTTCCCGCCATCATGCGCATATATCGGGTTCATTTCCAAAACCACTCTTCCCGCGCCCAGGCCGTCACAGATATTGAATGCCGCTTTTGATACCCTTCCCATCAGTTCCCTGTTTCCTGCCAAATACCGGATATCTTTGGACAAAGACGTTTTCGTGACGGAATCCGACGTACCGGCATCCACTAACGCCCCGATATCCGAAAGGGTTCGCAACACCTGCCTCTGATTTGAGGCCATTCCAATAGTAATGGTCGGCAATCCGAGACAACACCTCTCCCACGAGGCGCTCCCACCGCCACCGATCGCAAGATCCGCCTCAAACATCAGTTCCGCCATATCCCTGACATCCGAGTGCACCGTGGCCGTCATTTTGCATCCTGAGGAAAGCTTTTTGATCTCCTCAAGGTGCGGCGCGGCTCCGTTTAACACCACATCGACAACCGGCGGCTCCTCCCAATCCATTCCATCCAACGTCTCCAGAACCAGCGCGGTTGTATTGCCGGCATCCATGCCCCCCATAAACACCAGAATACGCCTTACTTCGTCCGCCGCATTGCGTCTGACGAAGGCCTGCTCTCTTTTCTGAAAAAATTCCGGCCTCAAAAGAGCATACTTCGAACCCAGCAGCAGTTCAGTACCTGATTGAATAAAGCCGGAATACTCCTCCGGACCACGCCCATATGTCTGATCCAGCAAAATATCACAGTCGGTATTTCTATCCGCCAGATCATCTATCACCATCAACCTGTCGGTATGCGGCCGTAACGCCTCGTGCCACCTATCATCGATTCCATAGTGATCCACAATCAGCCAATCAACCGTGTTCCCTTCTATAACGCGGATCGTATCGTTCGCGTCTTCCAGCCACGGCACGCCCAACCATTCCATATGGTGCGGATCATTCTTGCGGCGCTCTATAGGAGACTCGGGCGGAGGAAGCAAGGTGCAGCGATATCCCCGTTCCCGGATGGCTGACATCATATGCCCCTGAAACTCCCGGCAGATAAAATGAATATCCGCCCCCTGCATATACAACTTATCCGCCAGTGTTATACATCGCATAACATGCCCGGAACCAATCTGCACCGAGGCATCTACACGGAGAACAACATTCAATGTGCTAACTCCCCCGCGGCAACCAGTGCAGAAAACATGAGTTCCGCCCGTTTCCAGTCCTCCGGCGTATCAATATCCTGGACCAGATGGCGCGGGAGCAATATGGGTAATGACTCCTGCGAGAAGATGGGGATATCGTTAAGAAACGCTTCCGCCCTTCCCCAATAAAACTGACCCGCGTCATGGTAGGCCTCCTCCAGGTCCTGCGATCTGGCCCCGATGTTCTCCGGCCAGATCGCCTCAACAAGCCCTTCGGAATTAATGCGAACGGCCCGCTGGATCGGGAACGGGTAAGATGTAACGGAAAACGCAAACGATTTTCCGCGATCAAGCAGTTGCTCAAGCCCGGATCTCAGATACTCGACCTGCAGAAAAGGCGCCGTTGCATAGATGCAACAGGCATAGGATACCGATTCCCCCTGCTCTTCAAACCACTGAATGGCATGCTTGACAACAGCACTGGTTCCGGTGAAATCATCCGCCAGTTCCGGCGGACGCATAAAAGGTGTTTCCGCGCCATACTCCCTGGATAAGGAAGCAATATCGGCATCATCGGTTGAGACGATAACCCGGTCGAACAACCCGGAGCGAATAGCCGCGTCAATAGGCCAGGCGATAATCGGTTTTCCCGCAAAGGCCCTGATATTCTTTCCAGGTATCCGTTTGCTGCCTCCCCGAGCCGGGATTATGGCGATCTTCATTTAAGGCAGACCTCAAGTGCGGCAACCACTCTCTTGATATCCTTTGCCGAAAGATCAGGATACATTGGAAGAGTGATTGCTTCATTGTAGTATTTGTCCGCCTCAGGATACTCCCCTTGACCAAATCCCCTCTGCCGGTAATAAGGCTGCGTGTACACCGGAATATAGTGAAGATTCACGCCAATTCCCTGCGCGCGGAGGGCGGTGAATATCTCCTTGTGCGTTTTTCCCGTCGGCTGCGACCCGACGCGAATCACATAAAGGTGCATCCCTGAATATTTTTCCGGGGACCTGAACGGCAATTGCACCGGGAGTCCGGAAAGCATCTCATCATACTGGTCCGCAACCCAATGCCGCTTCGAGACAAGATCGTCTATTCTTTTGAGCTGGCTGATGCCCAATGCCGCCTGGATATCCGTCAGGCGATAATTAAATCCGAGCATCACCTGCTGGTAATACCAGGGCCCGTCCGGGTCATGGGTCATCAATTCCGCATCCCGCGTTATACCATGCTCCCGAAGCAATCCCATCTTTTTGGCCAGTTCCCCGTCATTTGTAACCGCAGCCCCTCCTTCACCCGTGGTAATCGTCTTAACCGGATGAAAGCTGAATACGGAGATATCGCTGTAACGGCAACTGCCGATGGGTTCACCCTTGTATTTCCCGCCGATTGCGTGGCAGGCGTCCTCGATAACATGAAAACCGTATTCTTTCGAAAGCGCATGGATTTCCTCCATGTCACACGACAATCCACACAAATGAACCGTCACCAGAATCTTCGGCAGCCGCCCGTTTTCCTTGGCCAGTTTCAATTTTTCCGCGAGCCGGGGGACACTAATATTCCAGGTTTGCGGGTCGATATCGACAAAATCAATCCCGGCCCCGCAGTAAACACCGCAATTCGCCGAAGCGACAAAGGTGATCGGCGACGTCCACAACCAGTCACCCTCACCCAGATTCAATGCCAGACAGGCTATATGGAGCGCGGCGGTCCCGCTGGAAGCCGCGACAGCATGTCGAGCCCCGGTGTAATCGCAGATCGCCCGCTCAAACTTCGGAACCATCGGGCCCTGCGTAAGAAAGTCGGATGTCAGCGCCTCTAATACGGCCTGCACATCCTCCTCGGTGATATTCTGACGACCATAAGGGATCATGATTTCTTTAATACAAACCAGCTTATGTCATCCTGTGGAAATACCGGATCTTTATGATAAACAAAGCCATAATCAACCAATTCCAGATCCTGATAAAGACCCAGCATCTCCCCCGCGAAATCTCTCTTGAAAAGACGCCCTGAATGCCCCCGGTAACTAAGCTCGACAGGCGTGGGATTATAGTACTCGGCAACACAGATATATTTTTTCGAGTATTCGTACAATCGGCGATACACCTGATTCAGATAATCCGGATTGATGTGAATAAGCACGCCTTTGGTGAAAGTGAGATCAAATTTCTGTTCCAGCTCAACCTCCAGAATTGAATCCGTGAAAACCTGAGCCTCCCCCCACTCTCTTAATACCTCTGCCGCCGTCTGATTGATCTCCACACCGGCCAACTCGCAATCCGGCAACAGCCGGCGCAGCGCCCGCAGGTTCATTCCTATATTGCACCCCATTTCCAGGATGGATGAGATCGGCCCCGTGCTTTCAATAATTTTTGAAAACAGCGAAATATTGGACGCCAGCAACCCTTCGCTTTCATTCCTGCCTATATAATCGTCGCCAAAGGCTCCGCTCCAGAACTCCTCCTGCTCTGTTTTCATACTCTTTCCACCTTATACCCGTTCAAAGCGAAGAACCCATTCACCGTTACTGTCCTTCTCGAATATATCCTGGTTTACAAAACTGTCCATGACTTCGTCATATTCTTCCCTGTCAATTCCAAGATACTCGCAAAACGCAACAACATTGTTCTCGTCAACTTCTCCGTCCAGGCGCTTGGCTATCTCCAACGCTTCACTACGTTCCAAACGACCGTTCCTTATTTCAATATTCAATTGATCCGTTGCGCGGCCATATCCGTACTTCAGATACTTGACCCTTTCCCGGATATCGATATACCTCATATCACAGTTTTCGTAGTCCACCCATGAACCTCTTGGAGGTTCCGGCAAAGACTTCCAGCCAAGCTTCCTGACCAACTCGGTATGAACAGAGGCATCCCATTTAT
Organism: Sedimenticolaceae bacterium; assembly: GCA_050287965.1. Classification (GTDB taxonomy): domain Bacteria; phylum Pseudomonadota; class Gammaproteobacteria; order Chromatiales; family Chromatiaceae; genus CBFDBF01. The sequence continues at coordinate 45,780 of JBNKCX010000043.1, forward strand.
AAAAATAGCCGTAAAAGGTTCCGAGAACACCCGCCTCATGCATCTCCTCGTCCGTGGGAAACTGCAGCATCTGTAAATCCTTAAGGGCGATTTCCTCATCCACCATATCTTCTTCTCGCAATCCCCGCATCAAACCAAATTCCTGTCGCCATCTCCTGTCCATAATCATATTATCGCGACTTTGCTCCGGGCCGCCGTACTCAAACTGAGGATTCTCTCCGAAAACAATCAATGGGATTCCAAATCTGACGGCAAAGTGGAACGGGACCGTATATATCCCGACATGATTAACCCAATAGTGGTCGCCTACAATCTCAAATCCCTTTTTCACCAGGCCCCGAACCACTTTTGGATTAAGCGTAAAATGAACATGATCCACACCGATAGAACGTAAAACGTCCAGATTGTGAAATCCGGTATCGGTCTGATCAAATTGATCGAAAGTCACGGCAAGCGGATTCATCCCATGGATTATCTTCATCGCGTACACTTGCCAGGTGCTGTCTTTTCCACCACTTACCGGAACAATACAATCATATCCTCCGCCGGCCCGTGATTTCGCGTCGGCGATCACCTTCTGAAATTCCGCGGCCCGCGCATCCCAATCAACTGCCGCCTCAAAGCCATGCTTCCTCTCGGCTGAACGGCAGGCGTCGCACACTCCGTCATCGTCAAAATAGAGATCCGGCTTGGTCTCAGGAAACAGGCATCGTTTACAATATCTTATCGCCGTCATAGCATTCTCACTTCAATCCCCGCGTCATGCATATGCTTCTTCAGGGTAATAATGCTTTCTCCCACCCAGTAAAAAATACTGCCCGCGGCAACAGCGGCCGCGCCCTTTTTCACCACCGCCACGCAATCCTCTTTTCTCCCACATCCGCCTGCCGCCACTACCGGTACATCCACCTCTTTTGTAAGCATACCCACCAGATCAAGATCATATCCCTCCATGACCCCGTCCCGATCGACTGAATTCAATATGATCTCGCCGGCACCGAAATTGACCGCCCTCTTCGCCGCCTCAATTGCCGAGACCGGCTGGACCACCGTACCGGAATGAGAAACGGCGACATACTCTCCATCCTGCCGCCTGACATCAAGAGAAAACACAACGGCCTGCGATCCATACTTTCCGGCAATGGCCGATAGCAACTCGGGATCCTTGTAAAAAGCGGAATTTACAACAACCTTGTCCGCGCCCGAAAGAAATAGCGTATCCGCGCCCCTTAGATCACTAATTCCGCCGCCAATGGCAAGCGGCATTACGCACTGTTTCGCCAGCCGCTTAATAAACGACTCATTAATTCTGCCTTTTGCGGTCGCCTCAATATCAACGATCACCATCTCATCCGCCATACGGCTGGAAAACACCTTTACGTTCGTGATCGCATCCCCAACCATGCGCGCATCCTGAAAGCGAACGGTCTTCACCACCGAATTCCCTTTCAGAAGAAGAATGGGGATAATTCTGGTCTTCAGCATCACCTACTCATCGAGCACAAGAAAATTATTGAGCATCTTCAGACCCGCGGTCTGACTCTTTTCCGGATGGAACTGCATACCGTAGATTCTGTCTTTCCGATAACCGGCGACTATATCCTTGCCACAGAAATCCGTATACACAATGTCTATTTCTTCTTTCGGTACAGCCTGATAGCTATGCACGAAGTAGAAAGAAGAGCCTTGCTCGATCCCTTCAAACAACTCGATATAGTCAAAACCCTCGCCATAAACCTCATTCCAGCCGATATGGGGGATACGGCACCCGTCAGCAGCCGACGCATCAAGCCTTTTTACGCCGCCGGATACCAAACCCAGCCCATCTGTCCGCCCGCCTTCTTCACCGTAGGAAAGAAGCAGCTGCATCCCCAGGCAGATGCCTAACAGATAACCGCCGTTTTCCACATGGGTATGGATATATTGAGCAAATCCCGTGGAATGCAGTTTCTCCATACCTTCCTTATAGGCCCCGACACCGGGAAGTATTACCTTTCCAACCCCCTCAAGATCGTCCGGATTTCCGGCCATTACGACATCGCACTGCAATCCTCTTAGCGCATTCTGGACGGAAAAAAGATTACCGACACCGTAATCTATAACGCCGACGGTCGGTTTGGTTTCATTCATGGCGTGACAAATTTATTAGCGAGGAAAATATTCACCATCTCAGCAATCAATGTATTGTTCAAACTCTTTGAGCGCCTCCACTGAGAGAAAATCGATATTGGTGCCCGAGTTGTACTCAAACCCCTGTTTCACGGCGCGGCCTTTCTCGCCGAGCTTGTTAACGTTGAAATCGATACTTTCATCATGGAAAGAAATACTCGGCGATATCACATAGTGGTCTGAAAACTCGATGGTGAGATGGGAATCGTCCGCCGGGCACATAACTTCATGAATTTTTTCCCCGGGACGAATCCCGATGATCTTATGCGCGAGATCCGGCGCCAACGCCGCGGCAAGATCCACAATCTTCACCGAAGGGATTTTCGGCACAAAAATTTCCCCACCGTGCATGCGCTCAAAATTCTTCAGTACAAAATCAACGCCCTGCTGCAGAGTTATCCAGAAACGGGTCATTTCCACATGAGTAATGGGCAGATGATCCGAACCCTCAGATATCAGTTTCTTGAAAAAGGGCACTACCGAACCGCGCGACCCCACGACATTTCCGTAACGCACAACCGAAAACCGCGTGGGATGCCCTCCCGCCATATTATTGGCCGCAACGAAGAGCTTGTCCGAAGCGAGCTTCGTCGCACCATAAAGATTGATGGGATTGGCCGCTTTATCCGTGGACAGGGCGGTGACCTTCTTCACGTCGTTATTGATGGCGGCCTTGATGACATTCTCCGCTCCATGGATGTTGGTCTTGATACATTCCATGGGATTGTATTCGGCGGCAGGGACCTGCTTCAGCGCGGCGGCGTGGATCACGTAATCCACTCCCTTCATCGCCTGATTAAGACGCTCTCCATCCCTGACATCCCCAATAAAAAACCGCATACAGTCAGAGTTGAAGGACTGCTGCATCTCGAACTGTTTCAACTCATCGCGGGAATATATGATTATCTTCTTCGGTTGATAACGCTCCAGAAGGGTCTGGGTATATTGTTTCCCGAAGGAGCCGGTCCCCCCAGTGATCAGTATTGTCGAATTATTAAACATCTATAAACCCCATTTGGAACGCAAAAGATCGGTTAATCACATTCTATCAAGCATCTTTCCGGATAAGGATGTCTTCCATGATCAGATATTGAAGCTCCGACCCGAAAAACATATTTAATGCATCAGTCGGCGAACATACCATCGGCTCCCCGCGCCGGTTTAAAGAGGTATTGAGTATGACACCGTTGCCGGTCAATTTTTCCAGTTCCTCTATCAACCGGTAGTAGCGGGGGTTTACCTCTCGAGTCACCACCTGGGCACGGGCGGTGCCGTCTTCGTGCACCACTTCCGGCACCCGTTCCGCCCATCCCTCTGCCACGTCGAAGGTGAAAGTCATATAGGGAGCGGGATGGTCCGTCTGCAACATATCGGGCGCCACCCGGTCGAGCATGCTGGGGCAGAACGGGCGCCAGCGTTCCCGATACTTGATCTGTTCATTGATACGATCGGCGATGCCCGGAATATTCGGCACCCCGAGGATGGAGCGGTTACCCAGGGCCCGGGGACCGAACTCCATACGCCCCTGAAACCAGGCAAGGGGATTCCCCGCCGCCATAATCTCGGCCGCCCGTTGCGGCACGTCGTCTATCCTCGCCCATTTCGGCCTCGCCTCGTGTCGCTCACAAGCCTCTATGCACTGTTCCGTGGTGTAACGGGGGCCGAGATAGGCATGCTGCATGGGCCTGACCGTCTCCCCCTGTTCATTGGAAACATAAGAGGCGGCACCGATGGCGGTCCCCGCATCCGACGCCGCCGGCTGCACGAAAAGTTCCTTGACGTCCGGCCGGGCGATAATCCGCTGATTGAGTTTGACGTTGAGCGCCACGCCGCCGGCAAAACAGATCCTGCCGGTCTCCCTGAGGATATCCCCGAGATAGTGGTCTATAAGCCCGAGGGAAACCTCCTCCAGGATCCTCTGGATGCTGGCGGCATAGTCCACATAAGGATCGTCAATCTCATCCCCTTCCCGCTTCGGCCCCAGCCATTGGACCAGCTCCGGACTGAAGTAATACCCCTTGCCGGCGCTGTCTTTATAGCGCCGCAGGCCTATCACGTTCACCAGTTTGGTGTTAACCCGGAACCCTTTCTCGTCGTAATCGATAATCCGGGAAAGATCGAACCGCTCCGGATCGCCGTAGGGGGCCATCCCCATCACCTTGAACTCCCCGTCCAGCATCTCGAACCCCAGGTACTCGGTCAGGGCACCATAAAGCCCGCCGAGGGAATCGGGATCATAAAACTCCTTGATCTTATGGATACGGCCGTTTTCCCCGTAACCGAAAAAGGTGGTGGCGTACTCCCCTTTCCCATCGATCCCGAGGATGGCGGTCTTTTCCCGGAAACCACTCAGGTGATAGGCGCTGGAGGCGTGGGCCAGATGGTGCTCCACCGGATGAATCGGTACATTGCCACCGCCGATATTCAGGTCGGACACCAGCTTTTTAAGATGGCACATGTTGCGGCGAAAGCGGCGGTTCCCGTTGAAGATCGCTGTCAGCAGCCGGTCCGGGGCATACCAGTGGCGTATGGCGTAGTGCCAGCGGGCGGGGCTGGTGAGCGGAATCTCGGCGTAGGGGAAGGCCACCATATTCACCTGCTCCGGGCGAATACCGGCGTACTCCAGGCAGAACCGGGCGGACTCATAGGGAAACCGCCCCTTGGCGTGCTTATCCCGGATAAACCGCTCCTCCTCGGCAGCCGCCACCAGCTCTCCGTCAACGAAGAGCGCGGCGGAAGGATCGTGGCCCACCGCACCCGATATACCTAGAATAATCATGAAAATATGGTGATTTGGTTAAATGAGCTAATTTTGCCAGTGTTCGCCCTTCGGCGCGACCGGTTGTTTTCGACGGCGCTGATTACGGAGCCACCCCGGACCGGAGCGGGCCGACACCGTTCTCAATCAGGGCCCTCTGCATCATCTGTTGTACCTCCGGCACATGTTCCCAGGCCTCCAGGAAACGCTGGATATCACGACCCCAGTGATAGCGGAATATCACCCTGGATTTATGTCTCACCATTGCGTCGAGATCGATCAGAACCGGCGTGGCGCCGACGATCAGGATATTAGCGGCTTTCAGATCTCCATGGGAGATCCGCAGTTCCGCCAAATGCCGGAGCAACAGGGCCACTTTCGTCGCCATCTGCGATTTTTCCGCCTGCGGAATGCGCTCATCCAGAAACCACCAGGTCGCTCTTATCCCGGCCACGGCCTCGGTCATGAAGTAGGAGGCGGAGTGGATCGCATCCCTGCCGATACGCAAAACAGCCATCGGCCGCGGGGTCTGCACCCCGAAAAAGCGCAGCATATGGGCGTTCTCCCAGCTTATCAGGGCCCGCCCGGGGATCAGCCCGAAAAAAAGCGGGAGATTGGCGTTTTCCGAGGAAAGCAATCCCCTGCCGAAAAGCAGCCTGAATTTTATCCGGCGCCACAGGGGTTTGATGTTGTAACGCTTTACCACTACGGACACGTTACCGATCTTCAGCGCCCACACCTTGCAGGTAACGCCATCTTTCAGAAGAATGCCCCTTTCGAAATCGCTCGACGCCGAAGTTATGTCACCATTTAATCTGGCATCAACCGGCGGCGCCTCTGTATTTTCGATCAGGTCATCCGGACTCCGCAGAAAGGCTTCAAGCTCCGGGCTAAGGTCTTGTCTGCTGACGATCTCCAACCGATCCCGCATCTTGCGGCAGCGGAATGCCGTGCAATCCCGATACAGTTTTTTCCGAAAATCCTTCCAGCGCCGCTCCCGCGCCCGCCGTACCCGGCGCAACAGCTGCCTGCCGCCCCTATCGGAACAACTCCGCCAACCACGGCTGTCGCAATAGCTCTGATACAGTTCGGATACACGGGAATCCCACGCGGGCAGCAACTGGGCCAGAAAAAGCGCGAGGTTGTCCAGAGCCGCCCGCCGACCAAGCTCCCCGTTGACTGTTTTGACCCCGGCCCCATCCAGGCTGTAGATGCGGTTCTGCGAGATGACGAAATTGCTCAAATGCAGGTCTGTCTGGCATATTCCGACTGCGTGGTGACGGGCCAGCAACCCGACCATCTCATCCAGCAGGCTCTCCCGGACGGAGCTCTCCGCATTCTCCCACGCCTCTTTCAGATCCACCGGATCCTGCAGTTGTTCAAGCAGAATAACCGGCCATGTCTTACCCTCAATTTCCCCCGCATAAACGATGGACGCGGTAAGAACATCCCGCTCCCGGAAGGCACGCAGACCCTCCAACTCCCGCTGCCAATGCCTCCTGCCGCGCTTTCCATCAAGATAAAGCTTTACGAACACCGGCTTCCCCTCCAGGGACCCCCGGCACACCTTCCGTTTGCCCGGCAGTAGGCGAACAATGGAACTGCAGCGCAGCCGGCGACCGTCATCCAGTTGTAACAGTTCCTCTTCAACCATCTTCGCCATGTTTCCTCATAAAACCGATCTTGCTTTGGGCCAGGGTCCGCCAGAGCCTCCTGCCCTTCAGACCCAGACGCGTAACCCGCAGATAGCGATGCAGGAAACGCATGCGATCGGTCCATGACCAGAGCCGGGCACGCCGGTTTAGACTGTCCAGATCCCGCCGCGCGGCCTGTGCGACCGACCATGTCCGGCGCATCTTCTCCAGGTCAATAAGACGCACTTGCGGATCTCCCGTCTCCGGGAAACGCACGAACAGGTGTTTGGGATGAAGCGCATTATGCACCAGCCTGGAATGGTGCAAACGACGAATGATGTCTGCGGCGGCTGCGATCAGTTGCCGACGCCGGGTGACGCTGCCGCCCCATCCGGACACTTGCCACTCTCGCATCAGCTCGTTCAGGGGCAGATAACCCTCCAGCTCCAGGGTAACCAGGACCGCCCGCCAACGGCCGTTAACCCGGCGCTGCCCATAGTAGATCGGCTCCAGGGTGGGAACACCCGCCGCCATCACTGCCAGGATGTTCCGTATCTCCGCCGCGAAGGTGGGCTCTCCGGCGATGGGATGCCGCAAACCGCGCCGCAGGTGGTTCTCCTGACGCTTGATAAATACCCCCTTGGTTGACCCGTCCGGGGTCTTCAGCGCAACCCGCCCCACACCGCTCCAACCTCCGCGGCGATAATTGGGGGGCTCGAACCACGCCACCTCCAGATCCCAAAGGGCGCTAAAGCTGCTAAGACCGTTGTGTTCCAGGAGGCCCCGCCAATAGTCGTTGCGGTAGTCATCCATTGGGGTTATCCGCCCCCGGCCTGGTCCGGTAGAGGGTGTCGGCCCGCTGCTGTACGTCGCGCCAGAACTCCCGCTCCCCGGCGATAATCTCGCGCAGCGGCCGCTGCCGGTACTCCCGCAGGAAACGCAGCAGGTCGCGGCGGGTGAGCCCCAACTCCATGGCGGAAAACCAGAGCGATCCCAGGTCCTTGATCAACCAGCGTCTGGGGGTCTGCTGGCGCAGTTGCACCCGATGCAGGTCGATGACGTAAAGATGCAGGTCCTCTTCACTCCCGTCCCAGGGCACACGGATGAGAAAATGACAGATGTAGAAGTCCCGGTGATTGACCCCGTTCTCGTGCAGGGTTCGGGCAATCTTCGCCAGTCTGCGTATCAGCAGGTGTTTTTGCGCTGCCGGAGGGGGCTGATGACACCAGTTCTCGCAATACCGCTCCAGGCTGATACTGTCCGGAAGCGCCTCGGTGATAAGCAGCGAACGAAGGCCGGCGGGATTCCAGCCTTCCCGCCCGTAGGCCACCGGTTGCATGGTTTCCACCCCCAGTTCGTGCAACCGATGGATGGCCCACCATTCGTTCCCGGCTCCCAGGACCGGCAGCCGTAACGAAAAGAGGTTCTTGAATATCTCCCGCCAACCGACCCCCCGATGACACTTGAGGAAGAAATGACGGCCCCCGCGTTCGATGCGGAAGGTGCGCCGGTTCTGAATGCGTTTAAACTCTTCCCCCGGCAGCGCACAAAGCTCCCGCAGTTCGGTTTCAGGGAAGAGTTCACGGTATTCTTCAAGCAGGTTCAGCATGCCGTTCCCGATTACGTTCCGCTCTGGCGATTATTACATCCGCGGCTCGTTCAATAAGACTGTATAGATCGGTCCGTTCACAATAGACCGGTCCGTTTTCGCGCCACACTTCAATATGTTCCGAATCGAGAAATTCAGCCAGCGCACGATCCAACCGCCCCTGACGGAAAGGCTCCGCCAGGACCATGCCCGCCTCCGCGTCAGCAACATGGAATGCGAATCCACAGTTGCCGGTCACCAGCACCGGCAATCCGCATATCATCGCTTCAATCAGAACCGTTCCGGTGTTCTCGCTGCGGGGCGCATGCACCAGACAGTCGGCGGCATAGTAGAAGCGGGGCACATCTTCCCGAGTTCCGGTAAATACTATCCGCTCACCAACCCCTGACCGCTGCGCCTGACGCCGGAACGGCTCCGCCTTTCCGTGTCCCACCACCACCAGCCGCGACGTCTCCCGCAACCGCTCGGGCAGGGACGCAAACGCCTGGATAACCCGATCCACCCCTTTGGTCCGGAAGCGTGATCCCACCACCAGGATCATACGCTCGCCTTCCTCCAGACCCAATTCCCGCCGCAACGCCCCGCGGTATTCCTCCCGATCCCCCTCCACCTGCAACCTGTCCCGGTTGATTCCGGGGGGCAACAGATGGAACCGCTCCGGTTCGGTAGCATAGTAATGGATGAATTTGTCCCGTTCCTGATGGGCGATCAACACCACCTCGGTGGTCGCCCCCCGACGGAAAACCTCGCTCTCCTGACGCCGAAACGCCCGATACCGCGGGGACCAGCGGTAGATAGCCGGCTTGGTCTCGGCGGCACGCGCGGCATAACAGGGATCCGCAGCATAGTAGACATCCAATCCCGGAAGCTTGGTAAACCCGACGCGGCAGTCATACCCCTTCCCGGCAACCGCTTCGGCAAATCGCGCCGCCAGCAGATCGTTGCTGCGATGATTGGTGCTTGCCCGGGTATCCAGCTCAATAACCCCCACCCCCGACGGCCGCTCCCCCTGCCACTCCCCGGTATAGATATCCACCTCATGACCCCTGACCACACAGGTCTCGGCGATGCGCAGCAGGGATCGCTGCATACCGCCGAAAGGGAACCAGAGGGAGACGACGAAGGCCAGTTTCATTTCCTTACCCCTGCATCCGGTCCAGAAGCCGGTCCCATACCTGTTCCGGCGGCAAGGTCGTGAAACAGGCGGGCCGGACACTGCTCTCTTCGGTGTAACTGCATTGTCGGTGCATGCAGGGGGCGCAGGGGAAGTCGACCTCTAGATTGACCTGCCTTCTCCCCCTGGCCCCGGTCAGGTCCGTGTGGGTCGGTCCGTAAAGGGTTACTCCGGGAACGGAAAGAGCCGCCGCCAGATGGGCCAGACCGGAATCGACTCCGACCACGCCGGCCGCCCCCGCCAGTTCCCTGGCCAGTCCCGCCAGCCCCTCCTTGGGCAATATCTCGCCGTATCCGGCGCCATCGATGATCGCCCGCGCATATTCCCGCTCATCCGGCGTTCCCCAGGGAAGACGCACCCGATATCCGGCGGCGGATGCGAGTTGGGTCAATTCGATCCAGAACTCCTGAGGCCAGAGTTTCGTGGGCCAGGTCGTACCATGCAGAAACAGCAGATAAGGCGACGCCCCGGACGGCGTCTCCAGCGTGAAGGAGATCCCGTAATCCGGCTCACCCTGGGGAAGCGGGTAATCGAAGGCCCGGGCGAACAGCATCCGTACCCGCTCGATGGCATGCATCCGGCGCGGCACCCTGACCGTTCGGTTATAGCCCAGGGCCGCCAGCGGCTCCCGGGCGGAGTCGCGATGGAGTCCCACCCGGGGACCATCGGCCATACGGGCCAGAAGGGCGCTTTTCAGCAACCCCTGGGCGTCGATGACCAGGTCATAGGAATCACGGGAAAGCAGGCGCCGAAAATCCCGGATTTCACCGCTGCTCCACGCCCTGCGCCAAGCCTTGCGCCAGCGTCGCAGCGCCACCGGGATCACCCGCTCCACCGCCGGATGCCAACCGGGAATCTCCGCGAACGCCTCCTCCACCACCCAATCGAAGCGGACCCCCGGCACCGCCGCCGCTGCATCGGTCACCGCCGGCAGGGTATGGACCACGTCCCCGAGAGAAGAAGTTTTTACGATAAGCGCCTTCAAGCTCTGAATCTTTTCTGTTAAACGAAATCGGCGCCGGTTCCTTCGCGTCCGCGGGAGCGGCGCTACGGGCCGCGAAAAGGGACCCAAAAAAACGTCGCGGCCACCGGGCCGCGACTGCTAAACAACTCAGCCGTTTACGGACGCATCCTTCGCCGCGGCCCCGTTGGCGATATACCCCTGTTCACGAAGATAAGAGAGCACCTGCTCCGCGCTCTCGTCCAGGGAAAGCCTGTCTGTATCCACCACGATCTCGGCGTTTTCCGGCTCTTCATAGGGCGACGAAATACCGGTGTAGTTGGGTATAAGCCCGGCGCGGGCCTTGGCGTAAAGCCCCTTTACGTCCCGTTCTTCACACACCTTGAGACTGCAACGGCAGTAGACTTCGATAAAATCCCCCTCTGGCATGAGACCACGCACCCGTTGCCGGTCATGGCGGAACGGCGAGATGAAGGCGGTCATGGCGATAACCCCCGCCTCCATGAAGAGTTTCGTCATCTCTCCGATCCGCCGGATATTCTCTTTCCGGTCGTCCTCGGTGAAACCGAGATCGGAACAGAGTCCGTGACGTACATTATCCCCGTCGAAGACAAAAGAACGACAACCCATTTCATGCAACCGCGCTTCCACCGCGTTGGCAAGGGTTGACTTGCCGGCGCCGGAAAGCCCGGTGAACCAAAGCACGAAACTCTTGTGACCGTTCATCTCCTGCCGCTTGGCGCGATCCACCGCCTGCTGTTGCCAGACGACGTTACTGCTCTTCTCCATTCATTCTCCTTCTTCAGCAAGTTCCCTCAATGTTCGGGCAACCTGCTCCACCGATATTCCGGTAAGACAATTCAAATGCCCCTCCGGACATTCCCGTTTAAAACAGGGACTGCACTCCAGGCCCAGCCGCAAAATCCTGCTCCGCGGGTTGAGCGGCGGGGTAAATCCCGGATCAGACGATCCGTATATGGCCACCAGCGGCCGGTTAAGTGCCGCCGCCACATGCATCAGCCCGGAATCGTTACTGACTACTGTATCAACCTGGGACATCAGATCTACAACCTGCGCCAGGGTGGTGCGTCCGCTGAGGTCCACACAACGGCCGGCGGCCCCCCGGTTAACCTCCGCGCATACGTCGCGGTCCTTCTCCGATCCGAACAGCCAGACCGACCATCCCAGGTCGCTCATCTCGGCGGCCAGTTCCCCGTAATACCGTTCCGGCCAACGCTTGGCCGGCCCATACTCAGCCCCTGGGCAAAGCGCCAGAAGCGGGTGTTGCTGCCGCCGCAATCCCAGTGCATCCATCGCCGAGACCGCATCCGCGGCGTCCACCCGCAACTCCGGCATCGGGATCTCCGGAACCCCGCCGAAATCGCCGGGATAGGCCAGTGCCACGAAGCGCTGCACGGTCATGGTCAGCCGCTCCTTGTTCAGGCGCCGGATATCGTTTATCAATCCGTAGCGCATCTCCCCGACCCAACCGGTACGCCTGGGGATCTTCGCCCAAAACGGCACCAGGGCCGATTTGAATGAATTGGGGAGCAGTATGGCCTGGTCATACCCCCGCTTCGCCAGAGAACGACCCAACCGCCGGCGGCCCCGCAGATCGAGCCGGCCATGCCCGAACGGCATATCGATGGCTTCCGCCACCTCCGGCATGCGTTGCAGCAACGGCCGGCTCCATCCCGGGGCAAGCACATCAATGGCACACCCCGGATTACGCCTTACCAGAACCTTAAACAGGCTCTGGGCCATTACCATATCACCGACCCACGAAGGGCCTACCACCAGGATTCGGGAAACAGCGCTCAAACGTAACTATCAATCGGCCAGTTGATAACGGGTACCGCAGTATGGACAGACCGCCGTTCCGGTCTTCAATGAAAGATAGACACGCGGATGCAGCGCCGCCGACTCGGTCTGCCGACCTGGGCAGCAAAGGGGCAGTTCAGCCGGCGACACCTTAACAATCCTCTCTTTCGATCGGGTAGCAGCCTCAGCCATGTATTCCTCCTGTAATCGGCGCTGAGAAGTTTCGCCGACGGTCGATCTAGGCCAGGGTCAGCCAACCGGGGTTCTCATCCCGGCGACCGTGAACCTGGTCGAAGTAGAGCTGCTGCAGCCGCTCGGTGATGGGGCCGCGCCCGTTATTTCCTATGGGCCGGTTGTCCACTTCACGGATCGGCGTCACCTCAGCGGCGGTACCGGTGAAAAAGGCTTCGTCCGCGATGTAGACCTCATCCCGGGTAATGCGCTTCTCCACCACCTGTATGCCCAGCTCTCTGCAGAGTTCCATCACCGTGTTTCGGGTGATCCCGTCCAGGGCAGAGGTAAGATCCGGCGTATAGACGACGCCGTTACGGACGATAAAAATATTCTCGCCGGAACCCTCCATGACATAGCCCTCCGCATCCAGCAGCAGCGCTTCATCGTAACCGCAATCCAGGGCCTCCTTCAGCGCCATCATGGAATTCATATAGTTGCCGTTGGCCTTGGCACGGCACATGGTGATGTTGACGTGGTGGCGGGTAAAGGAGGAAACCTTGATCCTGATCCCCTTCTCCAGCTCCTCTTCTCCCAGATAAGCTCCCCACTCCCAGGCCGCCACCATGGCATGGACCTGCAGATTATCGGCGCGCAATCCCATCCCCTCTGAGCCGTAGAAGCACATGGGCCGAATATACGCCGAGTCCAGACCGTTCTCTTTCACCACCGCCCGCTGTGCCTCGTTCAAGGTGTTCGCATCGTAAGGCATCGCCATGCCGAGGATGTGAGCGGAACGGAACAGTCGGTCGGTATGGTCCTGCAGCCGGAAAATGGCCGCGCCCTTGTCGGTTTTGTAGGCACGCACGCCCTCGAACACACCGGTCCCGTAATGGAGAGTGTGGGTAAGGACATGGATCTTGGCCTCACGCCAGGGCACCATCTCGCCGTCGAGCCAGATCACCCCGTCGCGGTCTGACATTGTCTGCATCGAAAACCCCTCAAGATAAGGGCCAAGGTTTCAGGGCCGAGGGCCCAGGAAAACCTAATTTGGCCGTTTTATTTCCAATTCACTCTAAACCGTTCAGATCAAGCACCGTGGTTCTCGTCCACCCACCTCGGTCCCTTCTATTCCATCAGGGATTGCCAGATTCCGCGCACCGCGGCGCGTTCTTCCGCCAATTCATCCCCGGCCACCACACTGGGCAACTCTCCCAGGGCGTTGCGGTGATATAAACTCCGAAATGCCCGGTAGGCATCCGCCAGCAGCCGGGCCGTTTCCCCGTCCAGGATCTCGTGCTTCGCCAACCCCTCCAGCAGACGGATATTGTCTGTCCAATCAAGCAGATCCGGGAAGCTGTGAGCCCATCGTAAAACCAAATATTGAACCATAAATTCGATATCGGCGATACCGCCGCGGCCCTGTTTCAGGTCGAATTCCCCCCCTTTCGACCGGTCCAGGGAGTCGCGCATCTTCTCCCGCATCTCCCTCACCTCACTCCGGAGCTTTTCCGGATCTCTTTCCCGCGACAGCACCTCACGACGAATTACCTGGAAACGCTCCGCCACCAGGGGATCGCCGACGATGGGCCGTGCTCGCAGCAGGGCCTGGTGTTCCCAGGTCCAGGCCTGCTCCCGTTGATACTGTTCAAATGTGGCCAACGACGCCACCAGCATGCCGGAGTTGCCGCTCGGCCGCAGCCGCATATCCACCTCATAGAGTAAGCCGGAAGAGGTGCGGGTGGTAAACATATGAATCATGCGCTGCCCCAGCCTGACGAAGAACACGTCGTTGGCTGCCGGCCTCTCGCCGTCGGTCATGGCGTTCAGATCCTCGTTACCGTGCAGGAATACCAGATCGAGATCGGACCCGTACCCGAGTTCAATCCCGCCCAGTTTGCCGTAGGCAATGATCGCAAATCCCCTGCCGTCTCCAGGGATACCGCTGGGACGGCCATGACGGGCGGTAAGATAGCTCCAGGCCATATCCAGTACCCGTGCCGTGGCCACCTCCGCGATCTCCGTAAGGTAGTCGCTCACCACCATCAGAGGGATAACCCCGGTGATATCGGCGGCCGCCACCCGCAGCATATTGCTCTGGACGAACTGCCGCAGACGCTCCATCTGCTGTTCCAGATCTTCAGGGTCCACGGCGCCCAACAGCGTATCCAGTTCCGATTCCAGATCGGCGCGGCGCAGGGGAGAATAGAGACTGCGCGGATCCAGAAGTTCGTCCAGCAACAGGGGGGCCTGAGTAAGTTTATGGGCGATCCAGGGACTGACACTGCTCAGGCGAACCAGTTGCGAGAGGGCGATGGGACTCTCCACCAGCAGGGCGATATAGGCGGTGCGACGGGCAATGGCCTCCAACAGACCCAACACCCGCTGCAGCGTGATGTCGGGACTCTCTGCATCACCGATTGCCTTCAGCAACAGCGGCATCAGTTGATCCATCCGCTGCTGCCCCCGGGTCTCCATGTTGCGGCGGGAGCGGGAATTCCGGAAATCACCCAGCATCTTCAATGCCAGATCGGGCTCGGCAAAACCGCTCTCCCGTAACACCTCCCGGGCACCCTCCTGCATAATCTGACCCCGCCAGACGCTGAGCAGCAGTTGCTCCTCTTCCTCCTCCTGCCCACCGGCCTGCGGAGCGGCGAACACCTTATCGAAATGGCCCTGCACCCGCCGCCGGTGTCGCTCCAGGGCGGAGAAAAAGGCATCCCAATCAGCAAAACCCATGGAACGGGCCAGACGCCAGCGCCGCATCCCATCCTCGGGCAACAGGTGAGTCTGGCGATCCTGCCAGGCCTGGAGGCGATTCTCCACCAGCCGCAGAAATTCATACGCCTCTTTCAGCTCCCGTGCCAAATACTCCGGAAGAAGCTCCTTTTTTACCAGCAGATCAAGCACCGGCAGGATGGGGCGAATCTGCAGGTCCGGCTCACGCCCGCCGCGGATCAACTGGAAAGACTGCCCGATAAACTCTATCTCGCGGATGCCGCCCGGACCCAGTTTGATGTTGTCGGCCATACCCTTGCGCTGCAGTTCGCGGCTGATCAGCCGTTTCATATCCCGCAGGGATTCGATGGAACCGAAATCGAGATACCGGCGATAAACGAAAGGCCGCAGCAAAGCCATCAGGTGCTCGCCTTTCTCCTTATCCCCGGACACCACCCGCGCCTTGACCATGGCGTAACGTTCCCACTCCCGCGCCTGGGACTGGTAGTACTCCTCCATGGCATCGAAGCTCATGGCGAGCGGACCGGAATCACCGAAAGGTCTGAGCCGCGCGTCGACACGGAACACAAACCCATCCTCGGTCTGACTGTTCAGCGCCTTGATCAGCTGCTGACAAAGCCGGATGAAAAACTGCTCATTGGTCTGAGGCCGGCCCGCGTCCACCCGGCCGTGTTCAGGGAAGGCGAAGATCAGATCGATATCGGAAGAGAGATTGAGTTCCCTGGCCCCCAGCTTACCCATGCCGAGCACCACCAGCTTCTGCTGCTCTCCCCCCTCGTCGCGTGGAACACCATGCTTCTCCACTCCCCAGCGGTAGAGCAGTTGCGAAGCCTGGTCGATGGAAATATCGGCGAGTTCCGAAAGGTCTTCCAGAGTCTCCGCCAAAGGCGCCGTTTGCAGGATATCCCGCCAGATGATGCGTATTATCTGATCCCGCCGGAAACGGCGCAGGACCCGGTGCAGTGCCGCTTCGTCCTCGACCCTCGCCAGCCTGTCCCGCAACGCCGACCCCATCTCCCCCGGCTGATAGGATCTGGCCAACACCCCGTCGGCGTTCAGGCCGGGTAACAGCTCCGGATCCCGCAGGCAGCACTGGGCCACATAATCGCTCGCCTCCCAGACCTGCCGCAGCTCCGACAGAAACGTCCCGGAAAGTCCCGTGGTCACCCCCGCGGCACCGGCCTGTTCAAGCCACTGCCGCCACTGCTCCTCCACCTGTACAGCGGGATCTATTGGTCCTTCGCCTTGCATCACAGCCCTTTATTGGTCGCACCGTTTGCATGAAGATCCGAATTAAACCGAACCCATTCAATAATAAAGCGATCCTGTTACCGCTCCCAATCCCGCTATTTAAATCAGTCCCCGGGAGGAACTGATTGTAGAATAGGGCCCAATCCGTTGCCATGCTACCGCACGTCGTTCAATGCCCACACTATCCATCCTCTACCGCGACGATTATTTCGTCGCCATCCACAAACCGCCAGGGCTGCTGGTGCACAGGACACGGATATCGGAAGACACCCGCTTCGTTCTACAGATATTGCGGAATCAGATCGGCCAGTGGGTTTATCCCGTTCACCGCCTCGACCGGCCCACCTCGGGGGTGCTTATCCTCGGTCTCGATTCGGACTCCGCCCGGCTCCTGACCCGGGAGTTTGAAAACCGCCGGGTGGAGAAACGCTATCTGGCGGTGGTTCGCGGTTATACGGAGGAAAAGGGGGTTGTCGATTACCCGTTACAGGAAGAGACGTGGAAGGAACCGCAGGAAGCACTCACCCTCTACCGCAAACTGGAGCAGGTGGAACTTCCCTTCCCCGTTGGCCGCTACCGTACCGCCCGCTATTCGCTGCTGGAGATAGAACCGCGAACCGGCCGCATGCATCAGATCCGCAAACACATGAAACATATCTTCCATCCCATCGTGGGAGACACCACCCACGGTGACGGTAAACACAACCAACTGTTCCGGGAGGAGTTCGGGATACACCGGTTGCTGCTGGTCGCCACCGGACTCACATTTCAGCACCCCTATACCGGAATAAATACGACCATCGAAACCAAACCGGAACCGGAACTAATCTCACTTTTCTCCCGATTCGAATGGAGATAACGTCGTCGGCGCTAAAATATCAAACAGGCAAAGGTGGGCCGGCCGTAATCCTGGAAAGGGTTTCTCTCTTTAATCGAGAACTTCTCAGGTCCCGTTACCCGGCCCTGCCGTCACAACTATTTTTCCTTTAAAACGTCCCTCCCCGAAATAGCGGAAGGCATCCGCGGTCTTCTCAAGAGGAAAAGTCTTATCTATAACGGGCTTTATTTTGCCCGCTTCAAAAAGCTCCAGGAGATACTGCGAGTCCTTGTTCGCCTTATAACCCACCATACGCATTCTGCAGTTCCTCAACAGCCTCCCGAACAACACCACCGGAAGCACTCGGGAAGTCTTGCCGCCGACCGTCACGTAGGTGCCATTCGGACGCAATGCGCGCCTATAGTCGAAAATCGAACGAGTTGTTTTTACATCAAAAATAAGATCATATTGACGCCCGTTGTCGGTAAAATCCTCTTTTGTGTAATCAATGACATGATCCGCCCCAAGCTCTCGCATCATGTCCAGCTTCTCGGTACGATCCACCCCCGTTATTTCAACATTGAACAGTTTTGCGATCTGGATCGCTAGAGTACCGGTACTGCCTCCCCCGCCATTAATCAGGACTTTCTGCCCCGCACGTATCTTCCCATAGTCGATAAGACCCTGAACCGCCAGGTTGCCTCCGTGAGACAGACAGGCGGCTTCCTTAAAGGTCATGTTTCCGGGCTTAAGAACAAGGTCGTTTTCACTCGCGCTGACATACTCGGCGAAAGCACCCCAGCCGCCGGATGACAGATCGCCAAACACCTCATCCCCGACCTTAAATCCCTTGGCCTTTTTGCCGACCACCTCGATGCGGCCGGCAATATCACACCCGTGAATTTTCTCGTTTTTGGGTTTTGAAAAACCGCTGAATAACCGATACTCATACGGCTTCCCCGTCAACGTATCCCAGTCCCAGGAATTCAAAGACACCGCATGAACCCTGACCAGGACCTTGTTTTCATCCAGGATAGGTATGGGGATATTTTCCAGCCGCAGAACATCGGGCGAACCGTATTCGTGATAGACAATGGCTTTCATAATTATTTGTGCGTGCAGAATTGATTCAAGAGATATTTTGTGATGGCCTCCAATATTGGAAACCAATTTTTTCACACCTCGTTTTTTTGGTCTATACTTCTAACCATGGAGGGGAAGTAACCATCCTCCACAAAGGACCCGCGACCCCGTGGAGCAGCATGCACGAGGCCCACGCGGGTCTTTTAATTCCCTGTTATTTTTTCCGATGCCGAAGCCTCGGCAAGAAAGCGCGAAATCCACGCACTTTCTATTCAGAAACAATCAGCCTCTATCCGTTTTTTGTATGGCCCGCATTGCCGAACCTAATACTTGGCTCTCAATCCTTTGCCGAATAGCCTTTTCAATCCATCATCGCGTGGAACGCAGCAATCTATCCAGATGATTCGCAAATTTCTGCCTTTCGCCCTGACTCAACGGCGGCGGTCCGCCCGTATGGATACCGCTTCCGCGAAGAGTATCCATGAAGTCCCGCATATTCAGCCGCGCCTTGATATTCTCCGGCGTATACAGCTCACCCCTTGGACTCAAAGCACGGCCTTGCCTGCTGATCACCTCGTCCGCCAATGGAATATCGCCCGTAATCACCAGATCGCCGGAGTCCATTCGCTTCACGATCTCGTTATCCGCGACATCGAACCCCGAATTCACCTGAACGGCCTTGATGTATCTTGAGGGAGGCACCTTGATAAACTGATTGGCCACAAACGTGGTCGTCACCTTTTCACGCTCTGCCGCTCTGAAAAGAATCTCCTTGATCAAAACAGGACAAGCGTCCGCGTCCACCCATATATTCATGCCAACTCATCCTCGCAGACCACTTGGAAGCACTAGCGCGTCGTCTTCTTATTCACCTTTTGCTTCTTCGACTTTCCGGTGCCGGAAGTTTTTTCCTTGGGCCTCTTCGGTCTTTCAGTCTTCTCCGTCTCCCCCAAACGACTGATATTCAGCTGCCGCCCGCAGACCCAGACTCGCTTCAGGTGTTTGTAGATATCCTTCGGCATCCCCTCGGGCAGGTCGATGGTACTGTAGGTGTCGAACAGTTTGATGTGGCCGATGTATTGACTCTCAATGCCGGCCTCATTGGCGATGGCGCCGACGATATGCTTCGCCTCCACGCCGTGCTCCCGGCCCACCTCAATGCGGTAGGGGTCCATGGGGATTTCGTCCTGCTTACGGTTCCGCGCCCGCTTCGGCGTACGCTCTGACGATTCCGCCGATTCACGCGACTCCTTTCGCGACTTGCCGCTTTCGTGCTCTTCGATCTGCAGCGGCTGCCCCTTCTGTAAAAGATAAGCAAGAGCGGCGGCGATCTCGCTCATACCTACGTTGTGCTCGCTCTGGAAACCATCGATCAGCGCTTCGAAAAATCCCAGATCCTGAGTCTCAAGAGTTTCGCTGATCAATCCTTTAAAACGATCCACCCGACGACCCGTAATCTGTTCGCGGGACGGCAGTTGCATCGGGGTAATGGTCTGGCGTGTGGCCCGTTCTATGGCGTGCAACATCCGCTTTTCCCGTGGCGCGACGAAGAGAATCGCCTCGCCCTTGCGCCCGGCCCGGCCCGTGCGGCCGATGCGGTGGACATAGGATTCGGTATCGTTGGGGATGTCGTAGTTGATCACATGACTGATCCGTTCCACATCCAGGCCGCGTGCCGCCACGTCGGTGGCCACCACCAGATCGAGCGCGCCCTTTTTCAACCGCTCGACGGTCTTCTCTCGTGCCTGCTGATTCATGTCGCCGTTCAGCGCGGCGCTGGCATAGCCCCGCGCCTCCAGCTTCTCCGCCAGTTCCGTGGTGGCGCTTTTAGTGCGCACGAAGATGATACCCGCCTCGAACGGCTCCGCTTCCAGGATGCGGGTCAACGCATCCAGTTTGTGCAGACCGCTGACCTGCCAGAAGCGCTGATTGATGGTCTCCACGGTGGAGGTCCTGGTCTTGATCTTCACCTCCACGGGATCGCGCAGATGTCGCCTGGCCACGCGGGCGATGGCGGGCGGCATGGTGGCGGAGAAAAGCGCCACCTGCCGCTGTTGCGGCGTCTGCTCCAGAATCCACTCCACATCCTCGATAAAACCCATGCGCAGCATCTCGTCCGCCTCATCCAGCACTACCGACTTCAGACTGTCGAGCCGCAGGGTGTTGCGCCGCAGGTGATCCATCACCCGCCCCGGGGTACCCACAACCACATGCACCCCGCGCTGCAATTGGCGCAGCTGGATGCTCATGCTCTGGCCGCCATAGATGGGCAGGATATGGAATCCGCGCAGATGGCGGGCATAAGTCTGAATCGCCTCGGCCACCTGAATCGCCAGCTCCCGGGTCGGAGTCAACACCAGCAGTTGAGGCTGACGTACCGAAATGTCCAGGCGACTGAGCAGAGGCAGGGCGAACGCAGCGGTCTTGCCCGTGCCTGTCTGCGCCTGCCCGAGCAGATCGCGGCCGTCCAGCAAAACAGGGATGCTCTCCGCCTGAATGGGAGAGGGGGCCTCGTAGCCCACATCTTCGATGGATCGAAGAATAAGCGGCGCAA
Organism: Sedimenticolaceae bacterium; assembly: GCA_050287965.1. GTDB lineage: Bacteria > Pseudomonadota > Gammaproteobacteria > Chromatiales > Chromatiaceae > CBFDBF01. The sequence continues at coordinate 66,521 of JBNKCX010000043.1, forward strand.
GCGCCAGCTGCGCAAAAGAGGAAACGGATTCTGTGGTCATGAAATGCCTGCGGGGTGATGCGCGCCGGACTCGCGGTCGATTCCGGCGGGAACTAGGAAATGAACGCGTATTTTACGCTATTAAGGAGGGCGGAAATAGGCCTCATTTGCAAAAATGTCGTCTCTGGCCGGAGGGTATCCACCCCTCCGGGTCCGGCATTTTATCACCGCGTCTTTAATCCGGCTTTTTCGAAGGACTTTCCTTCCTGCATCGACAGCTCAGCGCGACTCAGGGTGATCAATCCTTCATCTAGCAATTGTGTCAGCACTTCCTTGTCCACCGCCCAGATAATGGCCGTCTGATCGCCGGTGGGCAACATCACAAAACGTTCAGGGGTATTTTGATCCACGGCAATACGGTTAAGCAGCACCAGGACCGCGTCGACGTCGTACCAGTCCCCGTAGTTCTTCGCCTCCTGCCGGTAGCTCTTGCCCCGAAACTCCGCGTTCAACAGATAGGGCTCGTTCTCGGCCTCGTAGTCCGCCGGAGGTGTTTCGCTGAAACGGGCATCCTTTAGGCCGCTCAAGGCGGCCACCGCCGCCAGCAAATAATCATGTTCGTTGGGAAACATACCGGTCTCCACATCAAACCCGTAGATATTCCCCAGCTCACCGAGGTAATCCGCGGCGGTCAAGGCCTCGTCAAGCGCGCTGTATTCGCTGTCCGGGGGATTGGGCAGTAAAGAGAGATCGGAAAGATGGCGCTTGAGACTGCCGGCCTCCGGATATCCGGTCAGTGCCGCCAGCAGCGGCTTGAGTTGCGAATACCCGATCTCTTCCTTGATCTTCCAACCGAACAGCACCTTCGCCTCTTCCACGGCCGCCGGGCGATCACGCAACGCCTTTTCGCGCAGACAATACTCCACATCCGCGGTGTGCGAGCCCTTCGCCAGGCTGTTTCTCCAGCCCACACAGGAACCCTCTTTAGGTGCAGCATCGCCCGATTCCGCCGGCGCCACGCTCATAGACCCATTCAGATTTTCCGTCGAGTCACCACAACCCGTAACGAGCAACATCGTGACTACACACAGCCCGGCAAGCGTTTTTATTCGCCTCATATCGAATTCCTAATCCAGAAACAGATCTCACTCGCCAGTCACTGCAGTCCGATCAATCAGCCGCATCCGGATCAAGCTCATGGTAATTTGTAGGCGTACAATCGTGATCCCCTCCAAGATCAGCCCCTTTCGTCCTGAAGCCTTCAAACTGCGCGACAATGTCCTCTCTGGCCGGAAGAATCAAATAATTCCTATAGGTATAGTAGATCCCGGATTTCGATTGGCAAAAACTGACGATGTAATCCTGTTGTACGGTCTCAAGGAGGCCTTTCAGACCCAACACGTCCAGATTTAGTCGGATATCTATTTCGTCGTTCCTGTTCAGGTCTCCATAATAGACATCAACTATTTTCAGCCTGGCATGATAAAGCTGGAATCCGCTCCATCCGGGATACTCCTCACCCTTCTTCAGCTCCATGTTTCTGACAAGGGCGGAGAACGGAGAATCAATAAAGTTCGTCTCAGCAAATAACGCATCCGCCGGCGAGGAAACGCTAAACAGGATTAGAAGCGCAAAAGTCGCTAATTTCATGTTTACCCCCTAGACGAAATCAGAATGATCTCCCGCTACCTCTGACACTCGGTAGAGGCCGAAGCTTCGACGCTCAGAACTACGTCGCTACCCTCAGGCAACACGGCCGGGTTGGAAGGGGGATTAAACGAGGGGAGAACGACCAGGGCCGCGTAGCGATACCCCAGATGGGTCCAATTGCTCCAGTTACCCTCGGAGTCGATTTTTGTGAACGGATCACTCTCAAGGGGCTGCACATACCAACGATCCGTATGCGCATATACCACCACTTTGTATGTTTCAGGGTCTTCCAGGCCATCCACGCGGCCGGAAATATTTCCCTGAGAATCCGAACCCGCGCCGCATGGCGGCACGCCGGTAAACTCGAGCCTCTTGTCGGAATCGGCGTATAACGCTGCCGATACCGACAGCAACACAATCAGAACCGCGGAAACAGATATCGAGATCCTTGTCATGTGGTATTCTCCTGAGATTAAGGGTTAACAGCAGCCCCCGTTCTAGCGAAGGCTACGACATCTTCACCTCCCGGGACGGCGCTCGCGCTTTCCGGGGGGACAAAAGACGGCGCCACAAGCAGCGCCGCATACTCCGAACCCAAATGTGTGGTGCTTTCCCAACTGCCATCGTTGCCGATCAGGATAAGCGGCTCTTCGCTGGTGGGTTGAACATACCAGCGGTCGGTATGCGCATAGAGCGCAACGCGATACTTCATGGGATCGCTCAATCCGACGACGCGTCCCGCGATAACGCCTCTCGAATCACCTCCTGATCCACGTGACGGCACAACTATGATGACTATAGTTGCAGGCATGGATCGCTCTTCCAGTGATCCTCTCTGAGTTTCGCCGCCGGCCTCAACTATTTCCGCGCCAGGTTGTGGCGCTGCCCGCGTCTCCGGGTTCATTGGAACGTCGGGTTTATTAATAAATGCAACCAGCAACGCTATAACGCCACCCCCTCCGACCAGGGGCACAATCACATACCGCAGCCACCATTTGACTCCTTTTTCCATCTCAGACATCAAAAGCTCCGTCCAATCCGTGAATCGATCCAGGCCGGATAAAAGCTTTATATCGAATAAACCTTATCCGGCATGTGTTCCTGCCACGTCAATCGCCTTTAAAAAAGAAAACCACGCCAACAACCAGAATAACCAGCGGCATACCGATGGCGACAAAGCCCTGCGCTTCAAAATGCTTGAAATTCATCGCCAGCCAGGCGCCCCCGACTATCATTCCAACAAGCCCGCTTAATCTTTTCCCGCCCATATTCAATCCCCTTATCGAAAATACAACCGGAACTTATTGTTCCCTCATTTACTCCTGCGCCCAATTACCTGCTATTCAGGATCATACTCAAAATAGGGCTGGCCATCCTCGTCGACGATGCAGGTATAAACACCCTTCAGATAGTTTTCAAGAAACTCATCCTCTTCTGCGGTGCTGGCCTCCATATAGGCCTCCCACTCTTTTTCATATTTCTTGTGACAGGAATCGAATTGGGCTTCGACCGCAGCCAGACACTCCTTATCTTCTTCACCACAAACCTCTTTCAATCCGATTTTGACGAATTCCGCACTCGCCCTGTTTAACCATTGATCACATCCCGATAAAGACGTAGCAAGCAAAATCAAGAATATCAGTCTGACAAGAGTATGCATTTAACCACCTCATGAAACATTATTAATGGAGATCAGGACCGGACATATATTTAGCGATTTAAAAACCCGAACAGCCCTCCATACCGCCCCAGGCCGCGAAAGCCCCCCGGTTATCCAGCCGTTATCTCCGACCCGTTGCTATTATTGATACTTTCCAAAATCGTATCTGGCTGCCAACTCTTCCTTCTCCTGCGCCGGAAGCGAAGTGAAATATCCCTTCCAGCCCGGGCAGATATTTATGTGCCAACGCCAGATACGCCCCACAAATGATTTCGGATTGCCGTCGTATTTCGCCCGCAGTTTACAGTTGGCACAGTTAGACATAGTCGTATTCCTTTTCCTGCTGACCAGGGCAAAAAACAAATAGATGGATAATCCGTGCTTTTTGCGTTCACCCCGAACATAAAGTTCGCGGCGAGAGATGGACGACCGCAGTGCAACCTGCCAGCGGATATTCCTTCCATCAGGCTGATAACTTAGCAGATTACCCCTATTTTTTACCAGTGATTAGCGAAATCGGTTACTTCGCCACGAAACGTTACTCACCTAAACGCGCGTCGCGATGTGGTGGTATCAATCATAAACCGCGCCCACAAAAAAGCCCCGCCGAAGCGGGGCTCTGTTTTCAGGCTTGAGGCCGGGGGTGATTACATCATGCCACCCATGCCGCCCATACCACCCATTCCGCCCATATCCGGCATGCCGGCGCCTTCATCCTTCGGCTCCTCCGCCACCATCGCTTCGGTGGTGATCATGAGGCCGGCCACGGAGGCTGCGTTCTGCAGCGCGGTGCGGGTCACCTTGGTTGGATCCAGGATACCCATGGCGATCATGTCACCATACTCGCCGGTGCCGGCGTTGTATCCCAGGTTACCTTTACCCTCTTCCACCTTGTTAACGATGACCGACGGCTCTTCACCGGCGTTGGCGACGATCTGGCGCAGGGGCTCTTCCATGGCGCGGCAGGCCAGGCCGATACCCACATTCTGGTCGTGGTTGTCGCCTTTCAGGTCCTTGATCGCCTGCAGGGCACGGATCAGGGCCACGCCGCCGCCGGGGACCACACCCTCTTCCACCGCAGCACGAGTCGCGTGCAGGGCGTCTTCGACGCGGGCCTTCTTCTCTTTCATCTCCACCTCGGTGGCGGCACCCACCTTGATCACGGCCACACCGCCGGCCAGCTTGGCCACGCGTTCCTGCAGCTTTTCACGATCGTAGTCGGAGGAGGTCTCTTCGATCTGGGCACGGATCTGATCCACGCGGGCCTTGATATCGGCCTCGGCACCGGCGCCGTCGATGATGGTGGTCTCTTCCTTGGTAATCTGGACCTTCTTGGCGGTACCCAGCTCGTTGATGCCGGCCTTCTCCAGAGAAAGCCCGACCTCTTCGGAGATCACCACGCCACCGGTGAGGATGGCGATATCCTGCAGCATGGCCTTGCGACGGTCACCGAAACCGGGGGCCTTGACGGCACAAACCTTGACGATACCGCGAATATTGTTCACCACCAGGGTGGCCAGGGCCTCGCCCTCCACATCTTCACAGATGATCAGCAACGGCTTGCCGGACTTGGCCACACCCTCGAGTACCGGCAGCAGATCACGAATGTTGGAGATCTTTTTGTCGTGCAGCAGGATGTAGGGGTCCTCCAGCTCAGCGGACATGTTCTGCTGATTGTTTACAAAGTAAGGAGAAAGGTAGCCGCGGTCGAACTGCATGCCTTCCACCACGTCCAGTTCGTTCTGCAGGGTGGAACCCTCTTCCACGGTGATGACCCCCTCCTTGCCCACCTTCTGCATCGCCTCGGCGATGATGTTACCGATGGACTCGTCGGAGTTGGCGGAGATGGTACCCACCTGGGCGATCTCCTTGTCTTCCGAGCAGGGCTTGGAGAGCTTCTGCAGCTCGTCCACGGCGGCCATGACCGCCTTATCCACACCGCGCTTCAGGTCCATGGGGTTCATGCCGGCGGCAACCGCCTTCAGCCCCTCACGCACCATGGCCTGAGCCAGCACGGTAGCGGTGGTGGTGCCGTCGCCGGCGATGTCGGAGGTCTGAGAAGCCACCTCTTTCACCATCTGGGCGCCCATGTTCTCGAACTTGTCGGAGAGTTCAATCTCTTTGGCCACAGAGACGCCGTCCTTGGTGACGGTGGGGGCGCCGAAGGACTTCTCCAGCACCACGTTACGGCCCTTGGGACCGAGGGTCACCTTTACGGCATCGGCCAGAATGTTGACGCCCTTCATCATGCGGGTACGGGCGGCATCGCCAAATTTCACTTCTTTCGCAGTCATTGCGTTAGTCCTCGAAAATCAAAAATTCGTCTGTTTATTAAGAATCTGGGAGCGGCGTGAAGCCTGATCAGCCTTCGATCACGCCCATGATGTCCTCTTCGCGCATCACCAGCACCTCGTTACCGGCGACCTTCACCTCGGTGCCCGAGTACTTGCCGAACAGGACCTTGTCGCCGACCTTGACATCCATGGGACGGACATCGCCGTTCTCCAGGATCTTGCCCTTGCCGACAGCCAGCACCTCACCCTGAACCGGCTTTTCGGCAGCGGAATCGGGGATCACGATCCCGCCGGGGCTGGTGCGCTCTTCTTCCATACGACGAACGATAACGCGATCGTGCAGCGGACGAATATTCATCTACTGAGTTCTCCTGAATTGAATTTAAACCAATGATTTTCTTATGGGCGGGGGCGGCTGTTAGCACTCCCCCTTAGTGAGTGCTAATAATAGGGGCAAAGTTTCCATAGTCAAGGGATGGGCGAAAAATTCCTATATTCGGACCGGCTGAACCACCCTCCGAATAAGGTTCCAGGGTAAATAATGGGGGTGCGCGGGAAGTGGCGGACACGGTCCGCCCTACGGGGGAGTCACCCCCTCTAACTCCCCCTGGAAGGGGGAGGACCGCTTATGCCCCCCTCTCAGGGGGGACAACTGTAGGAGCCCAGCCCTCCGGGCGAAGCGGAGCCCGATCAGATCGCCCTCAGGAGAGGGCTTGTATGTTAGTTCCCGGCAAGTCAAAAAGGACTTGTCGGGGTGGAGGGACGAAGAGGGCATCTGGCCAAAGGCACAGACTGTAGGAGAGATCGTCCCACCCCTCACCTTAAAGCGCCTATAAGGAATCTATCGGCTATCGACCGACGATTTAGGCAAGCCAGCGCCAGGTGAGCCCCGACAAGCACTATTCACCTTAGTCGGGAGGAACAACGAT
>JBNKCX010000044.1:0-1757 GCA_050287965.1 Sedimenticolaceae bacterium
CGCGAAGCCAAACCGGATCTGATGATCGGGCACAGCAAAGGCTACAGCCTGGCCCGCAAGCTGGACCTTCCCCTGGTGCGCATCGGTTTTCCCATCCACGATCGCGTGGGCGGCAGCCGTATCCAGCATCTGGGATATCAAGGCGCCCAGATGCTCTTCGACAGCATCGCCAACACGCTGCTCGAAAGGCGCCAGTCCGCCTCGGATGTCGGCTATACGTATCTGTAGTGAGTTCCTGGTTCATGGTTCAGGGCTCAAAGCATCGTTTCAAAAGTCGGTTAAGGTCCTCAACCATGAACCATGAACCATGAACTATAAGCTATACCAGTTGATTACTTTCCAATTTATTCAATGCGGGGAATTTCGTCATGAACCTTAGCGACCACCCATGTTTCAATAAAGAGGCCCATCACCAATTCGGACGTGTACATCTGCCTGTGGCGCCGCGCTGTAATGTTCAGTGCAAGTTCTGCAACCGGCAGTTCGACTGCGTCAACGAGAGTCGACCCGGGGTGACCAGTGCCGTGCTTACCCCGGCCCAGGCCATGGTCTACCTGGAGGAGGTGCTAAAGCAGAAACCGAATATCCGTGTGGTGGGCATCGCCGGTCCCGGAGATCCCTTTGCAAATGCCGAAGAGACTCTGGAGACCTGCCGGCGGATACGCGAACGCTATCCCGATATGATCCTCTGTGTGGCCACCAACGGCCTGAACCTGACGCCCTACCTGGATGAACTGGCCCAGCTGAGGGTGAGCCATGTCACCGTTACGGTCAATGCGGTGGATCCCGCGATCGGCGCCAAGATATACTCCTGGATGCGTGTGGGAAAAAGGATCCGGCGGGCCGAAGAGGGTGCGGAAATTCTGCTCGGTCGCCAGATGGAAGCCATCCGGGGGCTCAAAGAACGCGGCATCATCGTCAAGGTGAACAGCATTATCCTTCCGGGCATCAATGAGGAGCACATCGAAGAGGTCGCCAAGAAGATGGAGGCGTTGGGCGTGGATCTCTTCAACTGCATGCCCTATTATCCGAATCCCGGCAGCGAATTTGAAAACCTCGAAGAACCTTCCACCGAAAAGGTCAACGCCATCCGCAAGGCGGCCGGCCGGCACGTCAAACAGATGCGCCACTGCACCCGCTGCCGGTCCGACGCGGTGGGCTTGCTGGGGGAGATGCCTTCCACCGACTTGATGAACATGCTGAAGAATTGCCAGCACCTGGAAGTGCTGGAAACAAAGAGAAAAGGTATTTCCCGGAAGCCCTACGTCGCCGTCACCAGCCTCGAAGGCGTCCTGGTCAACCAACACCTGGGCGAAGCTTACCAGGTGATGATCTACGGCGAAAAAGAAGGGCGCATCGGGTTGATCGAAGCCCGACCGGCCCCGGAACCGGGGGGCGGAGAGGAGCGCTGGAAAGAACTGGCCAGGATCCTATCCGATTGCCGGGCGCTGCTCGTCAGCGGCGTCGGCGGCAACCCGAAAAAGGTGCTCACCGACAGCGGCATCGAAGTGATCGAGTGCGAAGGGGTGATCGACGAGGCCGTCAGGGCGGTGTTCGCGGGCGAGAGTTTGAAGCATATGCCGGCCCAACCGTTTTCTTGCGGGTCGGGGTGTGGAGGCAACGCCCTAGGCTGCGGCTAGCCCGCAGGGGCCGGAGGACTCCATATCCTGTGTTGCCGGAGGTTTGCAATAGTGCACTATGGCTGCACCACCGGACGCCTTGGCTATGGAGCCCTCCGGCCCCTGCGGGGCGAGACG
>JBNKCX010000045.1:0-17480 GCA_050287965.1 Sedimenticolaceae bacterium
GAGAAACTTGGCTTTTCTTTCACTGAAGAACATCTGGCCGGGTTGTAATTCGGGAACCGGTAACATCGGTGCCGTCTCGTTCCCCACCTGTATCGTCACCTTGGATTGCCCTGCCGCCGCCTTACCCTGGTTCTTGATGTACGCCCGCATGGTAACCTCGGCGCCCGTCGTGGGGTTCACCGGGGAAAAACTGATGGAGGATACGATCAGATCGGGTTTGGACAGGGTCGCGGCCCCGGCTGGCAGCGGATACGGAATCACCAGGGCAAGCACCGGGACAATTAGGAATCGCAATACGTTTTTCATTTTGGAATCGCCTTTATCTAAGAAGGTTCACACATCTTTTGAGTCGTTGAATGCCTGGAAAACGGTTCAATATCCGAACACAGCGCTTTTCGAGAGGACCGAGCGGTCGTCATCCGCGCCACCTCATAACATTGCCGAATCAACTGCGGATGGCGCTCCGCCGCAACCTCGGGCTGCGTATCGACCAGGTGCTCGCGAGCGTCCCGCTCGCCGAAACGGCGCGTGCGTGGTGAACCGATCGACCCTGTCCTCCGACCCACCCAGGAACGATGGCGCGTTGACGCCGGCCCGTTATATATTAAGTCCCGTGGAAATGACACCGGAGCCGGAAGACCGGCATTGATGCAACCCGATATTCCGAGGAAAAACCATGAAACACGCACCCGCAATCTGCACTGCACTCGTTGTCACCGCCGGTCTTGCGTTACCGGCCATCGGTTACGCGTTCAACCCGCAGCCCGAGCCGCCGGCGAAGGAAATGAGGGGGGAACTCGTCAATCCCGTGATGAAAAAGAGTATCAACCCGCAGCCCGAACCGCCCGGTAACGGCTCGAGCGAAAAACCCGAGAACCCGGTAGTCGAGAAAGGCTTCAATCCGCAGCCGGAACCTCCGGCGAATGAAATGAGGGGGAAACTCGTCAATCCCGTGGAAAAAAAGAGCATCAACCCGCAACCCGAACCGCCCGGCAACGACTCGAGCGAAAAACCCGCGAACCCGGTAGTCGAGGAAGGCTTCAACCCGCAGAGATCGAAGATGAGTTCCGGCCCTCCGCCGGATGACCAGCAGCCGCAGGGATCGAAGATAAATTCCGGCTTTCAACCCCCGCCGAATGATCAATAATAATTGGGGACAGACTATAAAAGAGTTCGAACCGACCGGAGGTTCGAGCGAATCACGGGGAGCGATTTGGAATGAGCGCACGCAGGTTTTTGCTCCTGCAAAACCTGCGCTTTCGCTATCCATGGCGGTCACGAACCCGAAAGGCGAGGGCCGGGACGGCCCGGGTAATCCTCTCACCTAGACCAAATATTCCCCGCCTTTTCAATCAGTAATAACCACGGCGGTTCTTGTTTTGGTTTTACACTGATTATTTGTCGCCGGGCACAATACTTGACCACAGTAGATCGTTGTTACATTGTAGTGCCATGATAATAATTGCTTGAGTTGCTGCGCTATTTCAGCAACACATAGTTGTTTCACTTAAACCCGACCATTCCAGGAGATGTTGATGTCCAAGAAAATGTTTATTTTGTGCACCCATGGCCCAGAAGATCCGGAGCTGGCGCTTATCCCTTTCGTAATGGCCACGGCCGCCCAGGCTTCGGACGTAGAGGTGGTGATGGGCTTCCAGGCCGAGGGCGTGAAGCTGGCCGACAAGAAGAATCTGGATAAGATCTCCGCCCCCAATTTTCCGCCCTTTGCCGATCTGGTCGAGGCCTACATTGAAGCAGAAGGCGAGATGCTGGTCTGCGGCCCCTGCGTTAAGACATACGAAATAAATCCTGAAACCGATTTCCATAAAGGCGCGGTTGTGGTGGGCGCGGCCACGTTCGTTGAGGTAACGGTAAACGCAGATAGTAGTTTGGTTTATTAATATTCAGGGTCAGTGCAATAATTTAGGGCTCACGCCCAAGCCACTAGAACATTTTTGCACTGACCCTAGATCTCTTGCGTTGCCCGCTACCGAGCAATTATGCGCAATTACTCGGTGAAACCAGTCGTTACTGTCGTCACCGTCATCGTTATTGATACCCAGGATATCACCCAATAAGTCCAATCCGATATTAGAAGAGGCGCCGATAACTGCCGGTCAGATGTGACCCTTAGCGCATCTCCTCGCCCCAGTTTTCCATATTCCAATTGAACTCCTTTGAGCCGGTGGGCGCGCCGGTCTTTGAGTATCCGACATACTTCAGTAGAATTTTCTCGAATTCCAGGCTGACCGCCTCCAGCGGCAGAGATTGATTCTCGCTTTTTATGGTCACCCCCGTGATCCGTACTTTTTCCAGTTCATACCTCAGTCTACAGACGCCGGCCTGTCCCCCGGTACAGACCTCTATCACAACCCTGGGTATCGCCGTGCCTTTCGCAACGGCATCGGAAAGAGCGGGAGTAACGGTATCGATGGGTTTGACCATTTCGATGTGTATATCGAGAACCCGCGCCCTTTGGGCGGCACTTGCCTGCGCTGAGTTTCGCTCCAATACATAGGAAAAAGACTCTACGTTACTCCAACCCATATGGTTGGCTTCAACGCTTTCGCCGGCAACGCCTTCAATCTTGGCGAAGATTGCATATCCGGACGCGGACGCGTAGCCGTTTGCAGCAAGCAGAATCATGAACAACAGAAATTTAGAAACTTTCATGGTAAATCCTTATTCCAAGTGTTTTGCTACCGACGGTATTCCTGCATACTCCCGCCGACTGTTGACTGATCTTTATTCAGGGAAGATTAATGGGCGTGGCCTCACCGCCATCGTCTGGCATTTCCGGCAGATTGATCGGGGTTGCCTCACCGCCGTCCTCACCGCCGGACTCCATGTCTCTTATCGGCCCGCAACCCTCTCCGCTCCAACGCAACCCTTCGGGACAGACGCAACGCACCCCGTTATAGTGCTGACCGGGGGGACACTCCCGTTCCGGCGCCGACTCTTCCCGGTGCCTCGGGATAACCTCCGGAGGTGGAGCCGGCATGGGATTGAGGACATCCGCTTCCACCTCCACCGGGCGCTCCATCTGGATCGGGGCGACCGGCTCCTGATCCTGGCTAATAACCTCCTCCATGGCAAACCCACCGAAAGAGATGCTGGCAAGCGATACAAGGCCGGCAATTATGGCCAGTTGCTTCATAGTGATCCCTCCTATCAGCCCTGGAAAACATAGCCGCACTATCGCAAAGCCTAGGTGCGGGACACAGGCTTGTCAATTGAAGCCAACGCTCTCTAACGCCGGGGTATATTCTCTCCACACCGCGTACGCCCGAGCATGTTCCAGCCGGAATATTCCGTCTATCCGTGTGTTTCGTCCTTGACAATGACCGCCCTAAGGACAACCCTGTTCAGATAACAACACCCGCCTGACCGTTATATTGGTATATAGGGAATTGCCATGAAAACGCGCCTTCTCTCGTTCGTGATCTTCCTTTCGGCCGCCGTAACAGGTCAGGCTGACACCGGTGACTACGACATCTATATCAGGGTTGCCGGTAGTGCCGGCGAAAGCGTTGAAGCCAACCATAGGGGATGGAGTGACGTACTGGGCTTTACCCATCACGTCGGAGGAGACATCGCCGCATCATTCGGTTACCGCCCGGGAAGCACCTCCAGCCTGCCTGGCAGGAGTTTCGAGCTAATCAAACGCATCGATTCCATAACACCCTTTCTCTCTCAGGCTGCGGCCTCGAATACGGTGTTGCCTGAAGCTGAGATCGAAGTCTGTCCGAAAGGAAAGAGCAACCAGATCGTATTGCGTTACGAGTTACAGGGTGTTCAGGTTACTCACGCCACAGTGACGGGGGATACCAGCGATCAGAATTCGTCCCCCCTTGATATCGTAGTACTGACCTATGCCAGACTGGTGGTAACCGATAACAGATCAACCTCGGAAGACGGCAGTGAGGCATACCAGCCTCCCCGGCCGGAATCGGGACCCCCTCCCCCATCCATGGATGAAAACACCAATCCACCGGAGCAGGAACCGCCACAATGTCCGGAAGGATCGTTCTGGAACGGTGAATTCTGCGAGCCCCACGGGGAGGCGCCCTGCCCACCGGGACAGTACCGTGAAGGTGAACACTGCGTCTGCCCGGAAGGCCTGTTCTGGAACGGTGAACTCTGCGCACCCCATGGAGAGGTGCTCTGTCCCCCTGGACAGTATCCCGAGGGTGAACGCTGCGTCTGTCCGGAAGGATCGTTCTGGAACGGCGAACTCTGCGAACCCCGGCGGGAGGCGGCACCCTGCCCCCCCGGGCAACAGCGTGAAGGGAAACGCTGCGTCTGTCCGGAAGGATCGCTCTGGAACGGCGAACTCTGCGAACCCCGTAGCAGTAGGGAGACCCCCTGCCCCCCCGGGCAACAGCGTGAAGGGAAACGCTGCGTCTGCCCGGAAGGATTGATCTGGAATGGTGAGGCCTGCGAACCACCGGAGATGCGGTGCCCGCCGGGACAGTACCATGACGGCAGGCGTTGCGTATGCCCGCGAGGATCACACTGGAACGGTCGGAGCTGTATTCCAAGCGGGGAGCTCCCGGACAGGATGGATCATCTCCCGGACTGAGGGATTAATTGCAGGTTGTTTAAGCCGGCTCGCAGACATGACTCAGAGCCGAACGAGTCGTACGTGATCCGCCGGGAGGAACTCCACACGGACCATAGTAGTTAAAATCCCATCCCGGGGCCCGGACCACCGATCCTGCCACCCAACCGCCGGCACATCCAGCCTAATCCCCTTTCTATTCAATAGGATACCTTCTTCGTGCGGCACTTATCGGGCAGTCTGCGTCGCGGGTGTCCGAACCGGGATTTCAAGGCCGATTAATATCCGGATTCCCGTGTTTGAGTTCACAGTAACTCCGTGAAGCAGTTCCTGACCCACCCCCCAACACCGTATTTGGATCACAGTTTGCTGCCGGAATCCCGTCAATCAGCATTTTTTGCGTCTTTTATCACGCCGGGCTGCCGTTATATCTACCAACATATAACCAACAACGCTGAAACCAGTCCCCGTTCGGCGGCGGTTGGAAAACAAGAGGGTTTTATGATGAAAACATTGTTCGGGTTCTACTTGGCGATTCCCTTCGGCCTGCTGGCATTCAATGCTCAGGCTGCGGAAGCTGTAGATACAACCGGACAGGGATCGTCATGGTTTTATATGGAACAGGACAATGGACTGGTTACCAACGTTCCGGCCGCGGAAAACCATGAACTGATTGGATCCGTGAGAGAGCTGAGACAATCCCTCAGCGACCGGAAGGAGGCACTTTCGAATACCATGCAGGAAAAGAAGTTCAAACCGAAAGATGCCGTTATAACAGCCGTCATGCCGGGCGGATTTCTCTACGCTTCCTACAAAATGATGAGTTATAACAACGCAAAGGCGGAACTGGTTGCGTTAAATTCCAACATAGAAGAACTCACCATGGATATGGTGAGACTCACCAAGATCGAAAGCGATGCCCAGGTGGCCATGCTTTATTGACCACGGGCACCTAAGAGATACGACGAGAAAACAAACCTTCTCCAGATTTCTGAAGAGGTTAAAACCGGAACGCCACCCCAACAGGGGTGGCGTTTTTTTGCCCTCGCCGCACCGGCCCGGATTACGCCAAACAGAAATCCTTCGCCACCTACTTGAACAAGCCCTTCAGTTTATCTCCGGCCCCGCCCAGGCCTTCCTTAACGTCTTCGGTAATACCGGCAGGCTTGTCTTTCAATAGTGATTCGACCCCCTGCAATTGGCTCAGATCAAGTTTGGCCACCGTGGAACCGACATTACGGGTAAGCACCGTAAGCACTTTTTTCGCCACCTCTTCGGGAGACGCGCCGCCGCTGTCCTTGCCGATATCCTTAATGTGTATATCGGGCAGTACCGCACTCACCGGCTGTCCGGGGTTAAGTGCGGAATTAACCGCTACACTGCCGTCAGTAATATAAAGGTCTTCTATGATAAGTTTCGGTCCGGGGGCTTCATCTGATTTCGCAGAAGCCTGTCCCGCACCCGCCGCGTTCTTCTTGATAACATCGAAGTTACTGCCGCCCGTACCTAGTTCATAATTCACCATGGGCTTATTGACTCTTATCTCCTTCACTACCACCGTGTCCGAGGCCAGGCTATTGGCATCCAATACCAGTTTGATCTCGCCGAGTGAAAGCGCCTTATTGCTGCTGAATCCCTCGGGATTGGCCACCGACAGCCCCTTCACCAGACCCTGTGCATCAGCCAGGCTGATATTGACACTGCCGACCTCCACCCGGGTCTTGGTGGTCTCCGTGCCTACCTCTTCAATCGCCGCCTCGATAATGGAATCCAGGGATCCGGCCAGGAATATCAGGGCCACAACAAACAGCACGATAACTACAGCAAATCCAACAACGATCTTTTTCACGGCGGGATCCTCCATTGGTCAACACCGGACGAATGTTTCAATATTTCTAATTCAGCGTGCGGATGCGGCTTGCAACATACTGATAAACAAGCAATTCATGACGCCCCACACCACAACCCATGCCGTAATTTCACAACGAAATATTAAACGGGTCCTATATAATGTAGCATCATGTCTGCTCATTTCTAACGGGAGAACTCCATGGGACTTTCCGGAATCGGTGGTCTGATCATCCTTATCCTGGACATTTACGCCATCGTAATGATCCTCCAGAGTACCGCAAAAGGAGTACAAAAACTGATCTGGTTTCTGATCGTATTCCTGTTGCCGCTGATTGGCCTGATTGTCTGGTACTTTGCGGGGCCTGGTAAAAAACCGTTTTGATAATACCGCTTCCGCATTTCCCTGCCCTTGCAGCATAGGGTGCGTTCGGGACATAAAAAAAGCGGCGCATGGAGCGCCGCTTTAAACCTACCCCCTTCCTGGATTAGAAGTTATAACCGGTCTCTTCGTGACTGACGATGTCCAGACCCTGAATCTCCTGCTCCTCATCCACGCGCAGACCCACCAGAGCCCCGACCACCTTAAGGATTGCAAAGGTAACCAATGCCGTAAAACCGACGGTGACTATCACGCCCACAAACTGAACCCAAAGCTGCCCGCCCATGCTTTCGATACCTTCCGCAAAGCCATAGCCGCTGAAGACCCCGAGATCCTTGGAGGAAAATATACCGGCCATGAGAGTACCCAGCATGCCGCCTACGCCGTGAACGGGGAATACGTCGAGAGAGTCGTCGATCTTCAATACGCGCTTGATGTACTGGGTGGCGGTAAAACAGACGATCCCCGCCAACAGACCTATTATCAGCGCCCCACCCGGTCCCACATACCCGGAGGCCGGCGTGATGGTACCCAGACCCGCCACCATACCGGTGACCGCACCCAGGGCACTGGGCTTGCCGAACCGTTTCCATTCGATCGCGGTCCAGGTCATGGCGCCGGTGGCTGCGGAGATATGGGTCACCAGGATGGCCATGGCGGCATTACCATCCGCCGCCAGTGCGCTACCACCGTTGAACCCGAACCAACCGACCCAAAGCATACCCGCTCCCGCCACGGTCAGGGTCATGTTGTGCGGCGGCATGGCGGTGGTGGGAAAACCGGCACGGGGGCCGATTACCAGCGCGGCAACCAGGGACGCCACACCGGCGGTGATATGCACCACGGTACCACCCGCAAAGTCGAACAGCCCCATATCCTGCAGCCAGCCGCCGCCCCAGACCCAATGGGTAACCGGCGCGTAGACCAGTACCAGCCAGACGGCACTGAACAGCAGCATGGCGGAGAACTTCATACGCTCCGCGAAGCCGCCGATGATCAGGGCCGGTGTGATAATGGCGAAGGTCATCTGGAACATCATGAACAGGGATTCCGGAATATCCCCGGTGGCCAGAGTTTCGCGGCCTATACCCGCCATCATGACCTTGCTCATATCGCCGATCCAGTTGTTCCCCTCGCCGAATGCGAGGCTGTAGGCCAGGACAAACCACAGAATAGTGACGACACCGGCGATGGAGAAACACTGCATCAGGACCGAAAGGACGTTTTTGGTCCGCACCAGCCCCCCGTAGAAAAGGGCAAGACCCGGTAACGTCATGAACAGCACCAGCGCCGTGGAAGCCATGATCCAGGAGGTGTTTGCACCGTTTATGGAAGCGTCTCCGGCGGTCGCCAGCCCGGGCAACAGCACCAAAGCGACTGTTGAAATAAATCGTCTCATTCTGTTTTTCTCCCGCTTATTCATCGCCCCAAGGGGATGGATTTCTTTAATAGTCGTTAGGATTGAGTTGGTTGAAACTTTTATGTCGCGCTGGAACCAAACGCGTTCCCTAAGTCGAACTCCTATTGCACAAATTGTGCCTCATAATTGGTGCCCGTAAAAACAATAGGTTACGAATTTATGCACTGAATTGTTAAAGAAAAACGCACCAGAACGGTGCTTATTAAAATGATGCGGCACTTTTTAAGTGCAAAAAAAAACCGACGCCCTGTTTGGGGGCATCGGCCAATGTCAGACTCTAAGTCTGAAGGGGAGTCAGAATGAACAAAAAGCTCTGTTCAGACACTGCCGGCGGAAGCTTCGTCAACAACCGGCAGTAACAAATAAGACCACCGTTCATGAAAAAAGTTTCCCCCGACCGTAATCCTTATATTGGGGCGATAAACCTGGAAAAAAGGGGTAAAAAAACCCCTCCTCGAGTGAGGAAGGGTCCGGATCTTGGTGGCTACGGGTGGAATTGAACCACCGACCTACGGGTTATGAGTCCGTCGCTCTCACCAACTGAGCTACGTAGCCGAAGAGGCGGAAATATACCGGATCGGCGCGGAAAGTGTCAAATTTCCCGGTCTCCGGGGATCCGGTTTTTCGGCCTTCTAACAGGAGGTTAGACGTTGAATCGGAAATGGATGACGTCGCCGTCCCGGACCACGTACTCCTTGCCCTCGAGGCGGAGCTTGCCCGCCTCCTTGGCCCCCTGCTCACCCCGGTTGGCCACGAAATCGTCATAGGCGATCACTTCCGCCCGGATAAAACCCCGCTCGAAGTCCGTGTGGATGACACCGGCCGCCTGCGGAGCCGTGGCGCCCACCGGGATGGTCCAGGCGCGTACCTCCTTCACACCGGCGGTAAAATAGGTCTCCAGGTTCAGGAGCTTGTATCCTGCCCTCACCACGCGGTTCAGGCCCGGCTCATCAAGGCCAATGTCGGCCAGGAACTCCTGGCGGTCCGCCTCATCCAGCTCCACGATCTCCGCCTCGATGGCGGCACAGACCGGAACCACCTCGGATCCCTCGGCCCCGGCAAACTCCCGCACCGCATCCAGGGCAGGATTGTCCGCAAAACCGTCCTCCGCCACGTTCGCGATGTACATGGTCGGCTTGGCGGTCAGGAGAAACAGATCCCTCAGCTCCGTTCTCTCGTCCTCGGTCATTTCCAGGGAGCGTACGGGACTTCCGGCATCCAGGTGATCCCGCACCCGTTCCAGAATCGCCTTACGGGACAGAATCTTCTTATCACCGGTACGGGCCTGTCGGGCCGCCTTGTCCAGGGCCTTCTCAACGGACTCCAGGTCCGCCAGGGCCAGTTCGGTGTTGATTACCTCGATATCGGCCAGGGGATCCACCTTACCCGCCACGTGGACCACGTCGTCGTTCTCGAAACAGCGCACCACATGGGCGATGGCGTCGGTTTCCCGGATATTGGCCAGAAACTTGTTCCCCAGCCCCTCCCCCTTGGAGGCCCCCGCCACCAGACCGGCGATATCTACGAACTGCATGGTGGTAGGAAGTACGTTCTGGGGATTTACAATCTCCGCCAGCACGTCGAGGCGCGGATCGGGCAACGGCACCACCCCCACGTTGGGGTCGATGGTGCAGAAGGGGTAATTTTCCGCGGCAATAGTGGCCTTGGTCAGCGCGTTAAACAGAGTGGACTTGCCGACATTGGGCAACCCTACGATTCCGCATTTGAAACCCATGATGAAATGGCCTCGGGAAAAAGCGGGAAGGATAGAGGAAATCGTTGAGCGGCGCCAGCGCCGAGGCGCTCCCTCGCCCTCCTGAATGGGACGCATCAGCCCGATTCTTCGGGGTTTTGGGTGGATATTGCGGGACGGATCAGGGCCGGCCCGGCCGCTGCGAACCTGGTGAAGATCAGGGAGAGGGTGTGTGTCGCCCCGGCGGGTCTCCGGGGCAAAAAATCAGGAAATCTCGAACAGCTTGTCGAAGTTGGCAATGCGCAGGATCTCACGCACCCCCTCGTTGGCGTTGGTCAGGGATACGGAATTGCCGTTTCTGCTGTGTTCCCGCAGCTGTAACAACATGCCCATGGCCGAACTGTCCATGTACTCGGTATCCCCGAGATCAACCGCATATCGCTTCTCGCCCTTTTGGTACCCCTTATAAGCACCCATAAACTCCTGATGACTGGAAAAATCAAAACGTCCCGTGACCTGGATGGTCACCTCTGACTTATCTTCGGATTCGATAACGTTCACGGTCATATTTCTGCCTGTCTACGGTCGGATACCACCGCCGCTGGATCCACGCTCCGACGCTTTCTCCGCGGGCCCGGCTAACGACCTCAATTGTACTACCGGTTTGACCTTGGGGAATAATCACTCCCGTCACCCTTCCTCAAAAATCTCCACTTCACCTTCGTTCATGGATTCCTGCCGTACGACTTTCCGGGCGCGGCTCTTGTATCCGGCGGTTTCCTCATCGATCCTGGAGCGCAACTCCCGAAGCTGCCGCAGAAAATAGTCCTCCTTATCTTCCGCATCATTTCCGGATACCAGTTTGTCCATACCCTCATCCAGTATGGAAACCAGTTTTTCCAGATGCCCGAGTTTGTCCATGGCGGAAGCCGCAACCTGCGTCACGATATCCTCAAACTGCAGCGATCTGACGGCATCCGACACATCCTCGTGGATACCCTTGTTTATGGAAGAGAGTTCGTCCAGACGGTGACTCATCTCTGAATTTATTTTGCCAATTTCCCGCATCTCCTCATCCACGCGGGACTTGGACTCGGTGGCGAAACGGGTATCCTTTGATGCCAGTTTCGCTATAAGTTCACGTGCGCTTTCAATATCCTCCCTGGACTTCCCGAGAACCGAGCGTATCTCCTCGTTGAAACGATCAGACCGTTGCGAGAGTGTCCGTACTTCATCGGCTACCACCGCAAATCCTCGACCTGCCGCCCCGGCCCGCGCCGCCTCAATGGCCGCGTTCAGAGCCAGCAGATTGGTCTGATCGGCGATGCCCTTTACGTCGCCGAGAAGGCTTTCCGCCTTATCCATCTGAAAAACCAATTCATCAATCTTGCCGACCAGACTCATGCAATCGGCATTGACGGAGACCACGTGATCAACAAAATGACGCAAAACCTCGTCGGTCTCTTCGGCAAAACTCTTAAAGGTAATTCTGTCCCGCTTCTGCCCGTTTTCAAGACAAAGATCATTGAGAATGGACGCGATTGAATCGGTCTGCTTCCGGGAAGAGGAATCGAGAGCATTAAAGCTTCGCTGCAGGGTGCTGACGGCATCCGTCACAAGCGTACGGATTCGGGAAAGGTCATCACATATCTCACGAACCTGATCATTTACACCCACACCTACTTGCCTGCCCACGGCTATAACTTCGTTGCGGGAGTCGCTTACGGCATCTCGACCTTTTGTCTTTCCCGGGCCTCCTATATGGCGGGAACTTCCTATCATAAGATAACCCACCCAGATAATAAGAACCGCCACGACGGCCGCGCCCCCGGTAACGGAAAGACCGAGCGCAAGAGCAACAACCAGCACCAGCAGGCTGGCAATCAATGGCACCAGGTACTCTTTAACGAGGGCCTTCATCAAAGCAGTCCATTGTTTCTCCGTCTTCCAACTGCATAACGGCGCGCGGAAAGCGGACCTCGGCAACCCAAAAAGGGAAAATCATGCGCATGGACCATGCGCCTCATCGGGCGCCTGCAGGGTCCTTTTTCCGGACCAATTCAACCAATCGCTCCGCCATACAGGACAGCGCGACCACCTCATCGGCATAGCCTCTATCGGCCGCCTCTTTCGGCATACCCCATACGATACAGCTCTGTTCGTCCTGCACCAGGGTGACGGCGCCCGCCCGTTTCATTTTACCCAGACCTTCCGCACCGTCATCCCCCATACCGGTCAGAACCACACCTATGGCGTTGGGTCCGACATTCTTTGCCAGGGAGCTGAACATTACATCGACAGCAGGCTTATGCCGGTTTACCGGCGGCCCATCATCCAGTCGACATACGTAACCGGTACCCAACCGATCAATCAAAAGATGTCTGTCCCCGGGGGCGATATAGGCATGTCCCGGTAGAATCACCTGCCCGTCCGTCGCTTCGGAAACGACCAGCTGACTTTCCTTGTCGACGCGCTCCGCAAAGGGGCCGCTGAACGCCTTGGGTATGTGCTGAGTAATGACAATTCCCGGCATATCCGCCGGCAGAAATCGCAATACGTCCTTTATCGCCTCCGTACCTCCGGTAGAGGAGCCTATACCTATGATCCTGTCCGATGTTGGGTAACGTTGCCGCCTATCCGAATCATCCAGCACCATCTGCGCCGGAGACTCACGTGAGTTCCTATTTTCGCTCCGCCCCCTTTCCACCGCTTCGGATTTCTCCAAAGCCCGGACCTTGACCCTGGAAGCAGCCGTAACCTTCGCTACTATCTCATAGGCATGCTTATGCAGCTCCCGGACAATATCTTCCTTCGGCTTTGGTATGAAATCCACCGCGCCCAACTCGAGAGCGCGCAATGTTATGTCCGCTCCTTCCTCGGTAAGGGTGGAAACCATCACCACCGGCATCGGCCGCAGTCGCATCAGATTGCCCAGAAAAGTAACACCATCCATGCGCGGCATCTGCACATCCAGCGTGAGCACGTCAGGGTTAAGTTGCTTTATTTTTTCCCGCGCGATATATGGGTCAGACGCCACACCAACAACTTCGATACCCGACGCACCGCCCAGAATCTCCCTGAGCGTCTGCCGTACCAAAGCGGAATCATCCACAATCAATACTTTGATCATATTTCCCTGAACCATAATCCTGCCAAACCTTGGCAGTCCCTGTATAAACAATTCCAGAAAGACTGCGTCCTGCCAGATGCCTGCTGCCTAAAACAGTTCAATTTCTCCGGCTATCGGCTGATCTTCAAGATCCTGCCTATATGCCTCTTCACGCCTGACAACAGTGTCATTATGCATACGTCTCAGTTTTTTCACCCTGACCCTGCCGGTCGCCGGATAGTAGAGTACTTTGCGCGGGTAGATACCGCCCACGTCTTCATTCAATAAAAGCAATCCCTCGGTTTTCAGGTAGTGATGCACAAACTCGATATTTCTTTTTCCGATATCTGCCATGCTCTGCATAATCTGGCCACCGCCGAATATCTTTACCTCAAGATTCTTCCTGCGCCCCCCGTGACTGAGAATATCGTTGATCATATGCTCCATGGCATGGTTTCCGTAGCGCGTGGCGGTACTTATCAGATCATTGACACCGCCCCAGCCGTGCTCTTCCGAAACCGGAAGCATAAAATGGTTCATACCGCCGATACCCAGTATGCGATCACGCGCGCATGCGGATACACAGGACCCAAGGACCGTCGTAATAATCTCATTATTGCGCGTCACGTAGTACTCGCCCGGAAGAATTTTTGCCGCGGGCATGCTATTCTGCCTGTCCCAGTAGCGGTTTATATGTTCAAACTCCGGGAACGCTTCCGGCAATAACTGTGCATTCCGATATTGCGACACTCCGCTACCCCTTCTTCCGGTAAATAGTATTACCAACTGTTTCAAATCGATCGGTCAGCCGAAACAGCGTTTCCGAATGACCCATAAACAGATAACCACCCTCTTTCAGGGTATTTGCGAAACGTTCTACCAGGGTTATCTTGGCTGGTTTGCTAAAATAAATAATTACGTTACGACAAAAGATAACATCCATCGGCTCCGGCATTTTCCAGTTCTTCATCAGGTTCAGCTGACCGAACCCGACCAGATCACGTACCCCGGGCTTTAACCGCACCATTCCCTCTTGCTCCCCTTTCCCCTTCAGAAACCAACGACGCAGCCTGGACTCGTCTATCCCGGATACCTGCTCTTCGGAATATATCCCTCTGGAGGCATGCATCAGGGCATTGGAATCAACATCAGAAGCAAAGATCCGCGTATCCCAACCGATCGCGCCGGAGAGGGACTCCTGGAGAACGATGGAGATGGAATAGGGCTCCTCGCCGGTAGAACACCCGGCGGACCATATCCGCACCTTGCGGCTCCCACTATTCCGTCGCAGAAGTTCCGGCACCACTTCCTTTGAAAGATATTCAAAATGATGATTCTCCCGGAAAAATGCCGTCATGTTCGTGGTAATGGCATTAACCAGCTCCAGAATTTCCTCATTCGTGCCCCTATTCCTGATGTAGTCACAATATTCTCCGAAGCTTCTCAGCCCCAGTGTTCGCACACGCCGCGAAAGCCTTGAGTACAGCATGTTGAACTTATCTTCCGATATAACAATGCCGGAATGGTCATTAGCTATCTTACGCAGGAAGTTGAAGTCCTTGCGGGTAAATAAATACTCCCTGATACCCTCCCTGCTAGAAGAACCCGACATCGTATTGCGCATCCCTCTTCTGCTTTGTTTCACTGGGATTCTTTAAGACATCCCGCGCTGATTGGCCGGCCAGAATCGCGTCGAATACCTCCCATTCTCCTTCCATCGCGCATTCAGCCATCATTTGTTCCCGAAGATCCTTCCAGGCGTTCTGACTATACATCCAGCTCGTGGATCCGATCAGTTGCGTCAATGCATCAAGACATCTCTCCGCGCAACCCAGACGCTGCGAAAATCTGTCGAAAAATTGCAGGGCGATCACGGCATTACTCACCCCATTCCTTATCGTTTCACAGGTGTCGAAAAGGGTTTCTCTGGCGTCCCCGGCGCCGTCCGCGCCTCCCAGAGACGCCGCAGTCCGGTAGATGGTATTGACACCACCGATCATGGAGGTGAAGGAATTACACAACATATCAACGGACTCTTCACTCTCCCGCAACGCCATCTCAATCCTGGCAATTATGAGTTGGATCATCCGTACTATTTCCCGCGCCTGATCCCATTCCGGATCAATTATCGGCGCACCTGACTCCCTGTTTCTCCAGACTGATTCTTCCATTGTCTTGCTTCCTTTCTGCATTAGCCCCGTTATGAGGCATCCAGTCTTAACTCAGTACCAAGGCCAAGCTGCTCCGCGTTCCGTCGCAGCGATTCAGAGGCACTGCTCCATTTAATCTCAACGCCTGCCCGGTCCGCTTCTTTCATAATCGCCAACAGAAGCTGTAACCCGGCACTATCAATCTTTTCAATATCACCGCCCTTAATGGATACAGGTTCGCGCAGATCAAAAATCCCAATAAGTTTTTTCTGCCACGCCTCCATATCGGCAATGGTCAGCACCTTCCCAAGATCAAGTTCCGCAACCTGGTGCTTTCCGGCGCGGCCGACACCGCGACCGGGGGTCGCCTTCTTTTTGGTTGTACGCTTAATAGCCATTATCCCACCAATGCAAATATGTCAGATGGCGTCTTCCAGATTCTCCAGCTCATCAGAACCGAAAAGCTTGTCCACATCCAGCAATACCACCATACGCTCCCCGAGAGTTATCATGCCGGATATATAGCGATTGCTGACCGCACACTCCATCTTCGGAGCCGGTTTTATACTACCCGCCGCAGCATCCAATACATCTGAAACACTATCCGCCACGATACCTCGCAAAAAGCTTTTCTCTCCCGACTCAACCGTAACGATGATAAGCACAGTGGTTGGGGTATATTCAACGTTCTTCAATTCAAATCGCAGACGCAGATCAATAACCGGAACAATGGCGCCGCGCAGGTCGAGAACCCCCTTTATATAATCCGGCGTATCTGGCAGCGGCCTCACCTCCTCCCAACCCCTGATTTCAATCACCCGAAGGATATCGACCCCATAGTCCTCCCCACCAAGGGAAAAACTGAGGTATTGGGATTGAGGGGCCAAACCTCCCTCCCTACCAGCTTCCATTCCCGCCATATCGCCTAACCTCGCAAAAAATGGCACAGCGTATCATCGCCGGAAAAACCCGTAACAGCGAGCCAAAACATATCAAAGCGGGCATTCAAAACTCCTCCCACTCATCTCCCTCATCAACCTCCGCATCCAACACGGGCAAGGGTCTTGCTATCAGCGAGTCCGGCCTGGCGCTCGTTATGGCTGATAGCGGTATATCAGTTACCTGTTTACGTGCCGTCACATCCTGTTTCCCCGCAGGCCGCCTGCTCTGCGCCTTGATCACTTTAAAGAAACTTACCAACTCGTCCATCCCCCGCGCCTTGTCCGTAAGGGATGCCGACGCGGAAGAAGTCTGTTCAGCAAGAGCGGCGTTTTGCTGAGTTATCTCATCCATACTGGTCACCACCTGATTAATGCGATCAATTCCCGCGGACTGCTCTGCGCTGGCGGAGGCGATGCCGGATATAATGCCGCTCATCTTTTTAACGCCATCGACGATTTCCTGTAGCGTTTCGCCCGACTGATTCACCAGATCGGCACCGGCCTTTACCTTCTCCACACTATCCTGAATCAACTCCTTGATCTCCTTGGCCGCGGTAGCACTACGTCCGGCCAGATTTCGAACCTCCGTTGCCACCACAGCGAAGCCGCGTCCCTGCTCACCCGCCCGGGCCGCTTCCACCGAGGCATTCAGCGCCAGCAAGTTGGTCTGAAAAGCTATCTCATCAATCACCCCTATAATGTCTGCGATCTTTCCGCTCGCAGCATCTATCTCTCCCATCGCCACAATCGCGTCCCGTACCACTGTACCACCCTGCTCTGCCAGCTCCCGTGCGCCGCTCACCAACTGGTTCGCTTGCTGGGCATTGTCCGCGTTCTGTCGTACCGTGGCGGTTAGCTCCTCCATACTGGATGCGGTCTCCTCCAGACTCGATGCCTGCTCCTCGGTGCGCTGCGACATGTTGGTGTTGCCGCTGGCGATCTCGTCCGCCGAGGTACCGATCACCTCCGACGACTCCGATAGGCGACCAACCGTGTCCCGCAGCCGGTCGATGGTGCTGTTCAGGCTCACCGCCAGGCGCCCGAACGCTCCGCGGTGCCGCGCGTCGGCCTTCCGGGTCAAATCCCCTTCAGACAGGGCGACCAATACCCGCTCCACATCGGACAGGCTGTTCGCCACCACCTGCACCACCGAGTTGATCCGCTCGCTCAGCCCACGCGTAAAGCCGTCCTTGCCCTCCAGGCCCAACTGCTGTGTCAGATCACCCTCGGCGACCGCGCTGACCACCTGATCGATCTCATTCTCAATGGCCACCTGCTCGGTGACGTCATCCCACTCCACCGCACTGCCCAATCGTTCCCCCGCGCCGTTGACCACCGGGTTGACGGTGAGATCAAAGGTGCGTTCACCTACCCCG
>JBNKCX010000046.1:0-47853 GCA_050287965.1 Sedimenticolaceae bacterium
CCCTTTCTCTGTGGTTTGGAAGTTGGTAACTAGTTTCGTGACCCGCCTGCAGTGGATTTACTAGTCCGGTAATTAGTTTCGCAGCCTATCGGCCCCGATGTTCTTTTTTTAGCTTTTCTGTAAGGGCTGCAAGTAACTTTCTTTTGCTTGTCCAAAAGAAAGTTACCAAAGAAAAAGACACCCGAAGACTTGCCCCTCCGGGGTTCCCTGCGCGCCTCACGATTTCCGGGGCTCCATCGACGGGCGGTCCCTCGCCCGCGATGGAGGCGCCGCGTCCATGCGGCGCCCCTACGGGCCTTATCCGGAAATCCCTGCGGTGCTCGGCTGCGTCTAACGGGGTATTGGTGCGATACCCCGATACCGTATGGACAGCCCCGCTTAAGACGAGAAGCGCAGGGTACCCGCAGGGCGGCACACCCGGTTGCCCTTTTCTTTCGCCTATTTCTTTTGGGCAAGCAAAAGAAATAGGCTCGCAGCCTTTGAGATACAGCAGATAAAAGCACGGGAGTCGAGGGGCTGCGAAATTAACTACCGGATTGGAAAGCCCGAAGGAGGCAGGTCACGAAATTGGTTAGCCATGCGCCAAACCCTGCAATTTCCCGCGAAAATAAAAAACCCGAACCGGTTGCCGGTTCGGGTTTATAAGGCGGAACCGGAGTTCGCTTAGAACTTCCAGTTCATCTGGGCGCTGATGATATCCACGCAGGCCTCGTAGCTGCCGTGGAGGTTACCGCGAGGCTGATTCTCGGTATCGGTCAGGGATTTGTTGACCTGCGGATCGTCCACGAACAGGTGGGCGTAGCCGAAATCGAAACTCAGGTTGTCGGAGCTTTTGTAACCCAAACCGACAGCAAGCCAGATCCGATCCTCACCCGGAACACGCGGCGTACGATAGTGTTCATTGGGGATGGGAGTCTCGTCAAACGCGGTACCGACACGGTAGGTCCAGTTGCCGGCGGAAGGAGTGTACTGAAGGCCGAGAGAGTAACGGTTGCTGTCCTCCCATTTCAGTGTCGTCACCCCGTCCGGGAGGAAATTCTCAAAGTCAAACCGCAGCTCTTGCAATACATGCCAGTAGGTACGACTGTAGTCAGCCATCACCGCCCATTCCGGAGTAATCTCATGATAGAGGCTCACGGAAAGTGTGGCGGGAAGTTCAACGTGAGATGAAGCATCTGTATCGGTAAAGCCGGGGACCAGGGTTATGGGCCCGCTGAAGTCGGCTTCGCCTTCTACGTCGTATTTAATCTTGGAACGGTAGTGGAGACCGACCCTGGTCCCTTCACTGAACTCAGCCAAAAATCCCAGGTTCCAGCCGAAACCCCAGTCATCACCCTCTAATTCGAGTTCTCCATCCCCGGGAATTGCGCCGCCGCTTATAAGGAATGTATCCAGGGCGTTTGAGAGATTGGCCTTGATGTACTGGGCATTGGCGCCGACGCCGACACTGAAGGTCTTGTTAAACCGGTAGGCGATGGATGGATTGATGTTAACCGTCATGATCGATGAATCGATGGCATGGTAACGGCCGATCCAGTCGTCGTCGTAGGAGGTGGCCAACCCGAAAGGTGCGTTGATTCCAAGGCCGAGAAAGAGGTTGTCTCCGATCTGGTTGGTTAAATAGAGGTTGGGGACCAAACCAACCACACCGGCGTCGCCGCTTTCTTCTGATCCGAGGGGGGTTCCCAGACCGACAGAACCGTCGTCGTTGAATTCCGCCTGCGGAACAATCACCTGGAATCCAGCGGTACCCTGAGATCCAGCGAGACGTGTCATACCCGCAGGATTGAAATAGACCGTGGTGGCGTCCTGCGCCTGGGCCGCACCCCCGGCATAGGCGGTTCCCATCCCGGAGACGCTCTGTTCGATGAGTTGAAATCCGGCTGCTGTTGCCTGTTGTGCCAGGCCTGCCAACAGAATGCCTGAGGCCACGGCAGAAGCGCGGAAAAAGTGGCGTTGCTGCTTGTTCATTGGGCTCCCCTTAAGCTGTATTAAAAAATTATTTGTCGCCGGGCGCATTCCATGTATCGACGGGCGTCCCGAGAATAACTCATTAATTTCGCGCTTACAATTGGTTACATGCCGGTTCTTATGGACGCGGTCAAAATAATTCGGTAATGCCCGGATTAAACAGCGTTTGATTCCATGCAGGTTATATAAATAGTCAAAAAACCCTATTCAGGGCGCAGTAAGGGTCGGCTAGCGGAAACTTGGCAGAAGGTGGGAAACATTAGCGTTTCAAAAGGGTGGTATGATATAAATAATATTTATCACAAGACTTCCCGGGGAAATTAGTTATGGCTGATCGGAGGCTTCAAGTGTTTCACACGGTTGCGCGTCTGCTCAGTTTTACCAAGGCGGCCGAGACGCTCCATATGACCCAACCGGCGGTGACGTTTCAGGTTCGGCAACTGGAGGAGTATTTCAATACGCGGCTTTTTGATCGCACCCACAACAGGATCAGTCTCACGGATGCGGGAAACCTGGTCTACAAGTACGCCGACCGCATCTTTGAACTTTATACCGAGATGGAGCACTCCGTCCGCGAGATGACGGGAGAGATCAGCGGGGCGCTGACCATCGGGGCCAGTACCACCATCGCCGAGTATATGCTGCCGTCCCTTCTCGGTGATTTCAAGGCCAAGTACCCGGAAGTGAATATCCATCTAAAGGTTTCCAATACCGACGGCATTGTCTCGATGGTTGAGAACAACATCATCGATCTCGGGGTGGTGGAAGCACCGGTTGGGAATAAGAATCTTGTTGTGGAGACCTGTAGCCCGGATAGGCTGGTGGCTATCGTTCCCCCCGGTCACGCGGAAGCCAAGCGCCAGAATCTCACTTATGCGGATCTTCTGAAATACCCCTTTATCTGCCGCGAGGAAGGATCCGGGACCAGGGAGGTGATCAACGAGTGGTTGAGAAACGACGACAACGAGAGCGAAGAGGAACTCAATATCTCCATGGAATTGGGCAGTCCGGAGGCCGTAAAAGGGGCGGTGGAGGCCGGTATGGGTATCTCCGTGGTTTCCAGCGCCACCATACAGAAGGAACTGAAACTGGGTACCCTGGTGGCCATTAACCTGGATCCGGTGCTGGAACGTCCGTTCTCTTTTGTTCACCAGAAACAGAAGTTTCGGGTACGGGCCATGGAAGAGCTGCTTGAATTTGCCCGCGTCTACCTCAAGGAACACGCGCGGGATTTCCAGTAATCGATCGTGTTCCCACAGGTTCCCAACCTTCCCGCCGAGCAGCGCCGGCTTCTTAAGCTGTACGGAAAACTCGACCAACAGGACCGGGAGAGTCTGCTGGCGTTTGCAGAATTTCTGGCGGTTCGCGGTGAGGAAACGGGGACTTCCGATTCCAGCAGCGATACCCCGGTGGAACCGAAGACGATTGCCCGGCCGGAAAAGGAGAGCGTGGTAGCGGCGATCAAGCGCCTCTCCGAGACCTACCATATGCTGGATCGGTCTCTGTTACTGAACGATACCTCCTCCCTGATGACGGCGCATATTATCAAGGGACGGGAAGCGGCCGAGGTGATCGATGAGCTGGAGCAGCTGTTCGCCCGCCAGTACCAGGAGCATCTATCGTTCTATAAAAAATAGGGGGGCGGAATCCCTCCTGCCCCGGAGACTGCCGGCAAGTTTATCCGGCAGTCTCGGGCACACCATTCAGTCCTCGGTTTTGCAGGAGCTGATTCCGAACGGCAGGTAAGCGGGACACCAGCTGATGATGCCGGTGAACAGGGGAATTACGCCGATGGCCCCCCACCAGCTCTGGGCGACGACACCCCAAGCGATCAGGGCCAGGCCGACAACGATTCGCAGTATACGGTCAATGCCGCCAACATTCTTTTTCATCATATTTCTCCCGAAACAGTATTGAACAAAAGAAACCTCCCGGGGCCGGGAGTTCGGACACTTCCAACGATATACAGCGGGACAACTGCTGTCTGTGACTATATCACACAGAAACTTAAGAGATACTTATCTGGAATCCGATGGGTTCACGCCGGAGTGCATTCAGGTCAGGTGTCCCTGGTACGCTCCGCCAGAAGAGAGGCGTCGAGCAGTTCCACCGATCCCCGGGACACCCGGACCAGTTCTTTACTCTCGAAATCCTTGAGAATCCGGCTGACCACTTCGCGCGAGGTGCCGAGATCGGAGGCGATAATCTGATGCGTCACCTCGATCCGCTTCTGCTGGGGTTTTGCGTGCTGGAGGAGATACTGTGCGATGCGTTGATCCACACGGCGAAAAACCACCTCTTCAACCAGGGTTATGATATCGCCCATTCTGTGGGCGATGAGACTGAAGACATAATCGCGCCATTCCGGGGACTCAGCCAGCCATGTGCGGATATCGTTGGCCGGAATCACCACCGCTTCCACATCCTCCTCGCAAACCGCGAATGCGGGGAAGGGCAGGTGGCTGAGAATACAGGATGCGGTAAGGATACAGCTTTCCCCGGGACCGATCCGGTAGAGGGTGATCTCGCGTCCGCTTTCTCCCAATTTATAGATACGGGCGGTGCCTTCCAGTACCAGGGCAAGATGAGAGCATTCACGACCTTCGTGACAGACAAACTGTCCCCGCTCCAATCTGGCCAGCGCAGCCCGTTGGAGAAATCGCTCGAGGAGTTTATCCTCACAGGATTGGAGGAACCCGAAGGTGGTGAGAACTTTCTGTCTGGTTGTGCTGTTTGTAATCACCGTACGGCTCCGGTTCAGGGTAAGGCGTTTTCGCAAGTTGTCACGCGGTTGCGGATAATCGGCGGGATGTTTATGGAACCTCTGAATCAAGACTATAGTGAAGGGATTGTAGGATCAATGAGTCAGTGATGAAAATCTTCGGTCTAGGCGGATCCAACCCCGATCGTGGGCGCATTTATGCATGGGGTTTTTATGATTGGGCCAATTCCGCCTTCGCAACCACGGTGATGGCGGGATTCTTCCCCCTGTTTTTCAAACAGTACTGGGCCGGCGGGGTAGATCCCACCACCAGTACCTTCTACCTTGGAACCGCCAACTCCCTTGCCAGTGTTTGCGTGGTGGTTTTGGCGCCGATCCTCGGAGCAATCGCGGACCGCGGCGGAACGAAAAAGCGTTTCCTCATCTTCTTCGCGATGATGGGGGTGGTCATGTCCGGTGCGCTGTTTCTGGTGGCGCAGGGTGCGTGGTTGATGGCCTTGCTCATTTACGGGTTTGCCATTCTCGGGTATTCCGGCAGCATGGTCTTCTATGACGCCCTGTTGGTGGACGTGGCTGAAGAAAGGGATTTCGATCTGGTTTCAGCACTGGGTTACGGTCTCGGTTATCTGGGTGGCGGCGTTCTGTTCGCGTTCGATGTGGTAATGACGCTGTATCCCGAGTTTTTCGGTTTTCCGGATGCCTCACAGGCCGTGCGCGTGGCGTTTCTATCCGTTGCCGTCTGGTGGGGGCTGTTTTCCATCCCCATCATGCTGTTTGTGAAGGAACAGCGACCGCCGCAAAAGGCCGATCTTATCTCCAGCGTGCGGGGTGGGTTCCGACAGCTTGCCGAGACCTTTTCCCATGTTCGGCAACTGCGCTCGACCTTTCTCTTTCTGCTTGCCTACTGGTTGTACATCGACGGCGTCGACACCATCGTAAGGATGGCCGTGGACTATGGGTTATCCCTCGGATTTCAGTCCACAAACCTTATCACCGCACTGCTCGTTACCCAGTTTGTGGGGTTTCCGGCCGCTATCCTGTTCGGGAAGTTGGGTGAAAGCAGGGGGCCGCGACAGGGAATTATGCTGGCTATTTTCGTCTACCTTCTGGTAGTGCTCTGGGCTTACCGGATGGATCAGGTCTGGGAGTTCTATGGGCTGGCGGTCACCATCGGGCTGGTGCAGGGTGGCATCCAATCCCTGAGTCGCTCCTTTTACGCCCGACTGATCCCCCGTGACAAGGCGGGAGAGTTCTTCGGTTTCTACAATATGCTGGGAAAGTTTGCCGCCGTAATCGGGCCGATATTAATGGGCTGGGTTGCCATGGCCTCCGGCAGTACCCGTCTCTCCATACTTTCTGTTCCGATCCTGTTCATCACCGGCGCCGTCCTGTTGGGTCTTGTGGACGAAAAACAGGGAAGGGAACAGGCCCGGGCCCTGGAGGGCTAGTCCCGGGTTTGTTTTCCGCAACGTCCGGCGGAACTGCGTCGGCCGCAACCCGTTTTCCCGACAGAAAACTGCCTCTCTCCCCTCGGTGATGAGTCAATACTATGACGTCGCTCAAAGCAGCGCTTATAACTCCTTGATTATCAAATAATAATCGTTTCGTTATTAACTGGCATGTCAATTGCTTCCAGTAAGAAAAAACCCGTGACCGGAGAGAAACCGTTATGGCCGAAGAGAAACTGGATGAAGATCTTGATCTGGGGATCGAGAAGGAAGGGGGTTCAAAAAAGAAGCTCATTATCATCATCGCGGGGGCGGTCCTGCTGCTGGCGTTGATCGGGGTCGGCGTGGCGTTCCTCTTCTCCGGAGATGAAGGGAGTGAAGGTGCGGAGGCGGAACAGCCGCAGGCAGAGGAGACGGCGGAGCAGGAAAAACTTCCGGCCATCTACATTTCGCTGGACCCGGTGTTTGTGGTCAATCTGCCGCCCGGCGGGGATGCCAAGATGCTGCAGATCGGAGTGGATGTAATGGTGCGTAATCCGGAACTGGTTGAGTTCGTCAAACACAACGATCCCATGATAAGGCACCAGCTTCTCAATCTGTTCAGCAGCCAGGACTCGGCCAGGCTGCGGAAGCGTGCCGGCAAGGAGAAGCTGCAGTCTGACGTACTGGCCGAATTGCGCAAGATTGTTAAGAAAGAGGGAGGCCCGGGAAATATCGAGGCCGTATTTTTCACCAGCTTTGTAATGCAATAACTGAAGATCATGGCTGCTAACGACTTACTCTCACAAGACGAAATTGATGCGCTACTGCATGGTGTCGATAACGGTGCTGTAGAAACCGAATCCGATCAGGCGGCTGACGGTGAGGCGCGTTCCTATGATTTCACCAGTCAGGACCGGATTGTCCGGGGTCGGATGCCGACACTGGAGATGATTAACGAGCGCTTTGCCCGTTATTACCGTACCAGCCTTTTCAATATGCTTCGGCGTTCGGCCGATATCTCGGTCTCCGGTGTGCAGATGCTCAAGTTCTCCGAATTCGTCCACACACTGTTCGTCCCCACCAGCCTCAACCTGATTCGGGTCGCCCCGCTGCGGGGTAAGGGGCTGTTCGTGCTGGATCCGAAGCTGGTTTTCAGTGTGGTGGATAACTATTTCGGCGGCAGCGGACGGTTTCATACCAAGATCGAAGGACGGGAGTTTACGCCGACAGAGCTGCGGGTGGTGAAAATGCTGCTCGATTTCGCCTTCAAGGATATGCGCGAAGCCTGGAAACCGGTTCTGAGCGTCGAATTCGAATATGTGGGATCGGAAGTGAATCCCCAGTTCGCGAACATCGTGAGTCCTTCCGAGGTGGTGGTGGTGACCACCTTTCATATCGACCTGGAAGCCGGTGGCGGTGATCTTCATATTTGCATGCCGTACTCCATGGTGGAGCCGATACGGGATCTTCTGGATGCCGGGGTTCAAAGTGACCGCGGTGACCGGGATGAGCGTTGGGAGAAATCCCTGCGCGAGGAGATCATGGGAGCCAAGGTGGAACTCAGCAGCATATTGGCCGAAACCCAGATCTCCATGAAGGAGCTGGCCGCATTGAAGAAGGGGGACATCATTCCTCTCGATATCCCGGAAGTCGTGGAGGTGTGCGCCGCGGAGGTGCCCATATTTCGCGGGCAGGTTGGCGTTTCGGAAGGCAACTACGCGATCAAGATCCGGGAACGGATTGAGCGGGGTGGCCGCGATAACCTGCGGGATTTTATTCACAAACCGGTGGAATAACGCCGGAGGGATTAACGACAGGGCTGAATCATGAGCGAAACAGATACTGAATCGAAAGAAGCGATGCCTGATGAGTGGGCGGAAGCAATGGCGGAACAGGAGAAAAGCGCCGAAGTGGGCGTGGCGGGCAGTTCCACAGAGTCTGCCAAGTTCCAGGAGTTGAAGGCTGAGATCTCTCCAGGTGGGGGCACCGAGGTCAACCTGGATGCCATTCTCGACGTACCGGTAACCATCTCCATGGAGATCGGGCGGACCAATATAAACATCCGCAACCTGCTGCAGTTGAATCAGGGCTCGGTGGTTGAGCTTGATCGGCTTGCCGGTGAACCGATGGACGTACTGGTCAACGGGACCCTTATCGCACAGGGCGAAGTGGTGGTGGTCAACGAGAAGTTCGGTATTCGTCTTACCGATATCATAAGCCCCACGGATCGGGTGAAAAGACTGAAATGAGGGCTCGGATCTCCTCCTTGATCGCTCTCCCGGCGGTGGTGGTTTCGCTACCCCTGTGGGCGGCGGAGCCGAAGCCGGGAACGGGTGCGGCGACCCAATTGGCACCTTCGGCCCTGGGTGGCGGTGTTCTGCTGCAGACCGTTCTTTTTCTGGTGCTGATCGTCGGGTTGATAGTCGGTCTGGGATGGGTAGTGCGCCGTATGGGAGGGATGACCGCCGGCGGCAAGGGCCTGATCAGTGTTGTCGGGGGTGTTTCCCTGGGGCCGCGCGAGCGCGCAGTGGTTATTCAGGCCGGCGATACCCGGTTGTTGGTCGGGGTTGCACCGGGACGGGTGCAGACCCTCTGCATTCTGGACGGCGCGGACAAGAACAATGATATTTCGCCGCAGCAAGGCGGTGAGTTTAAGGAAAAACTCGATACCGAACTGGGGGGGAAGGGAGAATGAGTTTGCGGTCGCTTGTTCTGCTCATTCTGATCCTGTTTCCGACGGTGGGGCTGGGAGCGGGCGGCGTGGAGGCGGTCACCGTTTCCCCCGCGGAGGGTGGTGGTCAGGTCTACTCTCTGAGCATCCAGGTGCTGCTGTTCATGACGGCGCTGAGCCTGTTGCCCGGCGCCCTGATGATGATGACCTCGTTTGCCAGGATCATCATCGTACTGGCCATTCTGCGGCAGGCCCTGGGTACCCAGAACACCCCCTCCAACCAGCTTTTGGTGGGACTGGCTCTGTTCCTCACCATATTCATCATGATGCCGGTATTCAATCAGGTCTATGACACGGCGCTGCAGCCTTATCTGGAGGACAAGATCACGGTGGTGCAGGCCCTGGATAAAGCGAAGGACCCGATACGCGACTTCATGCTCGCCCAGACCCGCGAGTCAGACCTCAAACTGTTCGCGGATATCGGCGGCTACGGTGAGATCGAGTCCCCGGAAGATACGCCGTTCTCCCTGCTGCTTCCCGCCTTCGCTACCAGTGAATTGAAGACCGGTTTTCAGATCGGCTTCCTGTTGTTTATTCCGTTTCTCATTATCGATCTGGTGGTGGCCAGTGTATTGATGTCCATGGGTATGATGATGCTGTCACCGCTGATTATTTCACTGCCGTTCAAGATTATGCTGTTCGTATTGGTGGATGGCTGGTCGCTGGTGTTCGGTACCCTTGCAGCGAGTTTCTTCACCTAGCTGGCATGTGAGGAATAGGCCGTGACCCCGGATACCGTACTTGATATTGGCCAGAGGGCCCTGGAGATTACCGCGGCGTTGACCGGTGTGATCCTTATACCGGCGCTGATCGTGGGACTGGTGGTCGCCATGTTTCAGGCGGCGACGCAGATCAACGAAATGACGCTTACCTTCATCCCTAAACTGATGGTCGTGGCTCTCGTGTTGATGGTGGCCGGTCCCTGGATGCTGCAGTTGATCATGGATTTCATGGTGGAACTCTTTGAAAGTATTCCGGAATTGATCGGATAGGCGTGCGTGGATCAACGGTCGGTCACTCCGGATGATGGACAGGCAATATGAATTTTACCGAGGCACAATTGAGCAGTTGGCTGGCCGCCTTTATGTGGCCGCTGATGCGTATCGGTGCCATGGTTTCGGCCGCACCCATCTTTAGTGCACGTCAGGTGCCGGTCCGTATGCGCATCGGGCTGGCGCTGCTTCTGACCTGGATCCTGGTGCCTCTGATCCCGGAGCCGCCGGTGGTCGAGGTGTTCAGTCCCCAGGCCTTTCTGATCGCGGTGCAGCAGATCCTGATAGGGGTGGCGATGGGCTTCGTGCTGCAGATGGTGTTCGGCGCATTGGTTTTCGGTGGTCAGACCCTGGCCTACAGTATGGGACTCGGTTTCGCCTCCATGATGGACCCCCAGAACGGGGTGCAGGTGCCGGTGCTTTCCCAGTTTTATATCATCACGGCAACCTTGCTGTTTCTGGTTCTCAACGGACATCTGGTGTTGATAGATACACTGGCTCGGAGCTTCCATACCCTGCCGGTGGGGATCGAAGGCATTGGGCTGAGCGGGGTGGAGCAGATCATCCGCTGGGCGAGCCGCATGTTCGCCGCCGGACTCCTGATCGCTCTGCCCGCCATAGCCGCGCTGCTGCTGGTGAATCTCGGTATGGGCATCATTACCCGCGCCGCGCCGCAGCTCAATATCTTCGCCATCGGTTTTCCCGTAACCATGTTGATCGGTTTTCTCCTGCTCTGGCTCACACTGCCCAATGCCATGGGTAATTTCAGTGATCTCCTGGAGGAGGCGCTCATTCTTGTTCAACGTCTGGTCCTGATAACGAGGTGACCCATGGCGGAAGAGAATCAAGACGGCCAGGAAAAAACAGAACAACCGACACCGAAACGGCTTCGGGATGCCAGGAAGAAGGGGCAGGTTGCCCGTTCCCGGGAGCTTAATACCATGGCCATCACCCTTCTCGGGGGCATCGCCCTGGTCAGCATGAGTGCCCATCTGGGCAGTGGCTTATGGGAAATCATGGCCGGTAATTTCACTATTCCCCGCGTCGACATCTACGACCCGACGGCTACCGTGCGGCGTCTTGCCGCCGCCATCCAGGACGGCCTGGTGATGCTTCTGCCGTTCTTTCTGGTAGTGGTGGTGGCAGCCATCGGCAGTTCCGTGGCGTTGGGCGGTGTCGCTTTCAGCGGTGAAGCTCTGACACTCAATTTCAGCAAACTGGATCCCATCAAAGGGATCAAGCGGGTCTTTTCCCTCAAGGGACTGATGGAGGTGCTCAAAGCCATGGCGAAGTTCCTCCTGGTCGGCAGCACCACGGGTCTGGTGCTGTGGCTGACCCTGGATGATTTTCTCGGTCTGAGCCGGATGGAACTGGGCCAGGCAATGGTGCAGATGGGGAGTCTGATCGGTTGGTCGTTCGTAATGATCGCCTCCTCCCTGATCCTGGTTGCCGCCGTGGATGTTCCGTTTCAACTCTGGGAACACAAGCGCCAGATGAAGATGACGCATCAGGAGGTTCGGGATGAAATGAAAGAGACCGAGGGACGTCCCGAGGTCAAAGGTCGGATACGTGCCCTGCAGCGGGAACTGGCTCAGCGGCGCATGATGGAGGAGGTGCCGAAGGCGGATGTCATTGTCACCAACCCCACCCATTTTGCGGTAGCGCTCCGCTATGACCAGTCGCGAATGGCGGCGCCTCAGGTAGTGGCCAAGGGCGCGGATCTGGTGGCGGCCAACATCCGCAAGGTGGGGGAGGAGAACAACATCACCCTGGTGGAGTCGCCCCCGTTGGCCAGGGCGCTGTTCTTCAGTACCGAACTGGGGCAGACCATCCCGGCCGGTCTGTACCTCGCTGTAGCCAAGATTCTGGCCTATGTGTTCCAACTGCGGGTTTACAAGAGCGACGGCGGCGAAAAGCCGGAAGTGCCGTCGGATCTGCTTATTCCGGAAGAATTTCAGTATGAGAGCGGCGGGGGAACGGTCGGTTAAATACCGTAGCGGCAGACGGGAGATTGTAGTGCGATGAATGCAATAGCCATATTCGACAGCGTCAAGGCCAAGGGGCTCGGCGTACCAGTGATTCTGCTGATGATCCTGGCGATGGTGGTGGTTCCCTTGCCGCCGATCGCCCTGGACATGTTTTTTACTTTCAATATCACCCTTTCGCTGGTGGTCCTGCTGGTGGTTGTCTATACCTTGCGCCCCCTGGATTTCGGCGTGTTCCCGAGCCTGCTGCTGGTTGCAACGCTGCTGCGTCTGGCGCTGAACGTGGCGTCGACGCGAGTAGTCCTGTTGGAAGGGCATCAGGGTGGGGATGCGGCGGGCAAGGTGATTGAGGCGTTCGGAGCGTTCGTTGTCGGGGGCAACTATGCGGTCGGACTGGTGGTCTTTCTGATCCTGGTTATTATCAATTTCGTGGTGGTCACCAAAGGCGCGGGAAGGGTCTCGGAAGTGAGCGCCCGTTTCACCCTGGACGCCATGCCGGGTAAGCAGATGGCTATCGACGCCGATCTCAACTCCGGGCTCATCGATCAGGACGAGGCTCGCACCCGGCGCGAGGAAGTGGCGATGGAAGCAGACTTCTATGGCGCCATGGATGGTGCCAGTAAGTTCGTCCGCGGCGACGCTGTGGCGGGTATCCTTATCCTATTTATAAATATCCTCGGAGGCCTCGGTATCGGGATCATCCAGCACGGCCTGGATTTCCAGACCGCGCTCAGGTACTACACCCTGTTGACCATCGGCGACGGCCTGGTGGCACAGATTCCTTCGCTGCTGCTTTCCACATCGGCGGCGATCATCGTCACGCGGGTGGCCAGTGCTCAGGACGTGGGTTCCCAGGTCATCAGTCAGCTGTTCTCCAGTCCCAGGGCCCTGGCGGTCGCGGCCGGTGTGCTGACGGTGATGGGGGTTATTCCGGGCATGCCCAACTTCGCTTTCCTCACTCTGGCGGCTGCCGCGGGCGGAGGTGCATGGCTTATCGCCCGGCGGCAGGAGCAGGAGCTGCAGCAACCGATGCCCCAACCCGTACCGGAAGCGGTGGCGCCGGAGCATAAGGAGTTGACCTGGGACGACGTCCAACCGGTTGACATTATCGGACTGGAGGTTGGATACCGACTCATACCCCTGGTGGATCGCAATCAGGGCGGGCAGCTCATGACCCGTATCAAGGGTGTGCGCAAAAAGCTCTCCCAGGAACTCGGATTTCTTATCCAACCGGTGCATATCCGGGACAACCTGGACCTCTCTCCCAACAGCTATCGCATTACCCTGCACGGGGTGCCTATCGGTGAGGCGGAGATCAAGACCGACCGGGATCTTGCCATCAATCCCGGACGGGTATTCGGTACCCTGGAAGGGGAGGCGACTAAGGATCCGGCATTCGGACTGGATGCGGTCTGGATCGATCCGGCACAGCGGGATCATGCTCAGACCCTCGGTTACACCGTGGTGGATTCCAGCACCGTGGTGGCGACCCATTTGAGTGAAGTCATCCAGAGCCATGCGCACGAACTTCTCGGGCACGAAGAGGTTCAGCAGTTGCTGGATGTCCTCGCCAGGAGCGCACCCAAGTTGGTGGAGGATCTGGTGCCTAAAATCCTGTCCCTTGGCCAGGTTCTCAGGATCCTGCAGAACCTGTTGATGGAAAACATACCCGTACGCGATATCCGTACGATCGCCGAAACATTGGCGGATCGGGCCGTCCGGAGTCAAGACACCGGCGTTTTGACGGCGGCTGTCCGGGTGGCCCTTTCCCGCTCAATCGTGCAGCAACTTGTTGGTCCTAAAGCAGAAATCCCGGTGATCGTACTGGATCCGACGTTGGAACAGATATTGCAGCAGACGTTGCAAAGCAGTGAGGAAGGAGGGGCCGGATTCGAACCCGGCCTGGCGGAACAGATGCAGAAAGCACTGGCAGATACAGCGGCCCAGCAGGAGATGACCGGAGAGGAGAGCATCCTTCTGGTTGCGGCTCCGATCCGTACCTGGATGGCCCGCTTTGTCCGTCACAGCGTCCCTGGAATGCAGGTGCTCTCCTATAACGAGATCCCGGATAACCGCCAGATCAAGGTGGTTGCGACGGTCGGCGGACCCAGCACGGAGGCAGCGTAGCGGTATGGGTCAGGACAGGTGAGCGGGAGGTGACCGGGTCAGGTCATTGTCGTTCACCCTCGATTTTGTGGAAAGTCGGTTATGAAGATTAAGAGATTCTTTGCAGCGGATATGCGAACCGCAATACGGCAGGTTCGGGAAACACTGGGTCCGGACTCGGTCATCCTTTCCAACAAGTCGGTGGACGGCGGTGTGGAACTGGTTGCGGCCCTCGATTTCGACGAGTCCGTTCTCTCCGAAGCGCTGGATACGGAAGAGCGGGAACAGCGCGGCGGCGTGGTGACCTCGTTTCCGGGAGCCGAAAGAGCCGACGGTACCACTGACAAGAGCAGTGTACGCGGTGCCCGTGCCCGATCCGGTACGTCGCCCACCTCGCGTGTGGAATGGAGTCAGGACCCGTTACTGATCGACATGCGCCGGGAGGTGCATGCCCTGCGCCGCATAGTTGAAAACGAGCTTTCCGGTTTTACCTGGCGGGAAATGGGCGAGCATCAACCGCAGGTGCGGGAGCTGTTGCGCCGGTTGATGGGTTTTGATCTGCATCCGTCTATTTGTCAGCGGATAATCAAACAGGTCGGCGACTTTGAGACCCTGGATCAGGGATGGCGCAAGGCGCTCTACTACCTGGCAACCGAGCTTCACGTCATCGGTGACCGCCTGCTTGAGGAAGGAGGGGTGGTTGCGGTAGTGGGTCCCACCGGCGTGGGGAAGACCACCACCATCGCCAAACTCGCGGCCCGCTTTGGTTTGCGTCACGGACATCGGCATATCGCGCTGATCTCCGCGGACAGTTACCGCATCGGTGCCCAGGAACAGCTCGCGACCTATGCACGTATCCTGGATGTTCCCATGCGCTCCGTGGCGAACGTCGAAGAACTGAATATCGCCCTCAATGCCCTCGCCGACAAACGCCTGGTGTTGATCGATACCGCGGGTATGGGGCAGCGGGATCTGCAGCTCAGTGAGAAGCTGGCAGTGTTGCAGGCCGGAAATCGCAAGGTGCGTACGCTGCTGGCGCTCTCCGCCACGACGCAACAGGCGGCCTTGAAACAGGCCATTCAGGCATTTGCCATGGCCAAACCGGAGGCCTGCATCCTCACCAAGCTGGATGAAGCCGCGTCACTGGGCGGGGTGCTCTCCGCCATAATCGATACAACCATGCCTCTCGCCTACACCACGGATGGACAGCGGGTTCCGGAGGACCTGCATCTGGCACGCGCCCATACCCTGGTGAGCCGGGCGGTCAATCTCGGGCAACAGGATGGAGAAGAATACAGCGAGGAGTATCTGGCATTGGCGCTGGGAGGTGTGAGAGCAGATGCTCATGGCTGAAAATCAGAGAGATCAGGCCGCGGGGCTGCGACGTATGGTCAATGCGGCGCCGGTACGTGCGATCGCGGTTACAGGCGGAAAAGGCGGGGTCGGCAAAACCAATGTATCGATAAATCTGGCAGTGGCGCTGGCGGACCTCGGGAAACGGGTGATGGTGCTTGATGCGGATCTGGGACTGGCCAATATCGATGTCGTTCTGGGGCTGCATCCTCAGTACGATCTGTCCCACGTCCTGCGCGGAGAACGGCAGCTGGAGGAGGTGGTGATCGAAGGCCCGTCCGGTATAAAGGTTATACCGGCCGCCTCCGGTATTCAGCGTATGGCGGAGTTGAGTGAGGCGGAACATGCCGGATTGATACGCGCTTTCAGCGATCTCAGTACCGATATCGACATCTTGATAGTCGACACCGCAGCGGGTATTTCCCATACAGTCGTCAGTTTCAGCCGGGCGGTGCAGGAGGTAGTGGTGGTCGTTTGTGACGAGCCGGCCTCCATCACCGACGCCTACGCCCTTATTAAGCTGCTGAATCGTGAATACGGCATCGATCGTTTCCATATTCTCGCCAACATGACCCGCAGCGCCCAGGAAGGGCGAGACCTCTACAACAAGATGTGCCGGGTAACGGATCGCTACCTGGATGTCATGCTCAGCTTCATGGGCAGTATCCCCTACGACGACTATCTACG
This sequence comes from Sedimenticolaceae bacterium, assembly GCA_050287965.1. Lineage (GTDB taxonomy): Bacteria > Pseudomonadota > Gammaproteobacteria > Chromatiales > Chromatiaceae > CBFDBF01. The sequence continues at coordinate 15,978 of JBNKCX010000046.1, forward strand.
CAAAGCGGTACGTGGCCAAAAGCCGGTGGTTCACGCCTTTCCGCGCAGCCGTGTGGCACAGGCATTTAAGAATTTGGCCAAAAAGGCCGATAACTGGCCTGTACCGGTTGGTGCCAGCGGACATTTGCAATTTTTCGTGGAGCGGCTTGTGCAGTACGCGAGTCAGAGCGAGGGGGTAGGCCGGTGAAAGGACTTGCAGCCTACAGTTCGGTCAATGAGCTGAACGCGGATTCGCTGGTAATCCGGCATGCGCCGCTGGTGAAGCGCATTGCCTACCATTTGATGAATCGGTTGCCGCCGAACGTACAGGTTGATGACCTGATTCAGGCGGGGATGATCGGCCTTCTTGAGGCGAGCCGAAATTATGATCCGAGTCAGGGCGCGAGCTTTGAAACTTATGCCGGGATTCGGATCAGAGGCGCCATGCTGGATGAGATCCGGCGCAGCGACTGGACGCCGCGTTCGGTTCATCGCAAGGCCAGAATGGTGGCGGAAGCCATGCGGCGGATTGAAAACCAGCAGGGTCGTGACGCCAGGGACGTGGAGGTGGCGGAAGCGCTGCAACTCTCTCTGGAGGATTATCACCGGATCCTGCTTGATGCATCCGGTTGTCGTATCTTCAGCGTGGAAGATCTGCAGACGGTTGGTGAGATATCACAGGATCGGTCGAACAGTGCGGAAACCGGTCCTTACGACGGGGTCCAGAACGAGGCCTTCAGAGAAGCGTTGGCTGAAGCTATCGCCGGACTGCCGGAACGGGAGCGACTTGTTATCGCGCTCTACTATGATGAGGAGATGAATCTGCGTGAGATCGGACAGGTCCTGGGTGTTACCGAATCGCGGGCATGTCAGATCCACAGTCAGGCCACGTTCAGGTTGCGATCACGCCTCTCCGACTGGCTTTCGGGTTCGGACAAGATCGAAGAGTAACTATTAACGGCGTACATAGGGAGGCTGCATTGGATAAGAACATGAAGATTCTCATTGTGGACGATTTCTCCACAATGCGGCGGATTATCAAAAATCTGCTCCGGGATCTCGGGTTCACGAATACGCACGAGGCTGATGACGGCACTACGGCGTTGCCCATGCTGCAGTCCGGAAATTTCGATTTCCTGGTCACTGACTGGAATATGCCCGGTATGACCGGTATCGATCTGCTCAAGGCGGTGCGCGCTGATCCCAACCTGGTAAAACTCCCGGTGCTGATGGTCACCGCTGAGTCAAAGAGAGAGCAGATTGTGGAAGCTGCCCAGGCCGGCGTGAACGGTTATGTCGTAAAGCCTTTTACCGCCGCGACTCTGGAAGAGAAGATCAAGAAGATCTTTGAGCGGGTTGAGTAAGTAACCACAGTCAGGCGGAGCGAAACCGGATGGAAAAAGTCATTAGCGACAGTGAACGCCTGGAAAAGGCGCGTGCTCTGGTAGCCCATCTTGAGGCCGGAAATAGGCAGCAGGCCGATGAAATCCTGTCTGAACTGAAAGGCGGATGCGACGACGAGCTGTTTCAGGAGGTCGGTCGGCTGACCCGGGAACTGCATGAGGCGATCAACGGATTTCTCCTGGATGAAAGGGTCGCGGAGATGGCGGAAAAGGATATACCGGATGCAAGCGAAAGGCTGAAACATGTCATCACAGTGACCGAAAGATCGGCGAACACCACGCTGAATTCGGTAGAGAAGAGTATTCCGCTGATTGATGAATTGGGAGATCGCGCGGCGGCCCTTGCGGATGAGTGGGGGCGTTTTCGTGGGCGCAAGTTGTCGGTGGACGATTTTCGAATTTTGAGTAGTGATCTGGCCGCTTTTCTGGAACTGGTGACCAACCATTCAAGCCAGCTCCACCGCAAATTGACGGATGTGCTGGTGGCGCAGGACTTCCAGGATATCACCGGCCAGATCATCAAACAGGTTATAGGTCTGGTACACGATGTTGAAGAGAAACTGGTGCAACTGATCCGTATATCGGGGTCGAGAATCCCCGATTACAAGCACGGCGCCGGCGCAAATAAGCTGGAGGGGCCGGTGGTTCCGGGCGTTGATCAGGGTGACGTGGTTCAGGGACAGGACGACGTGGACGAATTGTTGTCGAGCCTGGGGTTTTAGAGGTTAGCGGAATATGGCCATCGATACAGATGACGAAATCCTGCAGGACTTCCTGGTAGAGGCGGGCGAAATCCTGGAGCAGCTCAATGAACAGCTGGTCGATCTGGAGCAGCAGCCGGACGACTACGATCTGTTGAACGCGGTTTTTCGAGGCTTTCACACCATCAAAGGCGGAGCCGGCTTCCTCGGCATCGAAAATCTGGTGGAGATCTGTCATCGGTCGGAAGACGTTTTCAATGTATTGCGCCAGGGGCAACGCAGCGTTGATGCCGTTCTCATGGATGCCGTGTTGCAGGTGTTGGATGTGGTGAACGAGATGTTCACCATGGTGCAGGGAGGGGAAGAGCCCGGCCCGGCCGATCCCGTGCTTCTGGGTACCCTGCGGCAACTGGCGGAACCTGCGGATGAATCGACGCCAGCGGAGCCCGAGCCGCAGGCCGCTGAAGCAGCCCCGGTGGAGGAGCCGGCGGGAGCCGAAGCGGCGGAGGATACCGATGAGGCCCTGGCGGCCGAGGGTGAAGAGATCACCGAGGACGAATTTGAGGCTCTGTTGGACGAACTGCATGGCAAGGGTAAGCATGGCGGCGTTCCACAACAGCAGACGGCCCAGGCCCCCGCTAAGTCCGGGGGAGACGAAATCACCGAAGAGGAGTTCGAATCGCTGCTGGATGAGTTGCACGGCAAGGGCAAGCATGGCGGTGTACCCAAGCAGGCGGAGGCGAAGCCGGCCGCCGGAGGTAAAAAGAGCGGTGATGAGATCAGCGAAAGCGAATTCGAAGATCTGCTGGATGAACTGCACGGCAAGGGCAAGCATGGCGGGGTGCCGAAGACGGCAACGAAGCCCGCGGAACAGAAGAGCGTAAAAGCGGCGGCCCCCGCGAAGGCGACATCACCCAAGAAGGCGGAACCCGACAAGGATAAGGAAGAAGCGAGCAATACCAAGGCGGCGGCGAAGAAACCCGCCTCATCCGCGGAAACAACTGTGCGCGTAGATACAGCTCGTCTCGACGATATCATGAATATGGTCGGAGAACTGGTGTTGGTCCGGAATCGGTTGGCTACCCTCAGGGCCTCCATGAATGACGAGAAGGTCACCCAAGCAGTGGCCAATCTCGACGTGGTTACGTCGGATCTGCAGAATTCCGTGATGAAGACCCGTATGTTGCCGGTGAAAAAGGTTTTCGGTCGTTTTCCCAGAGTAGTCAGGGATCTTGCCCGCAGCCTGAAGAAAGAGATCGAGCTGGAGATGCATGGAGAAGAGACCGATCTCGACAAGAACCTGGTGGAGGCGCTTGCCGATCCGATGGTGCATCTGGTACGCAATGCCGTGGATCACGGAATTGAAACACCGGAAGAGCGGGAGAAGTCCGGTAAGCCACGCAAGGGCATAGTAGTGCTGTCAGCGGCCCAGGAAGGTGATCATATTCTTTTGACCATCGAAGACGACGGTAAGGGTATGGATGCCGATATCCTGCGCCAGAAGGCGGTGGAGAAGGGGATGATGGATGAAGAGGCGGCGGCACGCCTGGACGCAAAAGAGTGCTACAACCTGATCTTTCAGCCCGGTTTTTCCACCAAGACCGAGATTTCCGATGTATCCGGGCGCGGCGTGGGCATGGACGTGGTCAAAACCCGTATCGCCCAGATGAACGGTTCCGTGGAGATTGACTCCGAGCTGGGCAAAGGGAGCCGCATCACCATCAAACTGCCTCTGACACTGGCGATTCTGCCGACCCTTATGGTGATGCTCGGCGACCAACCCTTTGCGTTGCCGCTGGCCAGTGTCGTCGAGATCTTTAATCTGGATTTGGATCGTACCAACGTGGTGGACGGTCAACTCACTATTATCGTACGGGAACGGGCGCTACCTCTGTTTTATCTCCACAAGTGGTTGATTCGGGACGGCAGAGAAATGGAGAGCGACAGTATCGGTCATGTGGTCGTGGTTAACGTGGGAGGGGTTCAGGTTGGCCTGGTGGTGGATTATCTAATCGGACAGGAGGAGGTAGTCATAAAACCCTTGGGCGCCCTGTTACAGGGGGTGGACGGTATGGCCGGTGCCACAATCACCGGTGACGGCAAAATCGCACTGATTCTGGATGTCCCCGGTCTGCTGCGGAAGTATGCGCGAAGGTTTTGACCGGGAGTGACGCCGGTTTCCGGCGATCAATACCCCCTCGGTATAGAGCAGTAAAGAGGATTTGAAGGAAACGGTGTAACCGGATAAGCGCAGACCCATGAGCTCCAAGATACGAGTGCTGGTTGTTGATGATTCGGCTTTCTTTCGTCGCCGGATATCAGACATGTTGTCCCATCACCAGGGCGTGGAGGTGATCGGTACGGCCGCAGACGGTTTGCAGGCGCTTAAGGAAACACACCGTCTGAAACCGGACGTCATAACCATGGATGTGGAGATGCCGGTCATGGACGGCATCACAGCGGTAAAACGGATCATGGCCGAAGTGCCTACCCCTATTCTCATGTTTTCCTCGTTTACCCAGGAAGGGGCCAAGGCGACACTGGATGCGCTGTCCGCCGGTGCCGTTGATTTTCTTCCCAAGCGTTCCGACGGCAACGGCGCCTACGACGGTTCCATAGAGAATATGCTGCTTCGGCGCGTATTGGTTCTGGGTCAGAAACAGCGCAGCAGGTTGACCGGGGCGGTGGCGCCCAGAGTGGAGGCGGCGCCGACGCCCGCGGTACCGCCGGTGCGAAAAGGGCAGTACAACCTGCTGGCTATAGGCGCCTCTACCGGTGGACCGGTGGCTGTCCAGACCTTGCTTGCCCAATTGGCCGCGGATTTTTCCTTGCCGGTGCTGGTGGTCGTACATATGCCCGCCGCATTCACGCCGGCCTACGCCGAGCGCCTGGACGCACAGTGCCGGGTGCGGGTTAAAGAGGCGGCGGATCGGGACCGGCTGGTCCCGGGTCAGGTATATCTCGCCCCGGGAGGTAAACAGCTGCTGCTGGAAAAACGTGGAGCCGACACCTTTATACGGATCACGGAGAGCGCTCCCACCCAGACCTATCGTCCCAGCGTCGATGTGACCCTGGGCTCCGCGTCGCGTATTTTCCCCGATTCGGTTCTCGCAATCGTGCTTACCGGAATGGGTTCCGATGGGATGCAGGGGGCGCGGCTGCTGAAAGAGGGCGGTTCCACCGTTTGGTCCCAGGACAAGGAGAGTTGTGTGGTGTACGGCATGCCTCAGGCGGTGGAGAAGGCGGGGCTTTCCGATCGGGTTCTGCCGCTGAACCAGATGGGTCCGTTGCTGGGTGAGGTGATCTGATATGGATACCCTCAGCGTCATCGGCATCATCCTCGCCTTCGGCGCAATCCTGGGAGGCAACGCCCTGGAAGGCGGCCACATCGATTCCCTGGTCAACGGGCCGGCTCTGGTCATTGTTTTCGGCGGAACCGTGGGAGCCATATTGCTGCAGACCCCCGTGAGTGTATTTCTGCATTCGATACGGGTTGCAGGCACGGTATTCCGGCCGCCAAACCTGGAAGTGGCTCCGGCCATCCAGAAGATAGTGGGCTGGAGCACCATCGCGAGAAAAGAGGGTTTGCTGGGATTGGAAACCATCGCGGAGCAGGAGCCGGATCTGTTTATCCGTAAGGGTATGCAGCTTCTTGTGGACGGCAGCGAACCGGAGGTTATCCGCGCCATCATGGAAGTGGAACTGGAGACCCGCGAACAGCACGATCTGCAGGCGGCGAAGGTATTTGAGTCCATGGGGGGCTATTCGCCGACCATCGGGATTATCGGCGCGGTCATGGGATTGATCCACGTGATGCAGAATCTGGCGGATCCGAGCAAACTCGGGAGCGGTATAGCCACGGCGTTTGTTGCAACGATCTATGGTGTCGGTCTGGCCAACCTTTTTCTGTTGCCGTTCGGTAACAAACTTAAGTCGTTGGCGCTGGGGCGCTCCCATTATCGGGAAATGATCATAGAAGGCCTGGTTTCCATCGCGGAAGGAGAAAACCCCCGTTATATAGAATCCAAGCTGCAGGGATACCTGAAGTGAGACGGAAGTAATCCGAGAGTTCGAAGGCGTCCTCCAGCTTAATATGAAGAGTATTCCGGAACCCGAAAGAGATGGCTCGCAAGAGAAGACAAGAAGAGCACGAGAACCACGAACGGTGGTTGGTCTCCTACGCGGACTTTATAACGCTGTTGTTCGCGTTCTTCGTTGTAATGTACTCCATTTCATCGGTCAATGACGGCAAATACCGCGTTCTTTCCGACACCCTGACAGATGCCTTTCTGACTTCGGCGCAGAGTCTCGATCCCATCCAGATAGGGGAAAGGGTCCGGACCCTCGAGCCGGAGGCGGGGGAATTTGCCACGCCGGAACGGGAGAAGCTGGAAGCGCCCAAGTCAGAAGACAAGATTGAGCCCGCTGAAGAGGGAAAACAGGCGATTCAGAAGGATGCGTCCGAGGAGCAGCAACAGGGAGCCGATGAAGAGCAGAAGGTTCCCGATGCCAAAGAGACCATAGCCAGTCTGCGTTCCACCCTCAACCCGTTTATCGATCAGAAACTGGTCAACATCACCCAGAGTGACAGAGGAATAGAGGTGGAGATGAAGAGCAAAATGCTCTTCGAAAGCGGTAGTGCCCGACTTTCCAGGGAGGCTGTACAGGTCCTGCGCAACGTGGCGGAGATTCTGAAGCCGCTACCGAACCAGATACGCGTGGAAGGGCATACGGACAATGTGCCGATACAGACGGTCGCTTTTCCTTCCAACTGGGAACTCTCCGCCGCGCGGGCGGCCAGTGTGGTGCATCTGTTCACCCGGCAGGGTGTGGATTCCACCCGTCTGGCCGCGATCGGTTATGGCGAATTCCGCCCGGTAGGGGACAACGGGACCGAAGAGGGCCGTCAGGAGAACCGCAGGGTGGCGCTGATCGTGGAGACGGTTCAGCCGGAGAGGGCGGTACGGGGGTTCCGCACTCCCGGGGGAGCGGATCGGTGAAGATCTGGACCATCGCCAATCAGAAAGGCGGTGTCGGCAAGACCACTACGGCGGTGGCCCTGGGCGGCCTGCTGGCGGAGTGGGGGATGAAAACCCTTTTGGTGGATATCGATCCCCAGGGCTCTTTGACCGGTTACTTCCGTTATGATCCGGAGCAGCTGGAACTGAGCGCCTACTCGATATTTCAGGCGAAGGTGGAACGGCGGCAAATCGATCCGGAATCCCTGTTGTGTGAAACCGGGACCGAGGGTTTGTCGCTATTGCCCGCGTCGGTGGCCCTGGCCACCCTGGATCGCCAGGCGAGCCGCCTCGAGGGTATGGGGCTGGTTCTGAAACAGGCCCTGGATCCGCTTTCAGACCAATTCGATTACGTTCTGATCGATTGTCCGCCCATGCTGGGCGTACTCATGGTGAATGCCCTGGCGGCATGTGACCATCTCATAATCCCGGTGCAGACCGAATTTCTCGCCCTCAAGGGGCTGGAGCGGATGCTGCATACGCTGCGGATGATTCTGAAGGCGCGGGCGGCTCCGCTCTCTTACACCATCGTCCCCACCTTTTACGACCGCCGCACCCGGGCATCCATAGACAGTCTGCAGGTGCTTCAGCAGACCTATTCGGCCACGGAGCTCTGGGATGATGTCATTCCGGTGGATACGAAGTTTCGGGAATCCAGCCGGGCAGGGGTCCCTCCACCGGTATTTTGCCACGAATCCCGTGGTGTGGAGGCCTATGCACGGCTGTTGAACGCGCTTCAGAACGGTGAGACGGAAGAGGCCAGCCGAGGGGTGGCGGGATGACCACCAAGAAAGAGGATCTGTCGATTCACCTGGCGGAGCCGGATCAGGCGGTTTATGACTATCTTGATGCGCTCCTCCGGGAAGTGGGAGAGAAGCGCGAAGATTTGCCGGAAATACCCCTGGCGACGGAGGTGGTGGAGATCAAGCCCGCGCCACCGTTCCAGGAAGAGCGAGAGATCGTTTCCGCACCCGGCGAGGTGGCGGAAGCGGTCGCGGAAGGTGCCGTCGTCGTTCCGGAGTGGGCGGAAGAGCCTTTTCAGTGTCTGCTGTTCACGCTGCGGGGAATGACCCTGGCCGTACCCCTGTTATCTCTCGACAGCATCATGAAATGGGAAGAGGAGGTAACACCCATACCGGGTCAGCCGGACTGGCATATGGGTGTCGTTCTCCACCGCGATCAGCAGGTAGTGGTGGTGGATACCGCACAGCTTCTTATTCCGGAACGGCTCGGCAGGGCCGACGAAAAGCGGGGGAAAGGCAGCCATATCCTGGTAATCGGAGGGGGAACCAGGGGACTGGCCTGCGACAGCCTGGCAAAACCGATCACCCTGAGGAAAGGAGATGTCCGTTGGTCCGCGGCGGGGGGCAGCAGACCCTGGGTGGCGGGAACCGTGGTGGAAAAATTGTGCATATTGCTGAATGTGGACTACCTTTTGCAGATGATTGGGCACGAATGATGCATATCAATAGATGTTTCTCGTGCCATATGACGGAAAATTGGCGGATATGGCACTGATTACAGAGGATGAGATATGACCACAGGTGTTGATGAAGGATCGACAAACGATCCCTTGAACCAACTGGTGACATTCCGGCTGGAGGATGAATCCTACGGCATCAACGTGATGCAGGTGCAGGAGGTGCTGCGCGTCACCGAGATCGCCCCGGTGCCGGGTGCGCCGCCTTATGTGCTGGGCATAATCAATCTTCGGGGAAATGTGGTAACGGTAATCGATACCCGCACTCGGTTTGGTCTGCCTCCGGGCGAAGTGGATGATGCCAGCCGTATCGTTATTATCGAGAGCGAACAACAGGTGGTCGGCATCCTGGTGGATAGCGTGGCGGAGGTGGTGGAACTGCGAAACTCTCAGATCGATTCAGCACCCAATGTGGGAAACGAGGAGAGTTCTCGTTATATCCAGGGCGTGGCCACGCGCAACGACGACCTGTTGATCGTGGTCGATCTCAACAAACTGTTGTCCGACAGCGAGTGGGCCGAGGTCGCAAGGCTTTGAATATGGAACGCGGGGATCCGAGCAATGCCCGATATTCAAGAGCCTTATCCGATCAAACCCGTCTGGCCCACCAGACCCAAGGGTAATTCGGGGAAACGGAAACCGGAACAGCGGCCGGGCAAGGAGAACGAAAAGGGGCGTAAAGACTTTGACAGGGACGAGGGGACGCCCGACGAGCGACCTCATATAGATGATTATGCTTGAGAGGTAACACTATGAATCTAATATGGATATCAGTGGCAACCTATACCTCCATAGCCCTTATGGCGGTCTTGGTTCTCGCCAGAGCGGTGCGCAGGCAGCAGGCCCGGATCGATAGCATGGAAGAGCGGATAGACAACCTCGTATCCAGTCTAAACGCCCTCTGTTCCAGCGCCGTGGGTGTGGATAAAAGAGTGGTTCGGCTGGAACGAAGAGGAAGGGACCTGGAATACCGCCAGGAGAGCATGGAGGTGCAGAGCCAGAGCGATGCCAAGCCCTACGGTGAGGCGATTCAACTGGTACATCGCGGAGCGCGTCCGGCGCAACTGGTTGAGGAGTTTGGACTTAGTCTGAGCGAGGCGGAACTCCTGGTCACGCTACACGGAGCCCGGAAAGCGGGTTGATCCCCAATCTTGTTGATTGGAATGAGTGGTTATTCCTGAAATCGTGATGATTTCGGGAAAAAGTTTACACTTTTTCACCCCTTTTGGTTAATATATACTAAGCTTTGGCCTGATAAGGACGTAAGGGGCTTTTTGAATAGTCCGGCAGCACCAACAACAAATTGGCTGCCGAAGGATTCGCGGTAAACCGGATGCCTATGCCGGGTTACACTGTTTTTTAATCTACTTTGGTGTTTGGGGGATGACATGAAATCGATTTGGAAAAGGCAGGCAATCATCATCGGTGCGGCTGTACTGACTGCCGGCATGTGGATGGGCCCACAGCAGAATGCAGATGCGGGGTATTTGACTGACACTTGGGGTACCGTCGTTCGGAATAACTACGGGGAATGTTGGCAGGGCATATGGCCGAATCCTGATCATGCTCCCGGCTGTGAAGGCGCCATGGTCTTCGTCCTTTCCGACGCCACCGATAATTTTGATTTCGACAGCGCCAATCTGAAGCCCAAGATGCAACAGGCTCTGGACGGCATCGCCGCCAAGATTAAGGGTGCCTCCATGTCTACCGTAGTCGTTACCGGTCATACCGACAGCATCGGTTCGGAAGCCTACAACCAGGATCTTTCCGAGCGTCGTGCCAAGTCCGCTGCCCGTTATCTGCGCAGCAAGGGCGTTACCGGTATTACCACTCGTGGTGCGGGTGAAACCCAGCCGGTTGCTTCCAATGCTACCGACGCGGGTCGTGCCAAGAACCGCCGTGTTGTGATCGAAGCCAAGTAAGATCAGGCGATTCCCGGAAGTAGAAAAAAGGCCAGCATCAGCTGGCCTTTTTTTCTGCCCGGTCTTTAGAGCTGTGGTCAGGTCCCGTTGCGGTTCCTCTCCTTCGGGGTGAGATATATCGGCTATTTTTCCGCGGCGATATAACAGATCCAACCGGCGTCCGCTTCACTCTCCTGCACCGGTTTGAACTTGCCGTCCGGTTCTCCATCCTTGTCCCAGCCCTGCCAGTAAACAGTTATCCTGCGAAAACCCGCTTCCTCCAGGACATCCCGGATTTCGGGAAGGGTCCAGAACCGCCAGTCGTAGCGAAAGGCGTTTTTCAGGCGTGAGCCGTCGGGGAATTCAAAGTGAATATTGCATATCAGCCGGTGGGTGACCGGATCGAATTTCTCCTGCTCCCATATATAGGTGAAATTGCCTTCCTCGATTTCCCGGTCTTCATTGAGTTCCCGGAATGCATCATAGCCGCCGTAAGCGTCCATAAAAAATACACCATCTTTCGCCAGCGCTGAATGGACACGGCGAAAGTAGTGTTTCAGGTTCCGGCGCTTCTGGAAAAGCCAGTAGCTGAAATTCATGGCCGCGATAATGTCCGGTGCATCGGTTTTTGCCTCCAGGACGTTATCCTGCACCAGCTCGACCCGGCGGCGCTGGCCTTTTGTAAGCTTGCTCAGGTTATTGGTGCGTCCCCATTCGAGGACGTCATGGTCTATATCCACCCCGATCGCGCGATTATCTTTGCGGCGGCGTACCCATTCACAACAGACGTTGGCGGTACCGCAAAAATCCTCGCGCAGAAGCGTTGCTCTGTGGCCGCGTAGTTTTTTGAAGGTTTTATCCAGGAAATCGATCTCGGACGGAGCGCACTGGACGGATAACTCATAGAGATGATGGTGGTCGGCCCGTTCCGCCATGGTGCGTTTCTTTTTCTTGCCTTTGCGTTTTCCGGATGTCATCAGACAACTTCCAATCAAGAATATATAAAAGAAGGTAGCACTATACTTAAAATCGGGCTTAATGGAAAAAACTTGCCGTCTCATGTAACCGTATTGTAATAATTGGGAAAACATTCACGCGTCGGGGGTAGGGATGAAAGAGAATCGCGAGCCGGGGATTTCCCCTCCGGTATGCCCGGCGGCACCAAAAGCCCGGATTTCCACCCTTTCGGATTGCGAAATCGGCTGATCTGGTTTAATCTTCCGCCTCCTGATCTCCGTATCAGGTGCCTGGGTCTGGAAAGGCATCCCAGCGGCCGACGGAATTGCCGTAATTAATCAGTTTTGGAGAGGTGTCCGAGCGGCTGAAGGAGCACGCCTGGAAAGTGTGTGTACGTTAATAGCGTACCGAGGGTTCGAATCCCTCCCTCTCCGCCAAAATCAAAGAACCCGCCAGAAAGGCGGGTTCTTTGGTTTTAGAGGGTGGGGTTCGAACCCGAGGTAATCAAAATAAGGTTGGGTTCGACAAGCGCCGGAGGCGCGCAGAACGAGCCGCGTCAGCGGCGAGAGGGCCGCAGGCCCGGTAATCCCCACCGACCGTAGGACGGGTCCCTTTTGTTTACGGCCGGATCGTGACGCCTTATATTGCGGTAAGGAATACTACGAGGAACGCCGGCGCCAATGTATGAACAGGTATCCCATTCCCTGCTGAACGACATCCTCGACCAGCTCAAGCCCGAGATCTGCAAGTGTGATCTGCGCCATTTCTACACCCGGCTGGGTGCCAATTTCTATGGCATACACTCCTTGTTTCATTATCTGTACGGACAGCGAAACGACTTCGAGGCGAAGATGCTGCGGCTGGTGGAGGTGCTGGCGCGAAACTACGTAAGCCGCGCTGCGGATCTCAAACAGCTGGACGTGGAACGGGAGCACGATCACAACTGGTTTCTTAGTCAGGAATGGGTCGGAATGGCTCTCTATACAGATGGCTTTGCAGGAAACCTGGAAGGTCTGAACGAGCGTCTTCCCTATGTGCAGGAGCTGGGCGTCAATATGCTGCACCTGATGCCTATGCTCAAATGCCCCAAGGAGGCCTCCGACGGAGGTTACGCGGTAAGCGATTTCCGCGATATCGATGAGCGTTACGGTACCCTGGAGCAGTTGCGGGTACTGGCGGAGCGGATGCGCAGGCGCGGTATGCTGTTGACTCTGGATATGGTGCTGAACCATACCTCGGACGAACACCCATGGGCCTGCTCTGCCCGCGACGGCGACAAGCGGCACCAGGACTACTACTATATCTATCCCGACCGTAGGGTGCCCGATATGTTCGAGGAGACCATGCCGGAGATCTTTCCCGAGACGGCTCCGGGCAACTTCACCTGGGACGAAACCATGGGCAAGTGGGTGATGACCGTGTTCAACACTTACCAGTGGGATCTTAACTACTCCAACCCGGATGTGTTGATCGAAATGATGGACAACATCCTGTTTTGGGCCAACCAGGGAGCGGATATCGTACGTCTGGATGCGGTGGCCTTTCTATGGAAGAAGATCGGCACCACCTGCCAGAACGAGCGTGAGGCCCACCTGCTCCTGCAGTTGATGAAGGATTGCTGTCAGGTCACCGCCCCCGGGGTGTTGTTTATCGCCGAGGCTATCGTGGCACCGGTTGAGATCGCCAAGTATTTCGGCGAGGATGCAGTGATCGCCAAGGAGTGCGAGATCGCCTACAACGCTACCCTCATGGCCCTGTTGTGGGACGCAGCAGCCACCAAAAACGCCAGGTTGCTGAATCAGGGGGTGCGTTCGCTTCCGGACAAACTGGATCGGGCTACCTGGCTCAATTATCTTCGCTGCCACGACGACATCGGCCTCGGTTTCGACGACGTGGACGTGCGGACGGTGGGTTCCGATCCGCGCCTTCACCGTCGTTTCCTGCTGGACTATTACACCGGTATGTTCCCGGACTCGAGTGCCCGCGGTACGCCGTTCGGGCGCAACGAGAAGACCGGTGACGCCCGTATTTCCGGTTCGTTGGCATCCCTGGCCGGTCTGGAATCAGCCATGGAGAACGGTGATCCGGGAGAGATCGATAAGGCCGTTGATCTGATCCTGCTGCTGCACAGCATGATCCTCTCCTACGGAGGTATCCCGCTGCTCTACTACGGAGACGAAGTCGGTACCCTGAACGACGTCAGCTATCTTAAGGATCTGAGCAAGGCCAACGATAGCCGCTGGCTGCACCGTCCGCGCATCGCCTGGGACAAGGCGGAACAGCGCAACAACCATGGCAGTGTGGAGCAGCGTTTGTTCGAAGGACTGCAGAAGATGATTGCCGTACGCAAGGCCACCCCCGCATTTGCCGACTACAACAATCGCGAGCTACTGACCGTAACGAATCCGCACCTGTTCGTGTTCCTGCGCACACATCCGGAACAGACGGGAGAAATGGTATTGGTGGTGGCCAATTTCGATGTCAATCAGCAATACCTGGATCTTTCCGAGTTGGGAAACAGGGGGTTATTCCAATATTGTCAGGTGGTGGACCTATATTCCGGTGAATATCCGGAACAGTTCGATGACCGGCTGATTGTGCCGCCGCGTCGCTTTTTCTGGCTTACGGACCAGAGACCCGGCGGCCTTGTCTAAACACTGAGAACATCCGATTGACACCGGTGATGTCAGCAGAGAGAGGGCGGCTATATTGTCAGTCCGAATAAGAGCGGTACATATGTCTCACTTGTTCACGCCGACTCTCAGGTTTAGCGGCCAGCATATCTCCCTCTCCTGGGCGGCGTCCCCCCAGGCCCTGTTGAGCCGGGCGGATATATCGGCAATAAGATCACCTCCATGTGTCTTCCGGTAGTTTCCGATTGCGGACCAGGTGCCGAGATAGCCGATAACCCGATCCAACCGCCAACGGGTGTTCATCTCAAATGCCGGGGACGACTGTTCCATGAACGGCAATTCCAGGTCGGCGTACCCGCTCTCCACCAACTTCTGTTCCTTGGCCCAGTATCCATCGAGAACATTCCAGTAGAGATCATCCACAACGGCGTCGATTTCAGGTGTGATTCGAAACAGGTTATAGGTCCAGACCGCTATGATACCCTTCGGCTTCAATACCCTCTCTGCCTCCTGCATAAACCTGGGGATGTCGAACCAATGCAGCGCCTGGGCGACAGTAATCAGGTCAACGCTCGCCGATTCCAGTCCGGACTCCTCCGCGGTAGCGATTCTGTATTCAACGGACGGATGTGTACAAGCCTGTTCGATCTGTTTGGAACTCGCGTTCGTGGCAATAACCGTCGAAAAGAAATCGGCCAGAGTAACGGCCGCCTGACCGGAGCCGGTTGCGCAATCCCATGCCAGCTCCTTTCCCGGTGTCAGGGACGCGAGGTATCTGAACAGGCTGACCGGATAATCGGGGCGATATCTGCTGTAGCCGGCGGCCAGGATGGAAAAATGATCTTTGAACGGCGGATCTTTAGAAGGCATCCGGTCAATTTCGATCTGCCGGGGCGGCAGTCGTGTCAATCTCATAACAATGGGTGCCGTCACTTTCTCTCTTTATGGAACAGTTATATTTTTCCAGCAATTTGAGCATAGGCGTGTTGCCGGAAATGACATAACCCCTCAGAGTGAGGATGTTATTGGAACGCGCATGCTCAACCAAATGCTTAAGCAAAATCCCGCCGAGCCCTCGGCCTTGAAAATTATCGGCGATGGTCAGCGAAAACTCCGCGACGTTTGGTTCATCCTCAAGACAAACATAGCGTGCCAGACCCGCACCTTCCTGCGGGTTGCTGTCCGCAACATGGGCGACCACTACCATGCTATGTTTATTGTCGGCGTGGATGAGGCTATCAAGATAGCTGTCCGGGAGTCTTTTGACGGGGGCGTGGTATCGCGAGTAACGCGTTCTGTCGGAGAGTCCGTCGAAGGCGTCGGTAAGGCACTGCTTATCACAGGTACCCGTGGAGTCCAGACGGATTTTCGTTCCATCCGCCAGAGTTGCGCCAATTCCGGATATTTCCATATTCACTTGTAAATGCTCTCCCGGGGCCTTATTGAGGTCGGCGATCGCTATTCGGCTGTGCCTTGACCAAACTATATATCCGTACGATGTGTTTCGCCAGAGCGATTGAGGTTGTGGATGCCGCCGGGGAAGGCCGCGGGCCCGCAAAAAGTAGATCTTCATCTCATATATTCAGGCCACTGGTTATCGGGCTGTTTTAAAACCAAGGGTATCTTTGGTAGACTCCGCGGAAACAGGGAATTTGTAATATCCGCAGGAAGCAAGAATGGCGATCGTCAATTCCTGCCAAAATGACCGTTCCTGGTCGAAGTAATTGAGCTTGATTAGTTGGTTTGGTGTCACTGTGCAATGCAAGGTGTCTGCCGAGCAGTACCCTGTTGTAGAAGTTTGTTTGTGTTTGGTAGTTTGGAAACTGTTAAACGTAGAACACATGGAGGCGAAAATGAACAGACGGTTAATCCTATCGCTAGTTGCGCCGCTTTTATTTCTAAGCTTCGTGACTGTTTCCTGGGCTGATAAGGCTCTTCCGGAAAAAAAACAGACGGAATTGGGTCTATATATAACCGCAAAGGATGCTTACGCTAAATGGCGGGCAGAGCCGGACAAAATTCGAATATTAGATGTAAGGACTCCCGGCGAGTATGTATTTGTCGGTCACCCCGCGATGGCGGTAAATATACCGATAGAGCTTTTTGATGGAGGAGTCGACCCGGAAACCTCGAAACCTGATATGTCCTATAATGAGGCTTTTATCAAGGAAGTACAGAGTAAGTTCAAGGAAACAGACACCATTATGATTTTGTGTCGCTCCGGATCAAGGAGTGCTTTGGCGGTTAACAAGCTTGCCAAGGCGGGCTTCAAGAACCTATATACCATCACGGACGGGTTTGAGGGCGACAAATTGAAGTCCCCGGGTAATGATAACGACGGTAAGAGGGTTGTTAATGGCTGGAAAAACGCCGGTGCTCCCTGGACATATAAGCTTGATCCGAAGTTAGCATACATTCCCTATTGAGCTGCCTGTTGTAAAGGCGGAATATTAGTCTTCCAAACTACCAATACACAGCAAAGCCAATTCAGTCGCCGGGGTCGGCGGCTGAACGGCGGTTGTCTCCCCATTGTTAAGGAGTGCGCATGAACGGATTTTGTCAGAGCTGTGGAATGCCGATAAAGCAAGACCCAAGCGGCGGGGGTACAAATGCTGACGGAAGCAGAAATCTTACCTATTGCAGCTATTGCTACCAGAATGGCGCGTTCATGCAGCCGGACATGACGGCACGGCAGATGCAGGCGTTCTGTATCGAGAAACTCAAAGAGCGCGGTACCCCGAAATTTATCGGCTGGTTGCTTACCCGTGGAATTCCCCGGTTGGAGCGCTGGAAAAATCAGGGCGATTGAAGTCCGGTTGTGTTGAACATATCTGGAGGCTGGATTTTTATTGCTTTTTGTTCAGGAAGGTTTCTTTCATATTATCTCACGGAGGAACAGAGCGATGGATACCGACGGTAACAATTCATCTACAACAACTCATGTCATGCAGAAGTGCATTCAATGTAGCGGTCGTTATGATGCGCGCATGTTTACCTGTCCGAGTTGTGGTGGCCAGGAAACAAGCGGGGGTGTGGAAATGCTGGAAGTCATGGCGGTCAAACAGGAGGCGGTGGAGGTGGGTGACCGAGCATTAGAGCCTTTCAATCACGGCAAGCTGGAAGAGGCGATTGCAATACTGCACGAAGCGATAAAGATAAATCCGATGTATGAGCAGGCCCACTCAAATCTTGGTTTTGTACTTACGGCAAAGGGGGATTACCAACAGGCGATTGATACGTTCGAGCATGTGTTGTCGTTCAGCCCCTATCGCGAAGAAGCAAAACGCGGCCTGGCAGTGGCCAGAAGTATGTTGGAGCAAAGTATCTAGTTAGGGAATAGGACCGGCGTATGTATGCAGGTGCTGTCAGAGCTACGGAAATATAGGCCCCGGCTCCCAGGGAGAGAATAATGAAAAGATTTAAATTGATGTCAGGTTCCGTGCTGGCCCTGATCATATATTGTGTTCCATCGGCTCAGGCCGCGCTATATGTATTCGGTGACAGCTTGAGTGACGCGGGAAATGTGTGGGACGCCAGTACGTCGGATCCGGATCTGCAGCCCGATCCAATCGTGCCGCCTTATTATCAGGGGCGAATGTCGAATGGAAAGAACTGGGCGGACTATGTCGCAGATGACCTCGGTCTCGAACCGCTAACCGCCAGCCGCATCGGCGGAGGCAACTACGCGTGGGCCGGTGCCACCACAGGCTCCGGGACCACCGACCGTCGCTCGTTGGTGGTCCCTGGACAGGTTCAGCCGGTGGACAATGTAGGAACGCAGATAGCAAGCTTCGTTGCGGACCATGGAGGGTTTGCCGTAGATGATCTGGTGCTCTATTGGAGTGGCGCCAATGACATCATGTATTACGCGCTTGGCAATGTTCCTGTCAGTGACGCCATTTTGCATTTAACCGCCCTGACCCAGGCCAATCTCCTGAATCTCGAAGCACTCGGGGCTACCCGCATCGTGCTTCCGAACCAGATCGATAGCGCCAAGAGCCCCATCTGGAGCGGCGCCTACGCCCTGCCGGAGGCGCTGCAACCTTACGTGGCGGCGGTGACCGCCGGCTTTAACGCCGAGTTGCCCGGCCTCATAGCTTCCCTTGAAGGCAGCGCCGATTTCGAAGCCGATATCATAGGCGTCGATCTCTATACCTTGGCCGAAGAGGTGATCGCCGATCCCGCCGCCTTTGGCTTAACGGACGTCACGTCGCCAGCCTTCCTGACGCCGGGGGCCGATCCCGACACCTATCTGTTTTGGGATCCGATCCATCCGACTACCGCTGGCCATAGATTGATCGCCGACGCCGTAACGAGGCAGGTGGTGCCGGAACCAACGACATTGATTATGTTGACGGCCGGTTTGATGGCAGTGTGGCCGTTCCGGCGCTATCGTTTATCGGCTTAAAGAGACCGGCCCTGGCGAACGTACCTATCAGAAGGGTATTGGATTACTGGTGGCGCCGATGATGCTGCGAGTTAGAAACAATAATCGAAGCGCCGGTCAAAGTGAACGTCTTTCTTCAACGACAGGGGACTGGGAGGTATGCGGTGCAATGTCCGGCATCCGAACAAACCACTCGTTAAGTGGGATACGGTGGTAAATAATACCTGTGATTACGCCTGCCACACCGCCAACAACGTATACTATGCCAAAAGTTACTACGGAGCCTGCTCCCCATACAAATAAGCCATACTCAAACGCTTTTATTGGCAATTCCATATGCCTGATGGATTCAAAAACCCCCATTACAAACCCAGTGGAAAACATCGTTAGGGCGGTTATTACACAACCCCATGAGAATAAGACGATGAAAATGGAAAGTGGTTTTTTGTATTCAGATGCTCGAAAGCGGGATGTTAATAAGACACCCCAAAAAAACGCAGCGATAGAAAATATTGCACCAAACATAACAGTGCCCAGTATTCTACTGAAAGAGATGTCGCCTCCTTTCGTGAAAATGGAGATAACCATAAAGGCTGCTGGCATTGCAATTGCAGCGGCTAAGGCAAATATAACACCGGTGTAGAATCTATATTTTACTTTCATAGAAGTATGGTGATCTCCGAAATCATTCATCGAGCCGCGTTACGGTTTATGGCCGTATTAGCGATAGTTGTATTGATGAAGCTTTCTTCAATAATTACGAGTACTTGGTTTTTCCTTATCTAAGGGCGGCCGGCAGAAGAGATCACACTCCGGGGTGATCCGAGCAAAGAAGCCGCCGAAATGACGTGACAGGGAAACCCGATGCCGCGCGAACAGCTTATAGGCGATATCGGTGACCTGGCTGATGAGAGGCCAACGGGTCAGGGCCGCGATCGGTCCCAGGCCTACGGCGGCGAGTGCCAGGCGGAACACCTCGGGCCCTTCAACCATGATTCCGTCCGCACGGCGGGCATGTATTCTCGCCAGTAACGCCTCCCGGGTCCGGTCGTAGACTCCTGGATCGAAGTTCGGGGCCGAGACATCGATGAAGATGAGCCGTTGGTGACCATCGGCATTGTGCAGTCGGGCAACATCGGCACGGCAGATCGGGCAGTCACCGTCGTAGAGGAATTCAAGGGGGTAGATATTGTCGTCCATAAAGTCCTCCGTATTATCTGAAAATTCTGTACAAACAGAAATATGCAGCCAAAAAAACGCCCCCTTATCCTTTGCTGTCACGTCTGATCAGGTTGCGGATTTTAGCGCCGAGCTTAAGCACCTTCATGAGCGTTTCCGGTTCCAGACGAAGCATTTCGTCCGACCAGTGCGTGAGGATACTGATGAATTGCTGCGTCTCTTCGATACGCCTGCGGGTTTCGCTCGACTCTTTCTTGAGCTCAGGACTGGCTAACAGCGCCTCCAGTTCCTCCAGGGTCGGGTCGATCTCGCGCTGTTTTCGTCCTTCGACGATGAGTTTGAACAGTTCCCAGACGTCCTTGGAGGTCTCGAAGTGGTCGCGACGATCCCCCAGGACATGAACCACCTTGACCAAACGCCATGACAGCAGCTCTTTAATGCTGTTGCTGACGTTGGAGCGGGCGACACCGAGGGCTTCCGTGATTTCATCCGCGGTCAGGGGGTGTTCCGCGAGATAAAGCAGGGCATGTATCTGCGCCACGGTGCGATTTACCCCCCAGCGGGTTCCCATTTCGCCCCAGTGCAGCACGAACCGTTGTGTGGTCGGCGAGAGTTTCATATGTTGAGTATAGGAATACAGAAGTTTCTGTCAAGACTGAAATATATGATGTAATCCATATACGCACCCGTCCCCGGGGGAACGGATCATTCCCCCTTTTTGAAATGAATGACCTTTTTTTGTGGTGACAGGTTGATCTCGTCGATGGCGGCTCCGGGGCGGGCGGAGAGCATCAGCCAGATCGCTTCCGCCACATCGTTCGCTTGCAGATGGCTGTCGTTAGCCTCTCCCGGACGGAAGTCGAGTTTATCGAAGAACCCGGTCCGGACCATGCCCGGATTGACGATTCCCACACGTACACCACTGCCGGCACACTCCTCCCGCAGGGATTGCGCCAGTCCGCGCAGTGCGAACTTTGTGGCGGAGTAGACCGCGCCACGGCCTCCTCCTTTAAGAGCGGCTTCCGAACCCATAAAAATCAGGTCCCCCCGTCCCGCGGTTTTGAAAAGTGGAAGAAACTCGCGGGCGATCAGGATCTGGCTTGTCAGATTGGTGTCGATCAACTCCTGTATCTGATGGGCCGAAAACTCTTCCAGTGATCCGAAGCGTCCATAACCCGCATTGCAGACCAGGCCGTCGATTTCCGGGTGGTTATTGCGCAGCTCCCGGAGCCGCGCCGGCAGCTCTCTGATGTGAGAGAGATCCAGGGGGAACGGGATAAAATCCCGGCAATCCCGGTCTTCGGGGGCAAAGTCCCGTGCGATGCCGATAACGCGGCAGTCCTCCAGTAACAGCCTGTCCGTAACGGCCTTTCCGATTCCCCGGCTGGCACCCGTAACAACGACGGTTCGTTGGGATTGCGTCACAATGCTTCTCTCACGTATTCAAATAGCCTGTCCAGGATATCCAGCTGTTCCTCGATCAGTCGCGACACCATTTTACCGGTTATCATCGGTGCCGGGTTGGCGCGGTTATCGGAGACGATCTTAAGACAATGGATGCGTTCCGGCGCGGTAAATCCGCTGACTGCCTGAAAAAAACCGGCCCCTTCCATATCCACCAGCCCGGTCCGGGCGTATTCCGTATCAGGCGCATTCAGGGTAACAAGACGGTCGTTTTCCCACTCCGGCCCGGGAAGGGGAGCCACCGACCACCGCTCACCACTCTCTTCATCCTCAACCGTATTTGCATATACGGCTTGACCCAGGGGCCGGGTGGCGTGTCCGGCGATGCCCAGATTGATCCAGACCGCGTCATGTGCCGGTTTGAGGACCGAATCCAGCCAGACGGAGGCCTGTCCGGCGGCCTCTTTTCCCGGGCCGGAGACCACCAGGGCCAGTTCCTCCCCAAGGTAGAGGGGGAATCGGTCATGCCTGGTATCCCGTAGCATCCCATAGCGGCGGTTGACGGGTTTCGCCTCCGGTGGGAGTGCGACAACCAGCATGATCGGCTTGGAACTCATGCTGGGAAGCGTAACACCAAACGCAATAGAATGATTGTATCAACCCATTGATAGGGTTCTGTGGTTTCCCCGGGGCTCTTGTGTCAGACTCCCCCTTTCCTTTCATTACAAGGAGTTACAGACATGCGAGTGATTCTGCTGGGTGGACCCGGTGCCGGAAAAGGCACCCAGGCAAACTACATAAAAGAAAAATACCAGATTCCTCAGATCTCCACGGGCGATATGCTGCGCGCCCATGTTAAGGCGGGTACCGATCTCGGCAAGGCCGCAAAGAAGATTATGGATGAGGGTGGGCTGGTCTCCGACGATATCATCATGGGCATGGTGAAGGAGCGGATCAGTGAGGACGACTGCGGGAACGGTTTTCTGTTCGACGGGTTTCCCCGCACCATTCCTCAGGCTGAAGCCCTGAAGGCGGCCGGGGTGGAGATCGATGCGGTGGTGGAGATCGATGTCCCGGATCAGGAGATCATCAAACGCATGTCGGGTCGCCGGGTTCATCTCGCCTCCGGCCGAACCTACCATGTCATTTATAATCCACCCAAGGTGGAGGGTAAGGATGACGTTACCGGCGAGGATCTCATTCAACGGGATGACGATAGGGAAGAGACCGTGCGGGCCCGCCTCAAGGTCTATCATGACCAGACCGAACCCCTGGTGGAGTTCTACTCCGGATGGGCCGAGGCCGGCGGTGAGGGGGCTCCTGAATACCACAAGATTCCCGGTGTTGGAGGCGTGGACGACATCCGCGATGCCATATTCAGAGCCCTGGGATAGAAGAACCCGTTATCTCACCGGCAAAGCGGCGTGCCGTCCCGGGTTGCCGAACTGGTTACATTAGGGATTTCTGATATAATTCTATACTTTATAACCTTAACAAAGGGGGCTGATCGTGGCCGTTGTCGAGCTAAACAAGGATAATTTCGAGGATACCGTAACCAACAGTGATTTCATCGTGGTGGATTACTGGGCTCCTTGGTGCGGACCCTGCCGCTCTTTCGCGCCCACCTATGAAAAGGTGTCCGAGGAGTTTCCGGATATTGTTTTCGCCAAAGTCAACACGGAAGAGGAACAGGAGATCGCCGCGCATTTCCAGATTCGTTCCATTCCCACGCTGATGATTTTCAGAGAGAAGGTGATCATCTTCAGCCAGGCGGGGGCCTTGCCCGAATCAGGACTCAAGGAGCTGTTAAAGCGCGCTTCCGAGCTGGATATGGCCGAGGTCCACAAGCAGATCGCGGAAGAGAGCAACGCCTGACCGCCGGTTGCCAAGGAGAGATATGCTCAACAGAACGCTCCGTTGTCCATGGGGCGTTTTTTTCAGGGCTGTTTCCGGATGGTTTAAGATTATCCCCATGGCGATTCGGTCGGAAAAATCGGTGTTCGGGGGGTAACAAGTGCGGATGGTCCGGTATCCCTGGTCTCTAAGTGTACTTTTGACCGCCAGACCATCCGTGGGGCGGTTGATGGACCTGTGCGAGGAGAACTACCGCCATCTGTTGCGGCTGGCGCCGGAGCTGCGAACCCTGGATGGCATATTTCTCTCCCGGTTGCAGGGGGCGATGGATCTCTATCTGGAGATCCTGGAGCAGACCCCTTATACGACCCTGCTCCACCTGACCTATTTTTTTGCCCGTGAGGACGGGCAGTTACCGGATCCGGATGCTACCTTGCGGGTCTATCACGATTCCGCTCAGGCCGAGATTCTGGAACTTCGGCAGAAGGCCCTGCCTCTGAACAGGGGAGTGGAGCACCCGACCCTGAATCAGAAATGGAAAGTGAACCTTTTCCTATCTAAGTGGCTCTCTTATTGTGTACGGCAGGGACATCGTTTTTCCGAAACCGACTGGATGGGCGGGGTTCGTCGGAACCGGGCGGGGGAGAGGGGGTGAGGGGGCTGCCTCGATATACTTAGAAACTGTCTAAATTATCTTGACAATTTCCCTAGGAAAATGCTAGTTTTTTAACCCAAGGAAAAAAGTAGGAATTAGTTCATTACATAAAAGAAGGTAATTATTATGAGACTTTCAACCAAAGGGCGATATGCGGTAACAGCAATGCTGGATTTAACTC
The DNA here is from genome assembly GCA_050287965.1 of Sedimenticolaceae bacterium. Lineage (GTDB taxonomy): Bacteria > Pseudomonadota > Gammaproteobacteria > Chromatiales > Chromatiaceae > CBFDBF01. The sequence goes on from JBNKCX010000046.1 coordinate 39,710, forward strand.
TCCATGGAGGAGAACGGGCGGTCACGTTGGCCGAGATCTCGGAAACTCAGGGTATTTCACTCTCCTACCTGGAACAGCTGTTCGCAGGGCTGCGGGCGAAGAGCCTGGTAAAGGGTGTCCGTGGACCGGGTGGCGGTTATTACCTTGGTCGGCCTGCAGATGAAATCTCCATCGCGGATATTATCTGCGCGGTGGACGAGTGGGTTGAGTTTACCCGCTGCAGCGGAAATAGGGATTGCCAGGACGGCAAGATCTGCCTTACTCACAACCTGTGGGACGAACTGAGCCGGGAAATTTACACCTTCCTCAGCGACATCTCGCTGGAGGAACTGGTCCACCGCGGTGGGCTGGAAGTCGGGGGCTGCAAGAAGGAAGAGGGCGGTTGTGCCGCCTACCGCGGAGAGAAGCCGAAAGCGGCCTGATTGTTCGGGTCTTCCCCTGTTCGCTTTAGCGGGACACCTCAGGCGTCCCGCTAAGGTGGAAACCTCCCCAGGTTCCGGCGCGCTGGAAAAAGGGTGGTAAATTCCCTATGCTTCCCGCTCGTTTCTGAGTGGAAAGTGTATGGCCGACGATACAGGATCTCTACAGACCCTGCGTGATTTCATCCGCTGGGGGACCAGCCGTTTCAGTGAGGCGGGGCTGTTTTTCGGTCACGGCACCGATAACGCCCTGGATGAGGCGTTGGCACTGGTGCTGCACGCGCTGCATCTGTCTCACGATATTCCACCCGACTATCTGGACAGTCGACTCACGACCGGAGAACGTTCGGCGGTGATCTCTCTGCTGCAGCGCCGTATTGACGAGCGGTTGCCGGCCGCCTACCTTACCCACGAAGCCGGTTTTGCAGGTCTCCGTTTTTTCGTGAACCACCACGTCCTGGTCCCCCGGTCACCTATCGCCGAATTGATAGAGCAGGGATTCGAACCCTGGATCGATCCGGAGAGGGTGGGGGCGATACTTGATCTTTGTACCGGCAGCGGCTGTATCGCCGTTGCCTGCGCTTACGGTTTTCCGGATGCCCGGGTGGATGCGGTAGATATCTCCCCGGACGCGCTGGAAGTGGCCCGTATCAATATTGAGCGCCATAAAATGGAACAGCGGGTGGAAGCGATCGAGTCCGATCTGTTCCAATCGTTGCAGGGCAGGCGTTACGACATAATTGTCAGCAATCCCCCCTACGTGAGCCGGGCGGAGATGGATCAGTTGCCGGACGAATACCTGCGGGAACCGGCGCTGGGGCTGGAGGCCGGACCTCAGGGATTGGATGTCGTCTCGAGAATCCTGCGCCAAGCGTCTGCCCATTTGCATCCGGGTGGTATCATGGTGGTTGAGGTGGGCAACAGCGCCCGGGCCCTGGAAGCGCGCTATCCGGAGGTTCCTTTCCTCTGGCTGGAGTTCGCGCGCGGAGGGGAGGGTGTCTTTCTCCTGACTGCGGAGCAGGTGGCCGAGTATCAGGCCGTATTTGATGAGGACCGATGACCGATGACCATACAACGAGCCCGCAGCCCGGAAGAGTATGCAGATTGGGTGAAACAGGCGAAATTCGAAGTGGCCGACCTGCGGGAATGTCTTATGTACGATATGGAGGACCTGGCGGAGGTCGGTCGTTTCCCGGTCTTTCTGGAATCTCTGGAGAAGAGCATCGACGACATCTATCAGGCCATGTGCAAGGGAGAGTATGTCTTTGGCCGCGAAGATCTGCCTTTTATAGAGATCCTGGATCGCCATTATGAGCAGATCCCTTTCTATATACTGCTTAAACAGATTAACGAGACCCACCGATTCGGTCTGGATGTGAGCGAGGATTAATATGGGATCTGCAATGGATCAGTCACTGGTATTCGATCAGGAACTGATTGAGAAATACGATTACGCCGGTCCGCGCTATACCTCCTATCCCACTGCGCCTCAGTTTCATGAAGGTTTCGGTGAACAACAGTACCGGACGGTTGCGCGGGAGACCAATGCCAGCGGACGTCCCCTCTCTCTCTATTTTCATATCCCGTTCTGCGATACCGTCTGTTTTTACTGTGCCTGCAACAAAGTGGTGACCAAGGACCGGGATATGGCGGCGCCCTACCTGGAGCGTCTTTATCGCGAAATTGCCATGCAGGGAGAGCTGTTCGATCGTAATCGGCGGGTGGATCAGCTGCACTGGGGCGGTGGAACGCCGACCTTTATCAGTCATGACGAGATGCGGGAGTTGATGCGCATCACCGGTGAGCATTTCACCCTGGCGGATAACGATAGCGGCGAGTATTCCATCGAAGTGGATCCCCGGGAGGCGACAGGCGACACCATTGCGCTGTTGCGGGAGATCGGATTCAACCGCCTTAGCCTGGGCGTTCAGGACTTCGATGAGAAGGTGCAGAAAGCGGTCAACCGCGTCCAATCCGAAGCCCAGACCATGACGGTGCTGCAGGCGGCGCGGGATGAGGGGTTTCGCTCTATCAGTATCGATCTGATCTACGGACTGTCGTTCCAGACGGTGGAGAGCTTTGCGCGGACCCTCGATCGGGTGATCGAAGTGGGACCGGACCGATTGTCAGTGTTTAACTATGCACACCTGCCGCAGCTATTTATGCCGCAGCGGCGCATCAATGCGGAGGATCTGCCCTCACCGCAGGAGAAACTCGATATCCTCAAAATGACCATCGATCGGCTGACCGCGGCCGGGTATGTATTCATCGGCATGGACCATTTCGCTCGGCCGGATGACGAGCTGGCGCAGGCGCAACGGGACGGCACCCTCTACCGTAATTTTCAGGGCTACTCCACCCATGCGGACTGCGACCTGGTGGCCATGGGTGTAACTTCCATCGGTATGGTGGGTGCGACCTACAGTCAGAACGTACGCACCCCGGACGAGTACTATCAGCGTATCGATGCCGGACAACTGCCCATATTCCGTGGAATCGAGCTGAACCGGGATGACCTGATCCGACGCGACGTCATCACCCGCCTGATTTGTCATTTTGTTCTCGATTACGGATCGGTGGAATCCCGTTGGGGAATCTCTTTTGCCGATTACTTCAGCTCCGAATTGCAGCAACTGAAGAGCATGGCCGACGACGGCTTATTGTCCTTGGACGAATCGGGTATCAGGATTATGCCTCGGGGGCGTCTGCTGATTCGCAACATCTGCATGGTGTTCGACAGCTATCTGGCGGCAAAGAAAGAGCAGAAGAATTTTTCCCGGGTTATTTAACTTCCCCGGGACCCCACCCTCGGTTAGATAGATAAAGCGTCATGGGTACTGCATCAACATACTCGGGCTCGATTCCGGACAGGCTGCGCGCCACGGCGGAGGCCTTTTCCGATCAGCCGGCCATCCGTTTTTCCGATCGTGTCGTCACCTTCGCGGAAATAGACCGGGCATCGGATGCGGTGGCGACGGCGCTCGCGGAACGGGGTATCAGGAAAGGGGATCGGATCGCCCTTTACTGTATCAATTCCGACGCCTTCGCCATCTGTTACTGCGGTATCGTCAAGGCAGGGGCGGTGGTGGTGCCGGTGAATCTGCTGCTGAATCCGAAAGAGATAAGCTACATCCTCCGGGATGCCGGCGCGCGGGCCTTGTTCTATCATCAGGCCTTCGCGGCATCGGTAGCGGCGTTCCGGGAAGACCTCCCGGATCTGGAATTCTCGGTCGCCATCGGTGGCGAGCCGGAAAACGGGGACGATCTCTCCTTTGCGGCCCTTTGTGCCGTGGAGCCGCGACCGCCCTCTCCGGATATCGATCCGCTGCAGGACCTGGCGGCAATCCTCTATACCTCGGGTACCACCGGGCATCCGAAAGGGGCGATGCTCAGCCACCGGAATCTGCTTTCCAACAGTTTTAGTGTTGTAAACGGTTTGCAGTTGCGGCCGGGCGAGGACCGGTTGCTGGTGGTGTTGCCCATGTTTCACTCCTTCGCCGCCACTGTCGGTATGCTCACCCCCTTGTTGCACGGACTCAGTTTTGCGCCGTTGCCAAAGTTTGATCCCACCCTGGTGTCGGAAACCATCGCCGCGGTGCAGGCCACGGTATTTCTCGGTGTGCCCAGCATGTACAGCGTCCTGTTGCGTATCCCGGAAGGACAGCTGAAGAACTGGAAGAGTATTCGCTACGCGGTCTCCGGCGGGGCCGCCATGCCGGTGGAGGTGATGCGCCAGTTCGAAGAGCGGTTTGGTATTCCCATCTACGAAGGTGACGGGCCTACCGAATGTTCCCCGGTTACCTGTGTCAATCCTATCGGCGGACCGAGCAAACCGGCTTCGGTCGGTCTGCCGGTGCCGGACGTGGAGATTGAGATCTTTGACGACTTTGGACAGCATCTGGCGCGGGGGGAGATCGGGGAGATCTGCGTCCGCGGCCCCAATGTCATGCAGGGTTACTGGAATCTGCCGGAGGCCACCGCCGAAGCCTTTTTCGGAGAGTGGGTACGCACCGGGGATCTGGGGTACAAGGATGAGGACGGTTATCTCTACATCGTGGATCGCAAGAAGGACATGATCATCGTTAACGGCATGAACGTTTATCCGCGTATGATCGAAGAGGTGTTATACCGTCATCCGCAACTGCTCGAAGCGGCGGTGGTGGGTGAACCCGACCAGCGACACGGTGAGATCCCGATCGCCTACGTGGCACCCAAGGAAGGCGAGTCGGTGACCAGCGCCGATATCCGCGCCTTCTGCCGGGAACATCTGGGGCGGCACGAGATTCCACGCCGGGTGGTGATCCGGGAGGCGTTGCCGAAGAACGCCGCAGGCAAGATCCTCAAGCGCGAATTGCGTCGGACGGGGGAGCTGGAGCGGGGTGTGGACAGCGAAGGTTAACCTGCATTCCGCACCGGATGCCGGTTATTAGCTGGCCGCCCTGCGCAGGGGCTGGAATTCGATAACCTCGGCTTCCTCTCCGGTATCTTCCGCGATCTCTGGCTCCGGGGTGCGGATCGTGTGCCGTTCGGGGGCAATATCAATGATCTCGAATCCCCCGTCCAGAGGTGAGAGCCCGGCCTCCAGTGACATCTCTTCCATACTGTCGAGTACCTCGCGCATGACCATCTCCAGGGCCCTGTCGCCGACAGCGGGGGGAATCTTATTCTTTTCTGCCATGGGGTTGTTTCTCACTCCGGATTCAGAAGGGTTAACGGCGGGCGGGGCGCAAACTTTAAGGCCCCTCATATCCGAATTGCTTCATTGTCAGATCGTGCTGACGCACAATCCGACCTGCCTGTTGTCTGTGCCGTAGGGTAGGTCGTGTTGCGTAGCTACGTGACTGAAAAGGGGGATGTGGGGGAGTGGCTGTAGCCGAGAAACAGCCTCTGGATTCCGGATCTTCGCAACGCTTCGTCCGGAATGACGAAGAGGCGCAGGGGTGGTTTCCCACCTTTTTCCATGGGAGTTAGAAGGGCTACCGAAAAGAACAACTGACGGAGCCAGGGGAGGCTTAGAAATCTTCCTCCATGCCGCCCTGCAGCAGGCCTTCCATCCCCACTTTTCCGAGGGATTCGAACATCGCCTCCACCTCATCCATGACCGCCGAGTCCTCCCCCAGGTTGACCCTGCGGTGGGCGATATAGGTCACCTCCGGCTGCCCCGGCAGGACGTAGACAGCGATTGTGAACGGGCAGTTGGCGATGCGCTGGGGATGCTCCTCGGCCATACGCCGGGAAAGAACCGCGCTGCAGAATTCGATGGATTCAGCCCTCAGGAAGATCTGTTTCTCCATACCCAGGTCTTTGCCCGTGCGTTCCAACATCCGGTCCAGATGGAGAATGTTATTGATATGGAAACCCTTCCCCTCGATCGCCATCTGCAGGTCCTGCATTACGGTCTCGAAGGGGATTTTGCTGGGGTATACCACGAACGGGGAATCGGCCGCGGATGCCTGAAGAGCGGTCAGGGACAGGAGCAGGTAGCAGATAAGGCCGTGGAGTCGGGTCATGAGAACATCTCCATTATCGGGACCAGGGCCGGGTCAGCTGCGATCAGAAAGTGGTCTCTTGCGCGAGAAAGGGACGGATCGATTTCAGAAGCGCATCATGGACCTTGATCCCCCCGGCGATCAGGTTGCCGCTCTCCAGATGGCGGTCTCCCCCCCGGATATCGGTGACCGTGCCCCCGGCCTCTCGGATCAGCAGGGTGCCGGCGGCGATATCCCACTCCGACAGATCCATCTCCCAGAATCCGTCCAGGCGGCCGGCCGCCACGTAGGCCAGGTCCAGGGCGGCGGAACCGGGACGCCGGATACCGGCCGTCTTCTGGATCAGTTCCCGGAACATACCGAGGTAGGCATCCAGATGGGAGTGCTCGCGATAGGGGAAGCCGGTGCCGATGAGGGCCCCGTCCAGCCCCTTGCGCTGGGTGACGCGTATCCTCCGGTCATTGAGCAGGGCCCCCGAGCCGCGACTGGCGGTGAACATCTCCTCCCGCAGGGGATCGTAGACCACCCCGTGTTCGAGCACACCCTTGTGTTTCAGGGCGATGGAAACGGCGAACTGAGGAAAACCGTGGAGATAATTAGTGGTGCCGTCCAGGGGATCAATGACCCACTGGAATTCATTGCCCTCGGAACGGCCGCTCTCCTCGGCCAGGATGGCGTGGTCGGGGTAAGCCTTGCGCAGGGTTTCGATAATCACCTGTTCCGCGGCCCGGTCCACCTCCGACACGAATTCGTTCTTGCCCTTGGTGGTAACCGTCAGAGTATCGATCCGCTCGAAATAGCGGAGGAGTACATTGCCGGCACCGCGGGCGGCGCGTACGGCGATATTGATCATGGGATGCATGGGCGGCAAATAGGTAGAAAAGATTGTGTCATGGAAATCCGGTAGTGTCCGGACGCGCGGGCGCCATTATATACGGAGCCAGCCTGCGCGTCTTCAACAACCGCTGATTTGTTCAATTTTCCTCCCGTTGGCGGGACAGGAAATCATGAACTAAATCCCAGGTCGGAAATCAAATAGTCGATAAAGTATAATTACGCATATTGCAGCGCAATTTCCACAAGGTATTAAGGTATTAAGGTATTAAGGTATTGTCCATGGGCAATGAGATAGCGGCGGAGCGCTACAGTATCGGCGAAGAGATCGCCCACGCGGTGACCCACGGTGTTGGGGTGTTGCTGAGCATCGGCGGTCTGGCGGTTCTGGTGGCGTTTTCCACCTTGTACGGCAATGCCTGGCACATCACCAGCAGCAGCATCTACGGGGCGACGCTGATTCTGCTCTATTCCTCTTCCACCCTGTACCACGGGATCACCCAAGAGAAGGCAAAGCGGGTTTTGCGCAAACTTGACCATGCCGCGATTTTTCTTCTGATCGCCGGGACCTACACCCCTTTCACCCTGGTTAATCTGCGCGGTCCCTGGGGCTGGACCCTGTTCGGTCTGGTATGGGGCATCGCCGTTGTCGGCATGGTGCTGGAACTGGTCTGTAAGAAACGCTACCGGTGGTTGTCCTTGAGCCTCTACCTGGGGCTGGGGTGGCTGGTGTTGATCGCCATTAAGCCCATGCTGTCGTCGGTGGAGATGGGCGGGCTTCTGCTGTTGCTGGCCGGCGGACTCTGTTACTCCCTCGGTGTGATCTTCTACGTCTGGAAGCGGCTGGCCTACCATCACGCGGTCTGGCATCTGTTCGTTCTTGCGGGCAGTGTGTTGCATTTCTTCTCGGTTTTCTTCTACGTGGTTCCGCCGGTGCATTGAGGTAGAACGGGGTATGGCCTGGACGTTGTTTTGCTATGGGTAATTAGTTTCGCAGCCTAATCGATCTCTACGTTCTTCTGGTTATCTTTCTATCGGCGACCAGTTTCCTGATCCGTCTGCAATAGATTTTCTAGTCCGGTAGTTAGTTTCGCAGCCTATAGCCCTCGGTATTCGAATTTACCTCGTCTAACTTGAGCCAAAACTTTCCCTTTCTCTGTGGTTTGGAAATTGGTAACTAGTTTCGTGACCTGTCCGGTATGGAGTCTTATCTCTGCATTTGGCAAAAGGTCACGAGTACCTTTCTTTTGAGCGCTCAAAAAAAGGTACCAAAGAAAAACCGCCCCACGTCCCCGCCCGCTGCGCGGGTGCTCTGCGCTTCTCGTCTTAAGCGGGGCTGTCCATACGGGGCATCCCTGCCCCGATGGACAGGACCGACGTCCCTGTCGGTCCCCTTCGGGCT
>JBNKCX010000047.1:0-21594 GCA_050287965.1 Sedimenticolaceae bacterium
CTGAGCGGTGGCACTGGCGTTCAGCAGCTCTTCAACCAGATCTTCGTTGATCTTTTCCCAGGCGAAGGAGGCGAAGAAAGGACCGTTGCTGTACAGAGCGGCCACGGAGTAGGCTTCAGCGAAACCGTCACCGGAGGTGGAAGCACCGGTGGTGCGGTCCATACCGGGCTGAACGATAGCGGCAGCCAGGGTCAGGCCGTTGAAGCTCGGGCTGATGTAGGCGATGGCCTGGTCGACGGTAAGATCGACGAAGCCGAGGCCCTGACCGGCCATCAGCGGGACAGCAGCGACATGAGAGGTCATGGTCATGTTAACGGCGGAGATATTGCCCGCACCGAAGGGGGAATCATCAGCGCCGTTGCCGTTATAGTCGGCGATGGTCGCAGAGAAGATGTCCAGGCTGGCGGTGGAGATATACAGCGGGGTGTCGTGACGACCGATGACCGCGGTACCCCAGTCGCCGGTAAGACCGACCCAGCTGGCCCAGTTGGAGATGCCGTCGGCATTACAGGTGGTATCACCGCCTTCGCCATCATCGCAATCCGCGTCGGAAGCCATAATCTGGAACTCAAGGGCCCAGACCGCCTTCAGACTACCCCCCAGATCCTCGCTGCCTCCAAATCCAAGAACCGTCTGGTGGCTGGAGATATCCCAGGCGTCGCCGGAATCGATCTCGGAGTCGTAGCTGGAAGTAGCCAGGTGGACGTTTCCATAGATATTAACTTCGGCCATGGCCGCGGGAGCAGCCAGGGCAGCGGCTACCGCCGCGGTAAGAAGCTTTTTATTCATTGAATCACCTTTTTATCAAATTGAAATTTCAATCGGTTCTTTATAGTAAATCCGGAAGCACCATCCAGGTTTTTCCGGAATCTGTTCAGAAGGAACGTGATCTTCGCCCTTCCCTGTCTCAGCCATTCTCGGAGACTGAATGGCGGTGCTTCCATGCACCGCCCCGATTTATACTCCCGAGGGGAGGATAAATAAAGAAGTCCGTCCCTGGAAAAGCTTCCGTACGCTAACCAAAATCTTCTTTGTTACAACCCGGAACCACGCGGGCCGGTGAACTCCGGATAGGCCTCGAGACCGCACTCGGCGAGGTCCACACCTTCGTATTCCTCCTCCTCGGAGACACGGATACCCATGGTCACCTTGAGCAACAACCACACGATGAAACTCACGCCGAAGGTCCAGAGCAGGATCACGATCAGTCCGTAGAGCTGAGCCCCAATGGTGGCTTCGGTGTTGGTAATGGGAACCGCCAGCAGACCCCACATACCCACCACGCCGTGAACGGAGGTGGCACCGACCGGATCGTCGATCTTCAGCTTGTCGAAACCGATAATGGAGAAGACCACGATCACCCCGCCAACAGCGCCGATAATGGTCGCCCATAGGGGCGTCGGAGCCAGGGGTTCCGCCGTAATAGCCACCAGACCGGCCAGGGCACCGTTGAGGGTCATGGTCAGATCCGCCTTACCGAACACGATGCGCGCGGTAATCAGGGCGGCGATCACACCACCGGCCGCCGCCGCATTGGTGTTGACGAATACTGCCGCCACCGCGTTGGCCTCACCGACGTTAGAGACGATCAGCTCCGAACCTCCGTTGAACCCGAACCAGCCGAGCCAGAGGATAAAGGTCCCCAGGGTGGCCAGCGGCAGATTGGCACCCGGTATGGCGTTCACTTTTCCATCCGGTCCGTACTTGCCTTTACGAGCGCCGAGCAGGAGCACACCGGCCAGGGCCGCGGAGGCGCCGCAGAGGTGCACCACACCGGAACCGGCGAAATCGCTGAAGCCGGCGGCATCCAGGAAACCGCCGCCCCACTTCCAGTAGCCCTGCATGGGATAGATGAAACCGGTCATCACCACCGCAAACAGCAGGAAACTCCAGAGCTTCATACGCTCCGCCACGGCACCGGAGACGATGGACATGGCGGTGGCCACGAATACCACCTGGAAGAAGAAGTCCGACATCCCGGAGTAGTAGTCACCGTCGTACCAGCCGGCGGGGTCCTGTCCCAATACGGCCGTAGGATCGTTGTCTCCCCCGAACATGAAGGAGAAGTCCAAGGCGGGGATAATGCCGGTACCGTCGGCCGGGTACATGATGTTGTAGCCCATCAGCATGTACATGACACAAGCCACCGCGAACAGCACAACGTTCTTGGTCAGGATCTCGGCGGTGTTCTTGGCCCGAACCAGACCGGCCTCGAGCATGGCGAAACCTGCCGCCATCCACATCACCAAGGCACCGGTCACCAGAAAATAGAAGGTGTCCAGCGCATATCTAAGATTCAATATGTCTTCCACAATTTAGTCCTCCAAATCTACCTAAAGCGCCTCCGGACCGGATTCGCCGGTTCGGATACGCACCACCTGTTCCAGGTCGGAAACGAAGATCTTGCCGTCACCGATCTTGCCGCTGCGGGCCGCATTGGTGATGGCCTCGATGGTCTGATCGACCATGGAGTCGTCCACCGCCACCTCGACCTTGGTCTTGGGCAGAAAGTCCACCACATACTCGGCCCCACGATAGAACTCGGTGTGACCCTTTTGCCGGCCAAACCCCTTGACCTCCAGTACCGTGATCCCCTTGATGCCGATCTCGGAGAGCGCCTCACGAACATCGTCCAGTTTGAACGGCTTGATTACTGCCGCTATAAGTTTCATTTTTTTCACCTCGCTATGAGAAAATCATCGCCTTAGTGCCCTGCGGGCCCACTGAAGCGACCCTGTACACACCCTATCTCTGCATACACTGTGCCAATATGGGTTTTTGTCTTGAATATCAGTTTGTTACGGTTTTGTAGCCCGCCATAATAAATCCCTGATGCACCAGGATGTTGCTTCCCAAAAGGCCCGGCATGGGGGAATGCACCAAAAGAGCGCCTGCTCGCTGGACATCGCCCCGGCTCCCGGCTATGGTTCTCCCCCATGATCGACCCCAAAATCATCGACGACCTGGCAAAGCGCGTGGCAAACGGTATGCCCGCAGGACTGCAGCTGCTGCATGAGGACCTGCAGAAGAACATCCGTTCCGCGCTGGAAGCGGGCCTGGGCCATCTGAACCTGGTCACCCGAGAGGAGTTCGAGCTGCAAAGGGCGGTTCTGGCCCGCACCCGGGAAAAGCTGGAACAGCTGGAGAAGCAGATAGAAAACCTGGAACAGGGACAGCGGGAAAAACCTTAGGAAAAGACCCCATCCCACCCATAACCAAGGACGGTTACCATGGCACTTGCAATACTGTTCTGCCGCGCACGCGACGGTGTGGATGCCCCGCTGGTCACAGTGGAGGTTCACCTCGCCAACGGCCTGCCCGCGCTCTCCATCGTGGGTCTTCCGGAACTGGCGGTAAGGGAAAGCAGGGACCGGGTTCGCGGCGCCATCGTCAATTCCCGGTTCGAATTTCCCGCCCGTCGTATCACCATTAACCTGGCTCCCGCGGATCTGCCCAAAGAGGGCGGACGATTCGATCTCCCTATAGCACTCGGGATCCTCGCCGCTTCCGGCCAGATCCCCCTCGACCGTTGCAACGATTATGAATTTGCCGGGGAACTCGCTCTCTCCGGCGAAGTACGCCCTATCTCAGGAGCACTTCCCATCGCCCTGGCCGCGCGCAAAGCGGGGCGAGCCCTTGTGGTTCCTTCCCAAAACGCTGCCGAAGCCGCACTGGTGGATGACATTACCGTCTTTCCGGCCACCCATCTGTTACAGGTGTGTGAACACCTGGCGGGAAGCCGCTCTCTCTCCCCGCAACCAGCGGTCACGATCCCGCACAACGGTTCTCCCCATATCGATCTAACCGAAGTGCGGGGACAGCCCCGCGCCAAGCGGGCCCTGGAGATCGCGGCTGCCGGAGGCCACTCTCTGCTGATGGTGGGGCCGCCCGGCAGCGGCAAATCCATGCTGGCGGCCTGCTTCCCCTCCATCCTGCCGGAGATGACGGAGAGCGAAGCGCTGGAAAGCGCCGCAGTGCTTTCCGTCAGCGAGCGGGGATTCAGGGTGGCGGAGTGGCGGCAACGCCCCTTCCGCGCACCCCATCACACCGCGTCCGCCGTGGCGCTGGTAGGAGGCGGCAGCAATCCGCGCCCCGGGGAGATCTCCCTGGCCCACAACGGCGTCATGTTCCTAGACGAACTGCCGGAGTTCGACCGCCGGGTGCTGGAGGTGCTGCGCGAACCTCTGGAATCGGGGCGCATCACCATCTCCCGTGCCGCCCATCAGGCCGACTTTCCCGCCCGCTTCCAACTGATCGCCGCCATGAACCCCTGTCCCTGCGGTCACCTGGGCGACACCGGAGGAAAGGTCTGCCGCTGCACCGCGGAACAGGTACAGAGGTACCGCAACCGCATTTCGGGACCGCTGCTGGACCGGATCGACATGCATGTGGAGGTCCCCAGGGTGGCGCCGCTTCTATTGCAACAGTCTGAAAACAAGGATTCGCCGAACAGCTCCGCCATCCATCTGCGGGTCGAGGCGGCGCGCCGGTTGCAACTGGCGCGAAGCGATTGCGCCAACAGTGGGCTGTTCGGCCGAGCCATCGAACGGTACTGCGCCCCGGAACCGGGAGGGGCCCGCCTGCTGCATCGGGCCGTGGAACAACTCGGTCTCTCCGCCCGGGCCTATCACCGCGTCCTGAAACTGGCCCGCACCATAGCCGATCTGGAAAACGAGTCCAGGATCTCCGCCGCCCATATCGGCGAAGCAATCGGCTACCGGCGACTGGACCGCCGGGAGGAATAGCCTGCAACCGCGCCGTGCCCCGCCGCAGGAAACAGTGAAAAAATACCCGGCAATTGAAGGGCTCTCGGACAGGCTGCATAATAGCCGGCCCCGGGAGATTTCAACAGGCACCTTCGCATGCGCGAGAAAGATGACACCCATTTCGTTCCTCTGGTACTGAGCAGGCTGAATGAAAACCTGAACAACCTGCCGCCTCTGCGCATGGACGCCGAAGGGCTGAAGAACGACTTCCGGCACTACTTTACCCACACCCTGGGGCGCGACAAGGAGTGCACCAATACCCATTATCCTTACATGGCCCTGGCCATGGCGGTACGGGCCCGCCTCATGGAACGCTGGCAAAGGACCGCATACCTTCATCACAAGGCGAACCGCAAACGGGTCTACTACCTCTCGCTGGAGTTCCTTATGGGGCGTGCCCTGGGCAACAGCATGCTCAACCTGGGTATAACCGACGCCGCCACCAAAGGCATCTATGATCTCGGTCTGATGATGGAGGAGATCGCGGAGAGCGAGCCGGATGCGGGACTGGGCAATGGCGGTCTGGGGCGGCTGGCCGCCTGTTTTCTCGACAGCTGCGCCACACTGCAACTTCCGGTGAAAGGTTACGGTCTGCACTACGAATACGGCATGTTCCGGCAGAAAATAGAGAACGGCTATCAGATCGAGGAACCGGATCACTGGCTGCGCAACGGCCACCCCTGGGAGGTCGAACGACCGGAATTCACCCAGCGGGTCCATTTCGGGGGACGCACGGTACACTACCGCAAGGAGTCCGGAAAACCGGGCGTCCGTTGGGTGGACACCCATGATGTACTGGCCGTGCCTTACGACATACCCATCCCGGGTTATCGCAACGACACCGTCAACACCCTGCGGTTGTGGAAGGCATCCGCCACTGATGAGTTTGACCTCGATGAGTTCAACGCCGGCAGTTATCCGGAATCGGTGGAAGCCAAAAACACCGCCGAACATATCACCATGGTGCTCTACCCCAATGACGCGAACGAGTGCGGCAAAGAGTTGCGTCTGCGCCAGCAGTACTTTCTCGCCTCCGCCAGTCTCAAGGATGTATTCCGGACCTGGAAGAATAACTACCCTGGTGACTTCAGCGGTTTTGCGGAGAAGAACTGTTTTCAGCTCAACGATACCCATCCCACTATCGCCGTGGCGGAGCTGATGCGAATCCTGATGGACGCGGAAGGCCTGGAATGGAATCAGGCATGGGACATCACCTCCCGTACCATGGCCTACACCAACCATACCCTGTTGCCGGAGGCGTTGGAAAAGTGGCCGGTGCGACTGTTCCAGCAGTTGTTGCCGCGGCTTCTCGAAATCATCTATGAGATCAACGCCCGCTTTCTGGTGGAAGTGGCCAACCGCTGGCCCGGGGACATTGATCGGCAACGGCGCATGTCCATTATCGAGGAGGGAAGTGATCCCCAGGTACGCATGGCCTATCTGGCGCTGGTGGGCAGTTTCTCGATAAACGGTGTTGCCGATCTTCACTCGCGTCTGTTGCGAGAGGGTCTGTTCCGGGACTTTTATGACCTGTGGCCTCACAAATTCAACAATAAAACCAACGGCGTAACCCAGCGCCGCTGGCTGGTAGGCTGCAACCCGGGTCTACGCGCGTTGATCAGCGAGTCCATCGGTGAAGAGTGGATCGTCGATCTGGACCGGCTGCGCGATCTCAAACCGATGGCGCAGGATCCGGCATTCCGGCAACGCTGGCATCAAGTCAAGCAGCAGAACAAGGCGCGGCTGGCACAACTGGTGCTGCGGGAATGCGACGTTGAATTCGACGTCAATGCCCTGTTCGACGTGCAGGTCAAACGCATCCACGAATACAAGCGCCAGCTGCTGAACATCCTCCACGTCATACACCTCTATGCACGGATCAAGACGGGGGACACCGCCGACTGGACCCCGCGCTGTGTCCTCGTCGGCGGCAAGGCGGCCCCCGGTTATGCCCAGGCCAAGTTGATTATCAAGCTGATCAACAACGTGGCTAACGTGGTAAACCAGGATCCGGAGGTGGGGGCCCTGCTGAAGGCGGCCTTCCTGCCCGACTACCGGGTCTCGACCATGGAGGTTATCTGTCCCGGCACCGACCTGTCGGAACAGATATCCACCGCGGGCAAGGAGGCCTCCGGTACCGGCAACATGAAATTCATGATGAACGGTGCCCTCACTATCGGCACCCTGGATGGTGCGAATATCGAGATTCGTGAGGAGGTTGGCGAGGAGCATTTTTTCCTGTTCGGGCTTACCGCCGAAGAGGTGAACGCAGCACGTAGGAACTATAATCCCGCGGAAATCATCGCCGCGGACGCGAACCTTTCACGCGTCATGGATCTTCTGGAAAAAGCCCATTTCAACCAGTTTGAACCGGGTATTTTCGAGCCGCTGATCCACGCCATACGCAACCCCCACGACCCCTGGATGATAGCCGCTGACTTCGACAGCTATATCAAAGCCCAGGAAAAGGCCGCCACCGCCTACCGGGATCGGGAGGCCTGGGTGAAAAGCAGTATTATCAACACCGCCAGCAGTGGGAAATTCTCTACCGACCGGACCATGCGGGAATACAACCGCGACATCTGGAAACTCAAGCCCGTCCCCTCGTTGCCGATAAAATAATACAGACCTCTGGCGCGATATGCCTTGGAATCGGGTCCGCAACACCACCCTGGTGTCAGGTTAACCCCGTGTTACCGGAGGTGGCAGGATCGGTACTCCAATCGGCAGGCGAGTGCGTTCACCTCTGGGCAAGAATGTGGCAAAGCTAAAAAAGATCAAGGCAGGCGATCTCCGGATCGGAATGTACGTAAACTTGTCCGGCGGCTGGTTCAAGCACCCCTTCGTACGAAACAGCTTCAAAATAGCCTCAAAGGGTGAAATCCGGGAAATCATTAAATGCGGATTCAAAGAGATTGAAGTTGATCTCAGCAAAAGTGATCTATCTACGGACCGGGACGGCACCGAGATGCGATTGGGCGAGGCATCGTCCGACCCCAGGGAAATCGGCGACGCCCCGAGAGAATGGCACCCCGAAACACTGATTCCACAGGAGCTTGTCGCGGCCCTCAACGACAAAAAGATGCCCCCCCGAGAGAAATCGAAGGTGGTGTACCGGCAAACCTGCAAAATGATGGAGCGCCTGTTCGAGAGCCCCAGCGCAGAGAATATCCACGCCAGCAAAAAGGTAATCAGCTCCGTCACCGATATGATCCTGTCGGAAGATGAAACCACCAGCAATCTGCTTCGTATCACCTCTCATGACTTTTATACCTATACCCACTCGGTCAACGTCGGCGTAATGGGGATACTTCTAGCCAAATCTCTTTTCCGCAAATCCGACGATCACGACCTGCATGAGCTGGGAGCCGGCTTTTTTCTTCACGACCTGGGAAAGGTTAATGTTGATTCCGCAATCATCAACAAACCGGGACGGTTAACGGACCAGGAGATGGGGCGCATGCGTACCCATCCTTACCAGGGTTATAAGATTCTACAGAAGGCGGACGCGCTTACGGAGGAGTGCAAACATATCGTCCTGCAACATCATGAGTTTTTCGACGGGTCCGGCTACCCTAGGCATCTAAAAGGGGATGAAATTCATGTCTACGGCAAGATCTGCTGCATCGCGGATGTCTTCGACGCCCTGACCTCGGAACGTTCCTACAAAAAAGGGCTGTCGAGTTACGACGCGCTCACATTAATGAAGGACAAGATGCTGGGCCATTTTCAGCACGATATATTCGACACCTTCGTACTGCTGTTTCATTAACGACGGTCGCAGCCGGGTGGTATTTTAAGGTGGGTTTTAGAAACCCCGCGCCTCTTTTATCTGCTCATAGGCCTGGCGAATCTCATGGGTCTTCTGGGCGGCGAGTTTCATCATCTCCTCGGGCAGACCTTTGGCCACCAGCTTGTCCGGGTGGTGTTGACTGAGAAGCCGACGGTAGGCCTTCTTGACCTCGGCATCACTGCTCTGTGGTGATACGTTGAGGATGGCGTAGGCGTCCTCCAGACTGGGACCGGCCGGTCGTTGCGGTGCCCGCCCCCCGGCACCCGCGTAATGCCGCTCCGCCCGCATCATCTGTTCCAGGCTTCGGAAGAGCCTCTCCGATACTCCGAGACGATCGCATATATGCAACAGCAGCCGTTCTTCAGCCGGGTCGAAACGGCCGTCGGCGTAGGCCGCCTGAAGCTGGATCTCCACGAACAATCTGATCAGGGTTTGGCGCCCGTGACACTCCCGCCGAAACTGATCAAGCACATCATCCAGGGGGAAATCCGCCCGTTTTCCCTGGTTGAAAAGACGGATCGCGGTCTGACGCAGTTGGTGGCTAAGATCCATCTGGTCCATAACCGCCCGCGCCATGCTGATTTCATCTTCGGACACCCTGCCATCGGCTTTGGCCACATGCCCCATTACCGAGAAAGTGGCGGTAAAAAAGGCGGTCTGTACCCGCTCTCTGGCCCCCGGTTCCAGACGTTCGCTCTGTTGCAACCCCTCCAGGCCCTTATCCAGGTTGTGACCCAGCACCGCCCCCAGAAGAGCGCCGAGCGGACCCCCGAGCATGAACCCGAAGGCACCCCCCAATAACTTTCCCCACCAGCTCAATATCGGTCTCCCGCAACGGATAGACTGAAGCAGAATACTGAACCCGCGCCACCACGTCCATTTACCACTGGCATGACAACCGGTTTAGCGCTTAAATTGAAGAAACCCCCTGGTCAATTCCTGAGTTCGAGGAGAAAAACTGTATGAGTACACCGCCTCCCGCCGTAGGCTCCTGGTATCAGAATCTTGAGGGTGAAATTCTGGAAGTGGTCGCCCTGGATCCGGAAGAGCAGACCGTGGAGGTGCAGTTTTACGACGGTACCATCGAGGAGTATGACTTCGAGACCTGGGAAGAGCTTGAACTGCGGGTTGCGGAACCCCCTGAAGACTGGTCCGGATCGCTGGATCTGAGCGGGGAAGATTACGGTGTCGACCTCGATCGTCCGGCCGGAGATATTCATCTTAACCCTCTCGACGATCTGGATAATAAAGAATAACGGTTGTTGGAACCGTATCGGCCTGCCCCCCGAGACACCGCCTAAAGTTTGCGCCCATTCAGCCGTTAATAGAAATGAAAGCGGGATTCGCCACCTTATCGATTATGGGGGTGCTGTATGGTCACGATACTTGACATGGTAGACGGTAAGTTTCTGCCCCGGAACGGAGAGCGGGATACCGAAACCAGGCAAAGGAACGAGTGGCCGATGGATTCCGCCATCCCCTCCCCGCGGATACAGCCACTGCCTGTGTCCACCCCTTGCGACACCGGAAAGATGCCACCGGATCTGGCGACCGTACCGGTGGAGAGGTTGTTGAAAAAATAGGGGTGGATGCGTCCAGGCATCCTGAAGCGCACCGTTAACGGAAGTGGCCGGGTCCTTTCAGGCAAAGGACCGCGCTCGCCCTTTCAATTCAGCTCCCGTACCACGCGAAAACCAACCGTCGGCAGGCGTGTGTCCGCATCGAAACGGCCACGCCAGGTCGAACGCATACTCTCGCCGGGCTTGTTGAAGGCCCCGCCACGCGCCACTCTTTCACGGCACCCCGATTCCACCCAGGCGCCGCCGTCCGCGGGCGCATCAACGTAGTTCGGATGATAACAGTCCTCGACCCACTCTCTGACGTTTCCGGCGGTATCATGCACGCCGAAAGCATTCGGCTTAAAACTGCCCACCGGCGCCGTGGACTTGCTGTCCCATTCGCTGCCGCATTCAAAGCAGGCGGCATTGCCCTTCCCAATCTTATAGCCCCACCAGAACAGATCATCGCTGCCGCCACGGGCTACGTATTCCCATTCCGCCTCCGTGGGTAGACGATAGCGCTTACCGGTACGCTTGGAAAGCCATTCCGTATAGGCCACCGCGTCGTCCCAATCCACGTATATCACCGGCCGGTCACCGCGACCCCAGCCGTTATCGTCAGGCAGCCTTCGTCCGGTCGCCCTGGCGAATCGATCATACTCTTCGAAGGTGATCTCTTCGCGACTGATGGCGAAATCATTTACCACAACCTTATGCGTGGGTTGTTCATTGACCTGCAACTGATCGCGGTCGCTACCCATGGTAAATTCCCCACCGGATATCTTCAGCATGACCGGCCCTTCGCCCACGTCGCGCAGTACCGTACCCGCAACGAGCGTTGTCTTCCCGACCGTCTGCCCCTCCCTCGACGCCTCCGTGGCGGAGATCTCCCTGCCGGAAGAGGAGGTGCCTTCAGAAGGCGCACGTTCCACCGCCACCACCGGGGTATCTTCCACCTGCCGCGTTGCGAATATACCCTTCCCACCTTCGATCATTAGAGATATGAGCTCTCCTTTGCCGGAATAGATCGCCACTCCCTCCAGCAAACCAAACAGGGCCACAAACCCCAGCAGAAGCAGTTTGGACCGCGACATCGGAGTCCGCTCCCGGCGCTTTTCCTTCCTGGAGAAACGTTCGGACGACGGCGGGCCCTGAACAAAATTTTCCGGGAAATTCCCGTAAACGGTAATCTCTTCCAACTGGTGTTGCAGATCATACAGAGCTTCTTCCACCTGAGCGCGAGCCTCATCCGCTTCCCGGAGGTTGGATTCCCGCGCTTCCGCTTCGGCATGGACCTGTTCCAATTCAAGTCTCAGCTGGTCGATCTGCGAATCCCTGTCTTCAACAGCGTCTTCGAGGTGCCGCCGCTCGATATCGGCCCGTGCCAACTCCTGCTTCCGTTTTTCCAGTGATCGCTGCAGTTCGACAAGTTCCTGCCGGTCAGCCTCCTTGACCGTGTGTGTCTGCTGACTCCCTGCCCTGGCCTCTTCCAGCTGCGCCTTCAGGGCATACAATTCCTCTTCGGCCTGGGTTCGCACCAGCTCCAACTCGGCCCTGAGCGCTTCCATCTCCTCAGCATCCGCTTCACCTCCCTGCCGTTGTGCCGATTCCTTTTCCGACCTGGAACGCAGATCTTCATGCTGCCCCTGCAGCTCTCTCATCCGCCCTTCCGCCTCCAGAAGTTCCCGCTTCAGAGAACTCAGCTCCTCACTCTGCCGGCTACTCTGTTCCTCCAGCTCCAGCACTCGCCTCTGTTCCCGCTCATGGCTTCGATCCGCCTCTTCCAGGGCGGCAGTCAATGAGTGCAGTTCCGCCTCCAGCTCCTTGTTACGGCCCTCTAGCTCGCCCGAGCGATCTTCTGCGGAGGTCTTCTCAATCCTGCCACGCAACCCCTCTATTTCCTGGTTAAGCTGCTGAATACGCGCTTCCGAGGTAGCTTCCCGTTGCGCCGCATCCTCCAGCGCGCGGTCTCTGGACTGGATATCGGAAGCCAGTTGTTCATTCGCCTTCTGCAACTCGGCAACCCTGCTACCCACCTCGTCTCTATTGCGAGCCGTTTCCGCCAGGGCCTGCTTAAGGGACTGAAACTCTCCCGCCAGTTTGGCCTGATTGGATCCTTCCTGCTGAAGTGATGCCAAGGTCTTGGCCAGGCGCTCCCGCTCTTCCTCCAGGCTCTTTACGCGTTCCCTGGCCTCCGCCAATGCCGACTGTTGCCCGGCTTTTTCCCGATCGACAGATGACGCTGCTTCACGCAACTTCTCAAGCTCGGCAACCAGCCGGGATTTTTCCTGCTGCAATACTTCCCGTTCGGACTGCGCTGTTTGCAGTTTTCCGGCATTTTCCTGCTCCAGCTCGTTAAGCTTTGTCAGCAGCTCTTCACGCTCCTGCTTTGATGCGTCCAACTCTTCCCGCTGCTGCTTCAATTCGGCGGATAACCGCGACCGCTCCTGCTGCAGCGCATGCAGCTGCCGGTTATCCTCGTCTGCTTCGCCGCTCTTCTGCTGCTCCAGCGCCCCGGTCAGTTCCTCAAGTTTTCGCTGCAGCTCCGCTCGCTCACGATCCGCCGACGCAATTGCTTCCTGCTTCTGCTCCAGCTCCACTTTCAGCTTCGTCTGTTCCTGCTGCAGATCCTGTTGCTGTTTTTGCGCCTCCTCGAGCTGACGGGACCGCGCCTGGATCTCATTCACGGCGGACTGATAGCGGGTATCTTTCTCTGAATCGCCGCTCCGCAACCGCTCCAGTTCGGCGCTCAGTTCCGACTGCTTCTGTTGCAGGACATTCCGCTCCGTTTCCAGCGTTTCCAGTTTCTGGCCTTGTTCCCGCGCTTCCGAGCGGGCCTGCTCCAGCTCCTGCTTCAGAAGCTCTGTATCCTTCCGTAACTGAAGCAGCGTCTCCTGTTCGCTTTTCCGTTGATTCTCCGACCCCTCAAGGGCCTGCTGACTGCTCTCCAGAGAATGTTTCAGTTCCTTGAGTTCCGAAAGCCACTGGGCCTCCGAAGCCTTCTTTTCTCCTTCCAGCTTCTTGAGTTTCTGGGCGAGACCCTGAATCTGTACCTCCGCCTTTGCCAACTTCTTCGCGTCCCGGTCTTCCCGCTCGAAACTTTCACTCTCAATCACCTCATCCTCTGGATGGAGAGTGATAACCTTTGCCCCGGACTCTTTCTCCACGACGTCCGCCGGAGCGGCGCTCAATCCACCCCCGAGCACCGCAACTTCGAAACCGAGATTGATCAAAAGGAAAGCCGCCGTGGCGCTGTACTGTCCGGTATCGCAATAAGCGACGTAAAACTGATCGGGTGCCAGACTGGAAGCCTGGTAGCGGATGGTATTTACCGGTAGATTGATGCTGCCCGGGATGTGGCCTCTTTCATACACCTCCAGGGGACGCACATCCAACCATTTGGCGCCGGCTCGTACCCTGGCACTCGCATCCTCATAGGAAAGGCTCTTGGCCAGGGGGCGTTTTACGAATTCGATGAAATCTTCTTTACTGAGACGCAGCAACACGCCGTCCGTCATCATGGTGACGGAGCAGCTTCGGGGGCTGTCGGAGAGCAGCGCCTCTTCACCAAAGCTGTCGCCGGGACCCAACTCGCCAACCTCTACCGGATCAGCGTCCTTATCCTGCCGGGTTACGCTGCAATGCCCCCTGTGGATAAGATAGAAATAATCCCCTTCGCCTCCCTGTTTGATGATCTCCTGGTGCTTCTTGGCCTCCACTTCCTCCATGCGCATCATTACGCTCTGGATATTGGAAGCCGGGATCTGCTGAAACACCCTGGACTGGAGCAACTGCGTCATCCAGTCATCACCACCGGACTCGCCGTCAAACTCCGTGACGTGATATTCTTCATTGCCCGCTTTGGCCAGAAGGTCGCTGAGGCGGCGGTTATCGATCAACACATACTCGGTGGGACTTAACGCCCGGGCGGAGTTCTTTCGCGGAATCTGGTGGGCTATGGGAAAACGCGCGGTATTACTGCCCGCAACTACCGTATCGACTTCCTTGCCGTCCAACAGCAACGCAACCTTTCCCGACAACAGGTACACGTTCAGGTACTCCGTGTCCCCCTGCCGGAACAGGTACTGACCCTTTTTCAGCTCTTCAAAGCGCGCATGCTTAAGCAGCTGCTCCAGGTCCTCCTCCGGAAGCAGATTGAGCGGAACCAGCTTTTTCAGGAGTTGCTTCTTATCCCGTGACGAAGCCATCCCGAAGTTCGTCTTTTTTCTGGAAACCAAATCTTTACGCTTTAACATATGTTGGGAAAAGAAAACCCTAATACTTCATAGAGCTAGCTACAATACTTATAGCGTCATCTGATGCTCAGAACTTGAATCCTGTCCCATCTTTTCCCTACATCCGTCCCTGCTGTTGCCATAAAGAGCGCTTCTCCCGTGGGGAAAATCGCCACAATACGCTGGAATTAACGAGTATAGTCCCATCTGCGGATTTGGGTGCCAAAAAGCTTATATGTTGAGGGGGAATGCCGCGCATGGATAAATCCCTGGGAATAGTGGCTGCGGGCCATGCGGTCACGGCCGGAGCGGCGGCCAGGATACTCAAAGAGGGTGGAAACGCCTTTGACGCCGCACTGGCCGCCCTTTTCGCCAGTTGCGTAGCGGAGCCCGTTCTCTCCTCCCTGGGGGGCGGAGGATTTTTGCTAACGCATTCCGTCGATTCGCCGCCCGCCCTCTATGACTTCTTTGCACACACACCGGCCGCCAGACCGCCCGAAGGGGAGATCGATCTCTATCCGATAATGGCGGATTTCGGCACCGCCCGGCAGGAGTTCCATATCGGATTGGGTTCCATAGCGGTTCCCGGCATAGTTCGAGGAATCTTCCGGATTCATCGGGAACTTTGCACCCTGCCTCTCCGGATCATCGTCGACCCGGCCCGGGAAGCGGCCATGGACGGCGTACGGATAAACAGCCTGCAGCATTACATTTCCAATATCGTCTCTCCTATCATCCGCTCATCCCCGGAAGCGCTGCGCTTATATTCCAGCACCGCCGCTCCCGACCGGCTCGCGCAGGAAAACGAGATTGTGCGCCACCCCGACCTGGCCGCCGTATTCGACGCCCTGGTGGACGAGGGAGATGATCTGTTCTATCGGGGCGAATTGGCACACAGACTGATCGCAGACTGCAGGCAAGGGGGCGGCTGCCTGCAGCCGGCAGACCTGGACCAATACGAGGTCATAGTCAGGGAACCATTGTCGATCAACTACCATCACGCAAGGCTTCTGACCAATCCACCCCCCTCCCTCGGGGGTACCCTGACCGCGTTCACCTTGTCTTTGCTGGAAAAAAGCAGCCTCGGCGCCTTTCAGCCACACGGACCTGAACACCTGGTGTTGCTGGCACACGCCATGCGTCTGACACAGCAGCTGCGCAGCGAGCATTGCGTGGATCTGGATCTGGACGACGAGACCGGACGCCGCCTCCTGAGTGATCCCTTTCTCGAGCCCTATTGGCAGACCTTGCGGGAACACGCGACCTTCTCCCGCGGCACCACCCAGATAAGCGTTGCCGATCATGCCGGCAATCTCGCCTCCATGACACTGTCAAACGGCGAAGGCTGCGGGTACGTGCTTCCGGGAACCGGCATAATGTTAAACAATATGCTCGGCGAAGAGGACATCAACCCCCATGGTTTCAATCGTTGGCCTTTGAATCGACGCATCGCCTCCATGATGTCCCCCAGCCTGGTGTTTTTGCCGAAGGGTGGAACTATCGCAACCGGCTCCGGCGGATCCAACCGTATTCGCAGCGCCATTCTTCAGGTACTGATAAACCTGATCGATTTCGGATTGAGCGTGGAGGAGGCGGTGGAACTGCCCCGTATTCATTTCGAATCCGGACTTCTCAACCTGGAACAGGGAATTCCCGACCTGACACTAGGGAAACTGACGACCGAGTTCGAGCGCTGTCACTTCTGGCGGGAGAAGAATCTATTTTTCGGGGGCGCCCATACCGTCATGAGGGATAGCCAGGGAGGATTAAGCGGGCATGGTGACAGTCGCCGGGGCGGAATCTCCATTCTCTCATAAACCCGGAAAACCTTACGCGCAAGAAACCCCGCCTTCTTGTGTAGGAGGCCGTATCTTCGTTCTGAACACACCCCTAGAAAACTCACGTTTAATTTCGTCGTATTTGTCTCTTCTGAAATTTCCAAATTGTGCTATTGTTACGCCTTCGAATTTCCCATTAACCCCAGGAGTCAACAATGGCTGTAAAAAAGAAAGCCGCCAAGAAGACTGTTAAAAAAACGGTCGCAAAGAAAAAAACTGCTGCGAAAAAAGCCCCTGCAGCAGTAGCACTTAAATCCATTCCCGCCAAGCAGACCAAAACCCAGATCATTCAGGCCGTTGCCGAAGAAACGGGCATGACCCGCAAACAGGTAACCGAGGTATTTGGTTCTCTTGGCAGCCTTATTCAACGGCACATGCAAAAACGCGGTTCCGGTGAATTCACCATCCCGGAAACCGGCGTAAAGATTCGTCGGGTACGCAAACCTGCACGTAAAGCGCGCATGGGACGTAATCCTGCTACGGGCGAAACCATTAAGATCGCCGCCAAACCTGCCTCAACGGTGGTAAAGGTAACGGCGCTGAAGTCGCTGAAAGACACGGTGAAATAAGCCACGCCCGCTGCGGCACCGTCGACAACGGTGCCGCGGTTCCGGCCTTCACTCGCCGGGATATTGCCGCAAAATCATAGTGTCGCCACGCTGCACCATCTCCAACCTTTTCAGAAAGCTCATGCCAAGAAGGACCTCTTCGCTATCCATACGGTTGATAATGGAAGCACGCACATTCTGAATAGCTATATCCCCAAGAGTAACCCGATCCAGTCGGGTTAAACTGGACCGCACCGTCCCGGCGGCGGTCTGACTCATTACCGTCGCCTCCCCTGCCAGTCCCAACTGTTCTGCAAGCTTACCCGGCAGAGCGACATCGGTGGCGCCGGTATCGAGCAGAAAAGTAACCACGTGACCGTTTATTGTGCCACTGGCGACATAATGACCGGCACGGTTTCGTTTTAGAACCACCTCTCTCACACCCTGGGAATTCGTAACCGACTGCACGTCGCGATTGGGATTATTCTCCCGTTCCAGGGCGGACTGAAAAAACAGGGTAAGTAACACCAATCCCAGTACCCATGCCGCCAGGATCATATTCCTGCCCAGCCTCGAAGCGGAATCACGCTTTATATCTTTATCTTGTTCCATGGGTCTTTGCAAAAAACAACAAGGCCGGGCATCGGCCCGGCCCCCTGCCGTTACTTGATTTATTTAATCCGGTTCAGAGGCTTTTCCAGAGCGAATCAAAATCCATATCCGCTATCAACCGATCCGCTTCCTCTGCGAATGATGCCGATTTGACTCCGGCACCCGGCGCGGGTTTGCCTGTTTCTGTCTTAATGTCATATAAATACTGCGCGAACGAATCAGTACGATCCAGGGCGCAGTTCAGGCTGATCGAGTGCTTCCGGCCATCCCGTATCAGAGAAATCCTGTCCTGGTCATTGGCAAAGAACGGCGGCATTAAAAGGATCGTTTTTTTATCTTCCAGGTGCTGCAGAAACCCACACCAGTAATCGGTAATATCACCGGTTCCCCGCTCCCGGGTTATGGCGACCGGCTCCACGTCCCCCTGCAGAAGCTCCACCCCGAACTCCAGCCACTTGGATTTCTTCGTTCGCATCCAACGTATCACCCCAAGCTGCCAGCTTTCCCCTTTGGCCGCGCCGGGACCTTTACCGATTCCCACCAATTCTCCCACCCGGGCTCGACTGTCGCCCGCTCCGGAAAAGATCAGATGGTAGCCGTTAACGCTTTGGTCGAATACCTCACACACCTTGGTGCAAAGATTCCCTCCACCCGGTTTAGGTGCCGGCTCAATCTCGAGCTTCGTATCCATCAGTTCGGACAGTCCTTCGTCCGCTGCTATCACAAACTCATCCCGTTCGAGAAATTTCCGCGCCCCGAAGACGTCCTCGACCGCCGACGAGGTCACCTCGAACCCGAGTCGGCGCTGTTCAAAATCAGGCTGTACCTCTCCACCCATGGCGCCATAAAGAGCATCAAGCCCGCAAATCATTACCACCTGACCAAGGGAATCCGACCGTTCGACACTGCGGCTGGCGCCGACACCCCACGCCAACATCAGCTTGGAGATCAGCTCTCCGGTGATTTCCCCTTGCGCCATCTTCGGTCGCGTGACACCCGGGAGTTGGGTATCGCTCTGCATCCTCTCCAGTTCCTCTCCCAGTAACTGTCCCAGCTTCTCGGTGATTAACAACCAACCCTCACTGATCGATTCCAGGGCATCCGCGTTTGCTCGAACCGGCGGCTGATCCGCATTGATATCCACGGCAAAACCGGCCCTGTCCGAAATCGGCTCGTGTAGTGGAGCGATCCGGACGTTCGGCGCCCACCGCTGCAAAGCCGAATAGAGTTTAGGCACTTCGCCTTTCAGCAGCCGATAAGGCCCGGCTAACGCCAACAGCAGAAGCTGCTTGTAAAGATCCTCTGTACTCTGTTTTTCGTCACCGTCCCTGTCTTTCGCATACACCTCCTTACCGTGCAACTCATTTTCCAGGGCGTAGCGGTAGATTTGGTGAACTTCCTCCCACACGTGGTGCGGAACATTCTGGTAGAGCTGGTAGCAATGCAGCAGGATATGGCCCAGATAGGAGAGCACCTGGTAAACCGCCTCCGCGTGAACTCTCCTGTGCAACATATGTCCGGTGAACGACTCATCGTTGAATTGATCCACCACCACCTTATACGCCACCACCGTTCTGGCCAGGAGTTCCAGGCGCAGCCTGGCGACCTGGTAATCCTTTTTCGGGAGGGGAAGCGGATCCAGAATATAATGCCCCGCCAACGACTCCAGCACATGCTGCAACGGCACTTGCAGAAACTCCAGCGCCTCCTGCCTTTCCAGGGGAGAGATATCGACGTGACTCAGCCGCGTCAATGCATCGAAAATCTTTCTGGCGGTTTGTCCGATATTGCCTATGGGCAGGTCATCCACCCACAGCTTGAACTCCTTGCGATCGTACTCCTCTTCAAGCGTGAGGGAGGCGCGACGCTGAGGTATGCTGAAGGGGTTACGTTTTCGTTTCTCGGATGCCACTCGACTGTTTCTGAATTCGGAAAGTAGGTGTTATTCGCCAGGTACTGAATGCCTTCAACCTAGAGTATAGACCTCTGAACCGAACGCGGTCACAGAGGACGACGGGAATAAAAGGCATATCCGGCGGGATTGGATTGCCATCCGCCCCCGGCACCGATCTTTCCGGACATACATACGCTCTATTAACGTATTTGAAAATTCGATCACCGTATTTGGGCTTTTGTATAGCGGGGAAAAGCGAAGGAGAGTATCTTATCGGTCCCTGGATTTGGGGCGGATCATGACCGCCCGATCATGAAATAACCCAGCGCTCAAGTCAACTTTTTTGGTGTCGCTGCTGGCTGATGTCTTTTAAAGAGATCCATTCCGCAACGGAGGAAAATCCATGACGGAAGTAATCGCAACCAACCAGACCATACTGGTGGTCGGTGGCGGGATCAGCGGTATGACCGCTGCCCTGGAGGCCGCCGAAACCGGTAAACAGGTCGTTCTGGTTGAGAAGCGCCCCTATGTAGGCGGCCGTGTCACTCAACTCTATAAATATTTCCCCAAGCTCTGTTTCCCCACCTGTGGCCTGGAAATCAACCAGCGTCGGGCGAGAATGAATCCGAACCTGACCATAATCACCATGGCCGAAGTCACGGATATACAGGGCGAGGCGGGGAATTACACCGCCACCGTCAAGATCAGCCCCCGTTACGTCAACGAGAACTGCACCGGTTGCGGCGACTGCGAAAAGGCGGTCGAAGCGGAGTTCGACAACGAATTCAATTACGGTCTGGGCGGCATGTCCAAGCGCAAGGGCGCCTACCTGCCGCACAGGATGGCCTATCCCCAGCGTTATCTCATTGATCCGGCCGTCATCGGCACCGATGATGCGCAGAAGGCGAAGGACGCCTGCAAATACAACGCCGTCGATCTGGAGATGCAGGAAGAGACCATTTCCTTCAAGGCCGGCGCCGTGATCTGGGCCACCGGCTGGAAACCGTACGACGCCAACAAGATCCAGCCTTACGGCTACGACCGTTTCGCCAACGTCATCACCAATGTGGAATTCGAGCGCATGGCCGATCCGCAGGGTCCCACCGGCGGCAAGATCGTGCGCCCCTCGGACGGCGAACCGGCCAAAAATATCGCCTTCATCCAGTGCGCCGGCTCCCGTGACCACAACCACCTGCTGCACTGCTCCCGTATCTGCTGTATGGCCACCCTGAAGCAGACCCACTATGTGCAGGACCAACTGGGAGACGAGGGCAAGTCCACTATTTATTATATCGACATCCGCGCCATCGACCGCTTTGAGGATTTCTACCAGACGGTAAAGGCGAACGAGAACGTCTCTTTCGTCAAATCCAAGGTCGCCTCCATTGCGCTGAATCGGGAAAACAACAACCCGATCCTGCACGGCGTGGACACCGAGGGCTACAACCGCTACGCCAACGAGCACGACCTGGTGGTGCTCGCCATCGGCATGGAGCCGAGCGTGGACAAAGCCAGTTTCCCGGTCGAGATCGTGATCAACGAAGAGGGCTTCATCGAGCCCGCGCCGGAGAACGGCGGGGTCTTCGCCGCCGGTTGCTCGTCCGACGCGCTGGACGTCAACCGCGCCGTACAACACGCCACCGGAGCCGCCCTGCGCGCCATCCAGGTGGTCAACCGCGTCGCAGCGTCGGAGGGTTAAACAGTGGCTGACGAGAAGAAATTTGCTGGATATGTCTGCACCGGTTGCGGTCTGGGCGAACGCCTGGACGCCGGCCAGCTGGAGACCACCGCGACCCGCGACGGCAAGATGCAGAGCTGCAAGCAGCACGCGATGCTCTGCTCCGCCGAAGGCGTGCAGATGATCAAAGACGACATCGCCAACGACGGCGTCACCCATGTCATGATCGCAGCCTGCTCCAAGCGCGCCAAGGTTGAAGCCTTCAGCTTCACCGATGTGGCCCTGACCCGCGCCAACCTGCGCGAGGGCGTCATCTGGGTCCGCCCCGACACCGATGAAAACAGTGAGACCACCCAGGAGATGGCGGACGACTACATCCGCATGGCCTGCGCCGAACTGAAGTCGATGAAGAAGCCCGCCGCCTCCGGCGAGCAGGCGCTGAACAAGAACATCCTGGTGGTCGGTGGCGGCGTCACCGGCATGACCGCCGCCATCGAGGCCGCCGCCGCCGGCTATCCGGTCCACCTGGTGGAGAAGTCGGGCGCCCTGGGCGGCGCCGTGGCCGGTTACTATAAGGTGATCCCGACCCGCTCGCCCTATGCCGAGCCGGCCGAGAACCCGGTTCCGGGACTGATCAAGCAGATCGAGGAAGACAGCAACATCACCGTCTA
>JBNKCX010000048.1:0-22127 GCA_050287965.1 Sedimenticolaceae bacterium
AGGACTGTTGACGGATCCTGGCCGTCCAGGAGTTCATCCAGGAGTTCGGCGCTAAACGCCGGGGTTTTCTTCTTTGCCATACTTGTTCCCTCCTTTTCGAGGTATAGTATGGCTCACAAACACAAAATTCCTGACAGGCTCGCGTTATCTATCCTCCGCACATCCTGCTCGTTCAAGCCCAGCTCCCCGGCAAAGCCCAACGTAATTTCTGCGGTATCGCTATAATATTTCAGCAAAGCTTCTTTCGTCTCCTTGTCATTCATAACCGCTGGGTCCATTTGGGCCCCCACGAGAAGCATTGTTCGTGCTCCCTGGGCCCAGGACATACACATATACATTAGAGCTTCTGTATCTGCCTTGGCGAAGGTCTCGCGCACGTGCGCTAGAAGCTCAGATCTCCTATGGGTCTCGGCTAGCTGCGTTGTCTCTTCTACTGCAGCGGCAAGCGCATTCCCCTGCGGCGCCATGCGTTTTGCCTCCTGGGGTCCCTCGGTAGCCATGCATTCCACCGTCTGAGGTAGGCCTCCATACAGCGTGTACAGCCCAGGGAGTTGCGATGCATATAAGTACGCTATTCCAACAAGTACATCCTGACCATTGTGCGCGGATGGAGTATTGCGATGCGGCTTTACCTGATCACACGCCTGTTCATGAGGTGTGCCGGACACGTCGAGTGAGGGTGTTGGTATGGTTGTCTCTGATTCTGACTGCATGCCGGTCTTGGTCGGAGGGGCAATATCCGGAGCTTGATCCGGGTACACATTCTGCGCTTTGCATTCATGACAAATCCATACTCTCTTTTGATTTGCCTTGAGCGACATAACGACGGACTGCAATGCGTCTGCTGATTGTGCTAGAACTGAGGGGCGTCGATTAGCCGGGATACTGGATGAGTGGGAGACTAGGTCCTTCTTCACGATGGGCTCTGAATCTGATGAGGTAATAGAGACTGCGTTATTTAGTAGTTCCTTTGTCATTTCCATGGTAATAAGTACGGAATCACTCCCAATGATATAGCGTGCGCCACAGTCGCTGCAGCATAGTTGGAGAGAGGAATCACTGTCTTGCTCGATTATTGGATGGCCAGTTTGTGGAGCATTGCTGTCTCTGTCCTTGGAACTAGAAAATTTCCTGATAAGTTCTTTCAGCCAAGTCATTTTGTCCTCCAGATATTGGAATAAGTGGGATTAGAAGAAACTTTGCCTATGCCAAGTCTCATCTGGTCCCACTTGATTACAAACTGCCGACCGGAGTTCAGGCGGCAACCGGGCCATACGCATTCTCGGCCACTTAACATTCTAAGTAGATAGAAACTCGCAAAGATAATCACGAATTGCCATTGGATGGATTGCGATTTGCAGCATCTGAAAACAGGCAATTTTCATATATCCCCGGAAAGGAGAGGCCGCTGAGATGCAGCCTTCCCGCTGCGGTGTTTTCGTTGTTTCCGTGTGGTCAATAAATTAACAGAAAAACGTTGTGATTTGCGAGGTTTTTCTTCCTTTGAGGATGGGGGAATGCCGCGGTTCGCAATCTGGCCAGGGCCTGATTATTACCGCAGAGGGCGCGGAGAATGCAGAGAACGCTGTTCGCCCGGTTTTAAGACTCTCCGTGGCTTCTGTGTCCTCCGTGGTGAAGATTTTTATCGAATAAATCCCGGGCTAACAACAGGCCCCGCTGGTGTCGTCGCCGTTGTCTTCCTGATCGAACGGCAGGCCGCCGCCGCAGCCGGCGAAGATGCCGTAGTGGCGGCTGAAGTCACCGATGAAATCAAAATGAGGTTGGAAGCGGCTGCCGTGCAGCATACGCCAGGTGTTGCCGCATACCGGGAACACCCGGCCGGTCTCGATCCGGTGATGCTTGTCCAGCAGGAAGCTGTCCTTATGCCGGGGGATGGAGCCGCGATAGATCACCGCCTGGCCGTAGTCTTCACAGTCGCTCTCCAGGCCGTCCAGTTTGAACAGGCGGTAGGTGGCGGAGAAGAAGCGGATATTGCCGGTGCGTTCGGCCAGTTCCGGATCGTCGACGGTGAGGGGGCGGTCCTCCACCAGGCGGGGATCGCCGAAGCCGTTACGCCGGGCGACGCTGAGGAAGTCGTTCCAGTACAGTGCGCCACCCAGGCATTCACCGTAGAGCACCGGGTCGTTGCGCACCGCTTCCGGTACCCGCCGGTCGGCATAGACGTCGGAGAAGTAGATTTCGCCGCCGGGCTTGAGCAGACGGTGTGCGCCGGCCAGTACTCTGTCCTTGTCCGGAGAGAGGTTGATAACGCAGTTGGAGACGATGACGTCGAAGCTGCCAGGTTCAAGATCCAGTTCGTCCAGACGTTCAATGTAGCCGCGCAGAAAACGCACATTGCCGAAGCCGAACACGCCCTGGTGATATTCGCGGAACCCTTCCGCCAGACTGAGCTGCTCCTTGGTCATGTCGACACCCACCACCTCGCCGGTCGGGCCCACCAGTTGCGACAATAGGTAGACGTCACGTCCGGAGCCGCAGCCGAGGTCGAGTACCCGGCAACCCTCCAGCAGCGGCGGGCAGACCAGTCCGCAACCGTAGTAACGGGCCAGTACGTCGGGATGAACGTTGGCCAGCAACGGTTTCAGCCATTCGGGGGTCTCGCCGGCGTCACAGCAGGCGGAGGTCTTCAGGTCATCCGTATGTTGCAGTTGGCGGCCGTAGTAGTCCTGGACAATCTCATGCATGTTATTACCTCTCCTTAACCTCGCATCCAGCCATGATACCGCTCTACCCAGCGTAGCAGACCCTCCGGTGCGTGGGCCCGCTTCCACTCCCCGGCGGCGTACTTGTTCGCCTCCGCCAGGGTGGGATAGATATGGATGGTGCTCAGGATCTTATTCAGTCCCAGACCGTGGCGCATGGCAAGTACATATTCGGTGATCAGATCGCCGGCGTGTTCGCCCACGATGGTCACCCCAAGGATCTTGTCCTTACCCGGCACCGTCAGCACCTTCACCAGGCCGTGGGCCTCTTCATCGGCGATGGCGCGGTCCAGGTCGTCGATGCCGTAGGTGGTCACCTCGTAGGGTATGTTTTTCGCCTTGGCGTCCTGTTCGTTGAGGCCGACCCGGGCCACCTCCGGGTCGGTGAAGGTGGACCAGGGGATGACCGAGTAGTCGGCGCGGAAGCGCTTGAAGCGGCCGAACAGGGCGTTGACCGAGGCATACCAGGCCTGGTGGCCCGCGGCGTGGGTGAACTGATAGGGGCCGGCCACGTCACCGCAGGCGTAGATGTTGGGGTAGTTGGTCTGCAGGTAGTCGTTGACCTCGATGGTGCCGTTGGGGTTCAGCGGGACACCCAGCTCCTCCAGGCCGAAGCCCCGGCTGTTGGCGGCCCGTCCTACGGCGATCAGGACCTCGTCGAACTCCACCCGCACCTCTTCCTCGCCCCGTTCGCAGATCAGAATCTTGCGGCCCTCTTCGGTGATGAACTCTTTTGCCCGATGACCGGTCAGCAGGTTGACACCTTCCGCCCGGAAACGCTCCTGCACCCGTTCCGATATCTCCGGGTCCTCCCGAACCATGATGCGATCGCCGAGTTCCACCTGGGTGACCTTGCAGCCCAGGCGGTTGAAGGCCTGGGTCAGTTCGCAGCCGATGGGGCCGCCCCCCAGCACCAGCAGCCGTTCCGGCCTTTGCCGCAGATTCCACACGGTGTCCGAGGTGAGATAGCCGATCTCATTCGCGCCCGGGATGGGCGGTACCGCCGGCCGCGCCCCGGTGGCGATGACGATGTTGCGGGTGGTGAGGCGGTTGCCGTTCACCTCCACGTCATAGGGCGAGCGGATATAGGCCTCGCCCTGGAGGCATTCCACCCCCAGGTCGGTATAGCGCTCCACCGAGTCGTGGGGCTCCACCGCCCGAATCACCCGCTGCACCCGTTCCATCACCTTGGCGAAGTCGTAATCCACGCTGGCCGAGTTCATGCCCAGTTCCGGGGCGCGTTTGATGTGGGAGAGAAATTTCGCCGAGCGGATGAGCGCCTTGGAGGGTACGCAGCCGGTATTCAGGCAGTCCCCACCCATTTTGTGTTTTTCGATCAGGGTGACCTTGGACTTGACCGCCGCTGCGATATAAGAGGTCACCAGCCCGGCGGCCCCGGCACCGATAACGATCAGGTTACGGTCGAAGTGTTTGGGCCGGGGGTATTTGCGCAGCAGTTTGCGGGCCTTGATGTATTCGATGGCCTTGCGTGCGATCAGAGGAAACAGGCCGAGCAGGACGAAAGAGGCGATCAGGCCGGGAGAGAGGATGCCGCTTGCGGACTCGATCGCTGCCAGCTGCGTGCCCGCGTTCACGTAGACCAGGGTCCCCGCCAGCATGCCTACCTGGCTGACCAGATAGAAGGTGAGCGTACGCATGGGTGTCAGGCCCATCACCAGGTTGATGATGAAAAAGGGGAACAGCGGCACCAGGCGCAGGGTGAAGAGATAAAAGGCGCCGTCTTTTTCAATGCCGCGGTTGATGTTGTTGAGGTGATCGCCGAATTTCTCCTGCACCGTATCCCGCAGCAGATAGCGGGCGATCAGGAAAGCCAGGGTGGCGCCGATGGTGGAGGCGAAGGAGATGATGACGGTTCCCGTCGCCAGACCGAAGATCGCCCCGCCGGCCAGGGTCATTACCGTCGCCCCCGGAAGGGAGAGGGCGGTGACCACCACGTAGATGGCGAAATAGATCAGGACGGTGGTCCAGAAGTGAGCCCGGTAATAGGCCTCGATGCTGGCCTGCTGTGATTTGATGTACTGCAGGTCGAGATACTGTCCCAGGTCAAAGGCAAAGAACAGGTAAATCAGGACGGCTATGGCCAGGAGCAGCAGAATCTTTTTTGTTTTCATAACTGATTTTCCCGAAAGGGTTGTATGTTTTTCACGCCGTTGCGTTGAAGTTGTCGGTGCTTTGCTAAATGTATACGTGGCTAAAACGGTTTCGGATGCATCCGGGTTCGGCTTGCCGGTAACGGATCGGCGGTCATGTTCTCGCTCTCATTGAAAGGAGATATCCCCGTACCAGGCGACCGCATCACTTCCGGTGTCGTCGGTATCGGTCATGATGGCCACTGCATTAACCGTAGCAACATCGACACCGAAATACTTCACGAAATCATCACGAATGTTTCGCGAATAACTGCACCACTCCCCGGCATGGGAAAGGCCGGACTCGATTACCACTACGTGGACGTTTTCCGTGTAGGGGCTCGGCCAGTGAGCGCCCACCGGCGCGTTGCTGCTCCAGACATAATTGATGGAGAGCGTTTTCCAGAACGCCATCCCGCCCTTGGCGATGACAAAGACCCGGGAGACATAATCGTCTCCCTCTTTGACCTGTTCGTCGGGTGTTGCAAGGGGTGCGTCAACCCGCCATGACCAGCTTAACTCCGGCGTCTGTTTCAGATCGATCTCGGTTTCATAGATCAGGCCGGATGCGGTGCCGTGGCTTTCGGAGCGCACAACCGGGGCCGTAGTCTGCCAGGTGATCTCGTAGTCGGTTTCTCCCTTGAAGACTTCCGCTTTCCAGCCCCGGAGGCCGTCTCTGGAAAACGCCGGTACCGGGGACGCCGCCTGAACGCTCCCGAGACAGGCTAGAAGGATGGAGAAAAGGATTGGACGCATACTCATGTTCGATTCTGTTGCTGCTCAGTGACTATATAGAGTAAGGCGGTGTTTCAACGGGCACCGGCGGGCTGCTGATATTGCTCCACCACCCGGTAGAAGGAGTCTCTTCTGGCCGGGACGAAACCCATACCCCGGATGGAGTCCCTTACCTCACGCTCGGTAATTCTCGGTGCGTGACCGGCCTCGTCCAGAACGTTTTCCTCAAACAGCAGGCCGCCGTAGTCATTGGCGCCCGCCAGCAGTCCCAGCAAACCGGTCTCCTTGTCTTCACTGAACCAGGAGGACTGGATGTTCTCGAAGTTGTCCAGCAGCAGGCGGGCGACCGCGATGATGCGCAGATACTGTTGTGACGGCGCCGGTTGTTCGATACGTCCCGCCAGGGGGGTCTCACCCGGCTTGAACGACCAGGGGATGAATGACTGGAAGCCCCCGGTCCGGTCCTGCAGTTCTCGCAGCGCCAGCAGGTGGTCGATAATCTCCTCCGCCGTCTCCAGATGGCCGTACATCAACGTGGCCGTGGTCTTGAAGCCGATCTCGTGGGCCTCCCGCGTGACCTCGAGCCATTGCCGCGAACTGCATTTTTTCGGGGCGATCAGTTTGCGCACCCGGTCCGACAGTACCTCCGCCCCGGCGCCGGGAATGGTGCGGATACCCTCTTCCCACAGGCATTCCAGTATGCTGCGAACGGTTCTGTTTTCCCGCTGCGCCAGGAAATCGATCTCGGAGGGGGAGAACGGATGAATATGTACGCCGGGTGCGCTGTTTTTAATGGCGCGGATATAGGCGATCCAGGTCGCCAGATCGATGCCGGGATGGTGTCCTCCCTGCAACAGCACGGTGGTCACGCCGGCCGCTACGGCCCGCGCCACCTTTTCCGCCAGCTGATCAGGTTCCAGGGTGTAGGATTCCGGGTGACCCTCCGCGCGCCAGAAGGCGCAAAAGCGGCAGGCGGTGATACAGACGTTGGTGAAATTCGGATTGGTGTCGCGGACGAAGGTTACCTGCCCGGAGGGATGCCGGCGCAACCGGGCGCGGTTGGCGTAATGCATCAATTCCCCGAGGGGGTAGTCCCGCAGCAACCGGATGCCGTGTTCCCGCGACAAGCGCGTGCCGGCCTGAAGTGTCGCCGAGAGGGTCACTGTTCACCTCCCAGAACCTTTTCGGGAGCGGCGAACGGAAAGGGCGGGTTCCGCAGGTAGCGGGCCGTCTCGCTTTCGAACAGCCGCTGGCCCTGTTGGTGTCGCACGCCGACGCGGTATTCAATCTTCTGCAGATAGGCGCGGACCGCCGCCGGGGACATCATTGACTGCCGGGCGCCGTCGCTGAGGGCCGCCTCAATCAATTGCCGGCGTTTCTGATCGCAGTCGGCCAGCCATTGCAATATGGATTCGCGCAAAGAGTCCGGTGCGTCCCGGTTGATCACCCAGCGTGCGAAGACAAAGGGCAGTTGATGCTGCTGTTGCCAGGCACCGGCAAGATCGACCACGTAAGGGGCGGACGATTGGTGCAGGCGATGGAGTGCACGGTCGCCGATGAGCAGTTCCCCATCGGGCTCGTCCCCGGCATCGGCGATCTGCGGCAGCTGATCGAAACCGTTGGCATAACCCAGCAGCAGGGCCAGGAGTTTTACCGAGGTGGCCGTCTCCTCGGTTACGGCGATCCGGTGTTCCGGCCGGTAACTGTTGAACGGGCGTTTGGAGAAAAACAGTACGCTGCCCACCACGCCGTCCGCGGTGATTCCCCATGGACCCAGCGGATGGACCAGTTCCTGTATTGCCGGCAGTCCGCCCACCGGTACCACCGCGGCGGCGATCTCCCCCGACGCAACCGCTTCTACGGTGCTGCGCGGATCGAGCAGGTACAACTCGCATCCCCGCGGTGCCTCGCTCATCTGCAGCGGCAACATATTCAAGTAGGGGACAATGGCGATCTTATGTTTCATGGTACTTATCCGTTCACGGCCGCATCGACACAGGGAGGTAACGGCTGATGCTCGGCAGGCGCCGACTTGCGGGAAAAATCACCGTTCCGTTCAACCGGTTCAAAACCGGCGCCGCGGATCAGGCGTTCCATTTCCATTCTCGCCAGCAGTTCCGGACTTTCGGCCCCGGCGGCATGGGCGATCCGCTCCCGGCCGATGGTGCCGTCCAGGTCATCCGCGCCCCAGGAGAGGGCCACCGCCGCGGTGGAGATGCCGAGCATGGGCCAGTACGCCTTGATGTGCGGGATGTTGTCCAGAATCAGCCGTGACAGGGCGATCACCTGCAGGTTTTTCAGCGGTGAGGGGCTTTGTCCCGCACCGCCGGTCGTGGGGGTCTGCATCGGCAGCGGTATAAAAGATTGGAATCCCCCGGTTCTGTCCTGCAGATCGCGCAGGCGAAACAGATGGGTGAGCATCTCCTCCCGGCTCTCCCCCATGCCGTAAAGCAGGGTGGCGTTGCTCGGTATGCCGAGACCGTGGGCGGTTTCGTGTATCTCCAGCCAGCGCTCCGCACTGATCTTTCTCGGGAAATGGAGTTGTCTTAGCCGTTCGGAAAATATCTCGGCACCGCCGCCGGGCAGGCCGTTCATGCCGGCCTGGCGCAGTTGCTGAAGAACCTCCGCGATCGGCAACTCCGCCTGCCTGGCGAACCAGTCTATTTCCACTGCGGTGAAGGCCTTGATGTAAAGATCGGGAAAGCACTCGCGCAGGGTCCTTACCAGACCGATAGAGCGCCGGTAATCCCAGTCGTAATTGAGTCCGCCGACGATATGAACCTCACTGGGGGCGGCCTCTTCGATACGGCTGACAATGTCATCCTCGGTCAGGCTGTAGGCCCCTTTCTTCCCCGGCAGCACGGCGAAACCGCAGAAGCTGCAGTTCCGCACGCAGGTGTTGGAGGGATTGATCTGCAGGTTGTGAATGAATGTGGTCTCCCGGCCGAAGTGCGTTTCGCGCACGGCATTGGCCCGGCGGCCGATGTCACTCCACGCGTTCGGCGATTCGGCGGAAAAAAGGCGCAGCGCCTCAGAGTAACTCAGCCGCTCGTTTTCAGGGGTCGGAGTATTCAAAGCTATTGTCATGCCCTGTTCCCGCAGATGATCCAATACCCGGTCACTGACCCGCCGGCTCACCTCCAGCAGATTGTCATGCAGCTTGCGCTGGTCACCCTCGGCGGCGTGATCGCTTACACCTTTATAAAGGAGGCAGGGTATATTCCGACGGTTACATAAGGCGGCTACAGCAGCGCCCTCCATGTCGATCAGATCAGCGATCCCTCCCAGCTTCTTCCGCAGCGCCGGGTCAAACACGGGGGCGGGGGCGCTGATCAGCCGGTGACATGCCGCCCCGTTCGTGCCGTGCGTGACCCTGATCCAGTCCGGTTCGGGCTGCGGCGAATCGACGGGAAGGGTGCATGCGCGGTGGATGCGGAATACCTCTCCGACTTGCAGTTCCTCCTTCAGGGCCCCGGCCACGCCGGCGTTGATGACAGTGTCGATCCGATAATCGGCAAGCAGTGATTCCAGGCCGGCGGTTACGGCAGCCGTGCCCATGCCCGTTACCAGGATCATGATCGGTCCCGTGCCCGCACCGGGATGAGCGACGAAGCGTCCGTCTTCCCGGGCATCCAGCGGTGCGGCCGCCAATGCCTCTATCAGCGGTGTCGCCTCCGCCCGGGTGGCGAAAACGATACAGTGGGAGAAATGGGAGTTTGCGTTAGGCATTAGTTAAGTAATCCCAATGCCGTCGCCCGTTCCCCCAGGGTTTTGACGGCGCGTCGTCCGTTCTCCCCGAGTTCCCGACT
Source organism: Sedimenticolaceae bacterium (assembly GCA_050287965.1). Taxonomy (GTDB): domain Bacteria; phylum Pseudomonadota; class Gammaproteobacteria; order Chromatiales; family Chromatiaceae; genus CBFDBF01. The sequence continues at coordinate 9,418 of JBNKCX010000048.1, forward strand.
GTATGCGTTCACATACAATTCGATGTGGCGCGTGATCACTTCACGCTCCTGTTCGGCGGCGTTCTCCCTGATGTAGCTATCGATCAACGGGTCGCCATGGCTGCTTATCTGCATGCCTTTGCGCAGCAACGCCTCGAACTCCGGTCCCAGAGTCTCATACAGTTCATGGCGCATGACGCAGCAGCCCAGGGGCAGCGGCAGGCCGGTCTCGTCTTCCCATCGTTGCCCCAGGTCGGCGATGCAGTGCAGCCCGCGCTGTTCGTAGGTGAAGCGCGATTCATGAATAATGACCCCGGCCGGAAACTCTCCGGCGGCCACCAGGGCGGGGATCTTGTCGTAGGGCGCAAAGTGATGGTTGGTGGCCGGAGACTCCGGTACCAGCAGCCGGAACAGCAGATAAGCGGTGGTCATTTCGCCCGGGAAGACGATCTGTTGTTGCGCCAGGTCTTGCCAGCCGAGGCCGGTGTCCGCGCTCACCAGCAGCGGACCGCTGCCGAACCCCAGAGCCGCGCCCGCATCCAACAGCCGGTACTCTTCCTGTATCTGCAGGTAACAGAAAAAGGATACCTTGCTGATGTCGTAGTCTCCCCGCAGGGCGTGACTGTTGAGCTGCTGAATATCATGCAGACGGATGTCGAAAGAGACGTCCGGCAGCTGCAGGCGGTCACAGGCGATGGCGCCGAATATATAGGTGTCATTCGGGCAGGGCGAGTAAGCAAGGGTCAGGCGCTCAGGCACAGCAACGTTCCCCCTGTCGCGGCGTCAGGAAGTCCGCGACCTGACCGGCCAGCGTTGCTTCGTTGCCCACGAAGAAATGTTCGCCCCCTTCAATCCTGAACAGGTCCTTCGGTTCCGCCATCCTTTTATACAGGCTCTCCACCTTATCCGCCGGACAGGCGAAGTCCCCGGGTGCGTAAAACACCCCCTTGGGTTTCGCCTGCTCCAGCAGCTCGGAATCGATCGACCACTTTGTCAGGGGAGGGGCGATGAGGGCACAGCGTTCAATGCGGTCATCCGTGGCGCTCAGATGCAGCGCCGGCAGACAGCCGTAGGAGTAGCCGACGATATAGAAGGGTGTCCCCGTTTCCCGGGCGAGAAACCACTGTTTCGCCGCCAGGGCATCCTCATGCATCTTGTATTCGTAGTCCGGGCAGCTGGAGTCCCGCCAGAACAGCTGTTCATCCTGTTTCAGGTCGCGGTCGGTCTCGCTCCTGCCGATACCCCGGTAGTTGAAGCGCAGGACAAGAAATTCCGCGGCCGCCAGTCCGTTGCACAGGCCGGTCAGTACGTTGTTCTCCATATCACCGCCGAGAAACGGGTGCGGGGGACAGAGCAGGACCCGGGCGCGGGGCAGGGCGAGGTCCTCCGCGTAAGCGAGCCCGGCCTCCAGCCGCAGGCCGTCCGTGGTGGCGAATTCAAAATGCTCTTCGATCAAAACGTGCGTCCGAAGGCACGGCTCGGCAGCCGCAGGTATATTTCCAGCAGTTCGGGGTCGTCGAACACCTGTTCGTCGAAATTGACCATCTGGGTGCCACGCTGACGGGCATGTCCGGCATGGTACAGCCCGGAGGGCTTCAACAGATCGCACTCCGCACGGTGCGCCTCGCGCACCAGGCCGTCTTCACCAAACAGGCTGGCCAGGTAGCCGTTGAAGGGAAGGTTCTCCAGCCGCTCGTAAGGCACCAGCTCATAGGTCGCTTCGGTCCTGGTGCCCTTCAGCTCCATAGGGGTCTGCCGGACCGTTATCAACTGATGATGACCGGCGGAATAGTAGAGCGTCACCGGCTGCGGTTTGCCGTTCGGGCTGGCTACCGTCTCCGGAACCGCGGCCTGGATACCGGGGGCGATCTGTTCCACCGCCAGCACCTTGTCCTCCAGCGGGGCGCCGTGCTCTTCCCGGGCCCAGCGTTCAAGGTGATCGCTGGGGAATATCTTGTGGTAGCAGCCGCAGTTGGATACCGACTCATAGACCACCGGTCTGTTTTCCGGGTTGAGGGTGATACGGAAGGTCCATCCCTCCATTATCCCAGCCTCCGGATCGAAGGACTTGAGCTTGGGTTGTTCCGGATACCAGAGGACATAGACCAGCTGCTTTACCTCGATACCCTGGATGGGCTTGGTTTCCATATAGGCGTACAGGGTCGGCCGGGTGCTGTCCACCCCGGGCATGGCGTCGTTCAGGGACGTTCCCTGCAGGTATGCCGCACCGAAGTAGTCCGCGTTCGGATCGTAAGGCGGGGACTCCACATGCTCCTGGGTGATGGTGGGGGCGAAGTACTGCAGCAGCTGCCAGCCCTCCAGTTCCGCCGGATCGACCTCCTCGCTCCCTTCCACACCGGGCGGCGAATAGACACGGCTGGCACTGAATTCCGGGACGTGGGGGCCGCGGTCATCGGTCAGGGCGTGGTACTTGATCCAGCCCTCGATGATCGGGACCAGGGGCGCGGTTTTCAGCCTGCGCGTGGTCCTGTCCTTGGTCATGATGGACTCTTCGATATTGGTCGTCAGTCGTTGCCAGTACCGGTCCGCCGATCGGCTGTCCTGCAGTCCTTCGAGTTCGGCGAGTTGCGCCTCCAGCTGTTGTTGCGTGCCCTGTTTATAAGCGTCGGCGAACGCCTCGTAGGGGTGTGATTCGTCCTGCGCCACGCTTTTGGGTTGCGACCGGTTGAAAGCCGCCACATCCTGCCGGGGGACATGCCGCACGGCGGTCTCCATATAGCGGTCGCTGAGCGCGGCGGCCTGCCGCAGGAAGTCGGCGATGAACGCCTTCTTTTCCGTCAGGCTCTGCTGCTTCTCATACTCGGGTATGCGCAGGCGCAGGGGATAATCGACCTTTATATGCGGAATACCGATCACGTCCTGATAACGGGCGTCGCGCACCTTGTGCTCGATCAGAAAGCGTTCGTCGGCGGCCGGTTCCAGGGGCTGTTCAGCGGAAGAGCGTATCAGGCCTTGGGTACTGCATCCGGCCATTAGCAGGGCGATGACGCCGGATATCAAGAAATGCCGTCCTGAAGCCATCACTGTTTCTCCTTTAAGCGATCCATAACGGCACCGGCGATAAGCCCGGATGCGGCCGTTATCTCGGATTCGCTGTCGTTCTCAACCCGGCCTTCCAGAATCCGTGTTATATCGTCTCCGTCCTGGATGATAAAGGCCGCATATCCCATTTTCCCGAGATCCGACACCTTCAGCGCCGCAGCCATCTCTCCCTCGAAGTCCACCACCACGGGGGAGCGTTCGATATCCGGTACCGAGTCCCTTAGCCGTGCATTTCGCTCGTCTATCAGGTCCTGCAGACCCGAGCCGATAAACAGTTTCTTGACCAGCCAGGGGGCGTTCGCCACAGCCGCCACACTCAACACCTGTTCACCATGCAGCGCCATGCCGCGCTCAGCCAGCTGGGCGGGGGTCTCGATCATAATCTCCGAGGTCGCATGGGAGGTGACGATGATCAGCAGCGGCCGCTGCCGGACCAGCGGCGCCAGGGAGGAAGGCTCCGCCACGCCGACCAGTTTGACCTTTTCCGGCAGCGTGGACAGCGACGTCGCCGAAACCGAGCCCACCGACAGCGCTATGGCTATGCACATAAGGAGTAGTAGGGTTTTCAGGGCGTTCATGAAGGTAAAATCAGGGTGGTTAATGGATAGGCTAACCCTATCCATTCTTCCTTAAGGTGAACTTAAAGCGGCAAAAGGAAAAGCCGCACACCTGGGCGGGTGTACGGTTTTGGGGGTATGGCGGCCGGGCTGGAACTAAGCGCCATGCACGGCTTTTCCCGTAGTTGCTTGCGCTTCGGCGTTCTGCGCAACCTCCGGTTGCTTGTCGAACTCCTGACCTCTGCCTCCGGAGGGCGGATCGAGATTTGTGATTTCAATTAATTCAACAAGTTAGCGCATCAGGCCCCGTGCTTTCGTGACTCAACGTGACTTATACGGTCGTTTTGTGACTATATTGCGTCACGATTTGGTCACGATTTAAGCCTTTCAGCTTGCTCACGGTCCCTTCCTCTTCGTTCAATGAGGTTGAGGTTTTTAGAGGAAAAACCCAGCAAAACCTAGATTTTTGCAGAAAATATGTAAAAATATACCTAAAACACTAATGCAGGGGGGGGTAACAGGTGCTAATCGAGTTCAGTGTTGCGAATTATCGGTCAATTCGTGACTCACAAAGTCTTTCGCTTGTGGCCGACCAAGGGCGGGAGCGCAAGACGGAAAATTCTTTTGATTCCGGTGCAAGTAGCACTCCTCGGTTATTGCGCTCGGCTGTCATCTACGGCCCCAATGCGGCCGGCAAGAGTAACCTGGTCCGTGCGCTACATTTCGTTCGTCAATTTGTGCGGGGTTCGGCAAGTACGCAACGGGGTGAGGCGATCGATGTCACCCCATTTAGACTGGCTGCGGAAACTCGAGACGCACCGAGTGAATTCGAGATCCTATTTATCGAGGATGGTATGCGATATCAGTACGGATTTTCGGCAACCGCTGAGAGAATTTACGAAGAATGGTTGTTCGCTTACCCAGCAAGCCGGGCGCAACGTTGGTTTAGCCGTCGCTTTGACGAGAAAGAGAATGACTATGAATGGTACTTTGGTCCGTCATTCAAGGGGCAAAAGAAACTGCTTGAGGAGGCGACTCGACCAAATGCGCTGTTTCTCTCCACGGCGGTGCAATTGAATAACGAACAACTACAGCCGGTATTTGATTGGTTTGACAAAAGGTTGGTTGTGGTGCTGTCCCGTGGAGAATTTCCAATTGAATATGAGCATTATACCGCCCAACGCTGTAGGGACACACAAGATAGGCAGGCGGTGCTCCGCTTTCTTCAGGAGGCCGATCTTGGTATCGATGGGCTGAACATCAAGACCAGCAAGATTACCGATGATGATCTGCCCAGCGAACTGCCAGATCAACTGCGTCGAGATCTCATTGGTAAAGAGAAGCTTAGTATCGGTTTTCTTCACGAGCATAATGAATCCAGTGAAATGATTTCATTTGGGCTGCCGGAGGAGTCCGATGGTACCCACAACATGTTCGCGTTGGCTGGTCCTTGGTTGGATGTACTGGAGAAGGGTATGGTCATGGTGATGGATGAATTAGATACTAGCCTGCATCCGAAATTAGTACGCTATTTGGTTGAATTGATGCATGGAGCTGAATCGAATCCGAACAATGCTCAACTTATTTTTACAACGCATGATGTGACTTTGCAGGAGGGTGTTTTTCGACGGGATCAGATCTGGTTTGTTGAGAAGGATGAAGATCGCTCAACTCATTGCTACCCGCTTACCGACTTCAGTCCTCGGAAAGGGGAGGCCATTGAGCGCGGCTATTTGAGGGGGCGATATGGTGCTTTACCGCATCCACATAGGAAGAGCGCCTGATGGGATCGGACGATCTGTTTCATAAGAGAAAGCATCGCACTAAAGAGTCACTACGCCGAAAAAAAGCCAAACAAGAGCCTTACGATGTTGTTCTGATTGTATGCGAAGGCGAGAAAACCGAGCCGTATTATTTCGAAGAGCTTCGAGATGCCTTGGGTTTGCATCGTGATAACATCCAAATCACCGGTGACTGCGGGTCAAGCCCAAAGAGTGTGGTAAAAGAAGCGCTTCGTCTTTTTGACCTAGAACCAGACTTTGATGCGGTATTTTGTGTATTCGACAAAGATATGCATGGAGATTATTCTGCAGCACTCGATCGTGTATCGGCAACCACTCTTCATAAGCGCCAAGGAAAGCGCAGCGTTGGAAAGGCGAAATTCGAGGCAATAATATCAGTTCCATGCTTTGAATACTGGTTGTTACTCCATTTTCATTACACCACTCACCCGTTCGCTTCTAGCGGAAAGAAATCTCCTTGCAGTCACGTGCTGGACGAACTGAAGGTTCGGGGTATCGCAGACTACGAAAAAGGTATAAAGGGCACGTATGAACGGACTCGAAAAGACCTAGATACCGCCAAGCGCAACGCCAGGCGAGCGTTAGTCGCCGCCGAAGCAGTTGAAACAGACAATCCGACGACTCTTATTCATGAGTTGGTGTCTTACTTGCAGGAATTGGCAGAGCGGCAGAAAAGGTAAGCTGTTTGTGCTGGAGGGATTTAAGGGGGCCCCAATTGTTTTTTCGAGAGAGATCAATAAGGATGGTTTTAAATGCCAATTTACAAACAAAGCTACTCCTCCGGAAAAGTGCAGGTGTTTATTTGCGTCGCTACGCTCGGTGACGGCGAGCTCAATCATTGATATGTAGTCAAGAGAGGGTAATTAAATGGAATATGTTGGATTCGAGATAAGTAATTTTAAAGGTATTGACCATGTAAGAGTCTACCTTAATCGACACCCAACAGGTCCCGTTGTTACCTTGGTTGGTTTAAATGAGTCTGGTAAAACCACAGTCCTGGAGGCGATCAGCTATTTCGATACCAATGAGAAACATCTTGAGTCTTTGTACGAGGAAGAATTCAGGCATAGTGATGTTAATGATCTCGTGCCACTAAAGAAAAAGGCTAATTTTAATGGCTCTATAGAAATAGCGGCAACTATTTCATTGGATGATGCGGATCGGGCAGATATTGCTCGTTATGCCAAACAATATCTTAAAATTACATTAAACAAAGAGAAAATCGGTGAGGTATTTACCGTAACCAGGAAACTAAATTATGAGAAATCTATTTATAAAAACACAAATACTACTTGGAGTATTGGGCTAGTTGGGAAACTACCCAAAGGAAAAAAGGAATGGAATTTCTATGAGAAAGATCCGGAAAAGTGGGAAAAACTTATCGATTATATTGGAAAGAAGCTGCCATCCATTCTCTATTTCCCAACTTTCCTATTCGAGTTTCCTTCGCAAATATATCTTCATGAGGATGAATCAGAAACAGTAACGAACGCGTACTACCGTTCCATAGTACAAGATATCCTGGATTCTTTAGATGATGGGCTAAATATTCAGGAGCATATCGTAGAACGCGCTATTGATGGTGGTATGTTCAAGAAGCGCAGTCTTGGCTCTGTACTGAATAAAATGGGAAATGTGGTATCAAAGACTGTTTTTGAACGATGGAATGAAATATTCGACAGAAAGATACCAAGGAAAGATATTCAGATTGCCTATGAGATAGAGGAGGCCTCTCCGCCTGTTGTACCTACCCCAAAAGTTTATTTGCAATTCGAGCTAAAGGATGGAGATTCTGTTTACTTAATTACGGAGCGATCACTTGGGTTCAGATGGTTCTTCTGTTTTCTTCTGTTTACTCAGTTTCGAGCATATAGGAAATCACAAAGAAACACCTTGTTCTTATTTGATGAGCCTGCCTCCAATTTACACTCAAAGGCGCAGATACAATTGCTAGAGAGTTTCGCCAGAATCACAGAGCATGGCGGTAAGATAATTTACTCTACACATAGCCCATACATGATCAATCCCATGTGGTTAGAAAACTCTTTTATTGTTAGGAATGATGGCCTGAAGTACGAGCAACCAGAAAGCGAGTACGAGTACTCATCCCGCGAAACGAATATCAAAGTAGAACGATATAGGTCATTTGTTGGGGACAATCCAGACAAGGAAACCTATTTCCAACCAATTCTTGATACTCTAGATTATGTACCGAATAATCTTGAGTACATTCCAGATGCAATAATGGTGGAAGGTAAAAACGACTTTTACCTATTGAAATATTTCTATGAGAAAAACCCCTCCCAATCTGATTCCATTGGCATTCTACCAGGTACCGGTTCTGGTGCATTAGATCCACTAATCGCTCTTTATTTGGGGTGGGGTAGAAATTTTGTTATTTTATTAGATGACGATGCCGCTGGGCGCAAAGAGAAAGATAGATATCTTAGAGAATGGAATCTCTCTCGTGAGCAGGTATTTACATTGGGCGATATTTCCGAAAATTGGGCAGGATTGGAGCTGGAGGGTCTTATCGCTAATGAAGACCGGAGCACTATCTGCAAGGATCACTATGATGGGAAAGACGTAACAGCATTAACCAAAAAGGATATATGTAGAGCAATTCAGGAGAAATTACTTAAAGGTGAGGAGGGTGCATTTTCACCTGAATCGACCAAGGGCTTCAGCCAGCTTTACGAAGCCCTGAAAATGAAGCTATCCATGTTCCATGAAAATAAGGCTACCTAACAGACGAAGATCCTGGGACAGTTAACTTAAATCAACGTCCACTTTGGCCAATTTCGGCCCTGGATGCTGAAGTCAAAGCCGCAAAGCGGCGCTACCTTGTTGTATAAGAAGGCGCGAATGCTGAGGCGGGTCTCAAAAAAATAATTGCGTCCCCATTCCCGAAGGAACGGCGATTTATCGCAGACAAGTTTTCTCAGCGAAAAGCGTGCGATATGAAACGCAGAAAAAATAAACAGGCCGAATACGCCTTTATCAACATAAAGGTGGATGAGTATTCAGCGCGTGCGGAAGCCGGGATCAACCTGAACCCGGCCTGCACACTGGTGAGCATGGCGCATGAAGACGAACCTGTTCACAGCTTTCAAACGACGTTAACACCTCGCTTCGGGCTTCGATCAGAGCTGCGGCCTGCTCATCAGTCTTGTCCGGCTTTACCGCCTTGACCCACTTGTACAGACTGTGGGCCGAACCCCCTAGACGTTCGGAAACTTCGGCCACGGAATACCTGCGATCGATGATCTGACAAACAGCTTCATCCTTAAACTCGGGACTGGATCGTTGATTACTCATACCACTTTCTCCTATGCTAGGAACCATTATGTCTAGGAAAAAAAGGGTAGACTTGTGCAGAATTAGAAAAAGGATTAAGTTTCATCTGTTCCACATATATCCCACATTTTTTTGGCAGGCGGAAAAACATGGTCTGGTATAGCACGGAGGGGAAGGCCAGAAGCTCTGATGAAGGTGCTTCGTTGCACAAGGCATTGGATTATGCGTTAAGGGGATATAACAACCATACCGACTGGTTTCAACGCCATAGAGATTCTGCGGTACGCCAACTTGGCCTCATATTAGGTGCCGAGTTGGCTATTTTGCGCCTCTTTTCGGATTTCAATGGTCTTGCTGTTATTGGGGGGATATCGCTTATTTTGCTCGCTGTGGTTTCTCCTATACTAGGCTTGGCAGGCGTAAAAAGTTGCACGCGCTCATATATTGCCTCCATTGAACATGCTGCAATGGCGTCGAAATCGTTGTGGGCACTTTTTCCAGAGAGAATGATAACTATTAGTTCGCTAGAATCTAATCCACCGTTGAAGAATGATGAATATCTATCAGTTCCGCGATACATCAGTGATGCGCAGCGGTTCGATTCTACAAAAGAATATGTCAGTTATCATTTAGGTGAATCTATTCCCGGCAAAGAGCGAAAGTATAAGAACACTCTCTTTTGGGCAAGGTTAGTCATAAGTGCGCTTGGAGCGAGCAGTTTTATTTTAGGGGTGATCGGCGGAATATATCTGATGCTTTGAGTTAGAGGGAATTTATCAAGAAATATTGACTGTATAGGTAAGGTTTTATCGGCGATTTGGCTGCGATATCTAATAGCCTTATCCTATCTTCTTTCATTACTTGTCGCTCGCGCCTGTTTCTTAGGTAAGGTTAAACATTAGATAATAAGGGGTAACGAATGGAAATCGTTGAAAGGCAGCTTCTGCATCAGTGTGTTCGTACGCTCTATAAAGTGCACGATACTCTTCTTAATGAGCAAGTATCCGCTCTCATAGATGAAGTGCCGAGTGGTAAGAGTGATTCGCTATATCTAGACGTTCTTCCCGAGAATGTCATGAAACTCAACCTTATTCAGGACTATGATAGCCACATCGTGCTTGTTACAGAGGAAAAGGGCCAGTTTAACTTTTCTGAAATCAGTAATGCTGAAGTGGTTATATTCGCTGATCCAACTGATCGTTCAAAACATCTCAGGAGATATATTGAGCTTGGAGTCGAGAACAAAATTATAACCAGAAGATCAGTGTTTGGTGATTTGCTTAGCGGCGACGAAAACTTCGTTCTATGGAGGTCTGTCGATAAGGAGCCGAATCAAGAGGTGATATTTCCAGTGTCAATAACTGGCCCCTGCTGTGCACTCACTGTCGTAAAGCGAGGTGAAATACTTTTCGCACTTAATTTGAATTACATAACTGGAGAGTTAGTAGTAGCGTGCCAGGATTTCATTGGATTTACGAAAATGACCGATATTCGTGAGGCATCTGCTGGAAAGGAGTTTTCAGGGTTGACGGAAATAGTCTTTGAGGCCATAGATGGCACTCAGAGTAAGCAATATGTAACATATCTCGGGAAGCAGTACTCAGAGAATCTAAAAAAGACACGCTTGGTAGATGATACTTTCCAAGCTGTCGCCCACGAACCCGGGGGGCCGCTTCGCATCCTCTATCTCTCGGATATAAATCCTAATCCCTCAGGGTTCATTTTTTCAAACGGAGAGAAAATTGGCGAATGGATTCATTGGCTCGCATTTTGTCGGTATTCACAAAGCCTCGCTGCGTACTCCATCTACCCTGAAACTTTTTTTGCAAAAGATGGGATTCTTATGACGCCGTCTCCTCCTTATAGCATTTTAGAGACCGGCGGCCCATCACTTAAGTTGAACTTCGAGAAACTACGATATTTAGAAAATCCGAGCAGATACAGGGAAATGGTTCTCGTTACGCATAGGTACAGCCCGATTCGTGCCCGCATTGAGGCAAATGAGTCCCGAATTCTTTTTTCACATATTGGGTAACAATCCCGGGTCACGGAGAAAAGAGGGAGAAAAGGGGACGCATTTATTTTCCCGTTGATTTGATGCCGACGCCCTGGGCCGCAGCTGGAACTACCGCCAATCAAGGCGCAATCAAGGAGAGAGAATACTTGCATCACTAGAGTTGTGCCGCTCAATAGTTCAACAGCAGCCTTTGCCTAGGAAAGGCAGTGCCTAGTTGTTGATATTCAGGCCTGGGTAGATTTAAAAGACAAGTAACTAGCTGAATGCTAAGCGAACTTTGCGATGCAAACATGAGCGTTTGGAACCGCCGCGTCACGTTGTTAGGTTTATAGAAAATAGTGACTCACTGTAACTTGTTGATATAAAAAGAAAATGGCGCGCCCGGGGATTATTCGCCGCTTCGCGGCTCACCCCTTCGGGGCCGCCTACGCTGCGCTCCGGCGTTCTGCGCAACCTTCGGTTGCTTGTCGAACCCCTTCCAGGGGTTCTCATCCCTTCGGGCAATAAGAAAAGCCGCACATCTGTTCAGATGTACGGCTTTGTTTGATATGGCGCGCCCGAAGGGATTCGAACCCCTGGCCTCTGCCTCCGGAGGGCAGCGCTCTATCCAGCTGAGCTACGGGCGCATAACTGATTGTCACTAAACTGAGCCTGCGGTTCGCGAGCAGTCCTTCGGACTGCCGGGCAGCGCTCACGCGGCTTCGCCGCTTCCCCGGCCCACTCGTAAGTGGGCGACCTTATTTTGCACAATAACCCGTCCCTGGGGCTGCGATCCTGCCCGGCATCCCTGCCGGGCGTTCGCCGAACTGCGTTTGTCCGCTGGACAAACGGTTTCGGCTCACCCACCGGACCTTTTTCTATACGCCCTCACCCAGCTGAGCTACGGGCGCGAAGGGCGGATATATTACCGTGCGGCCTTCTCGGCGTCCATTCCGCGGATTCGATCTTTTTCTCGTCAACCGGTATACTTCGGCCGGTTTTCTATCAGATATTCAACAACTGGGGGAAAGGCAGTGAGTCAGAAATCTGTTTCCATTGTATGGCGTTTGGCAGCCGCGGCGACGGCTACGCTGGTCCTGGCGGGTCCCTCGCTGGCGGAAGGCGAGTCTCGTGCCGATGTGCTGGAGCGTATTAAACCGGTGGGTGAAGTGACCGTTGTGGGACAGCCGCAACCGGCCGCTGCTACCCCCGCGACCCCGGATGCCGCCCCTGCTGCGCCGGAAGCGGCAGCTCCCGCTGATGCGGCGCCTGCCGAGGCTGCGCCCGCCGAGGCGGCAGCACCCGCTGCTCCCGCAGCGCCCGCCGCCGATGATCCGGCCACCCTGGCACAGGCCAAAGGCTGCATGGCTTGCCACGTGGCGCCCGCTCCGGGAGCCCCCAGCCTTGGTCCGCTGTATCCCGATGTGGCGGCCAAGTATAAGGGTGATGCCGCGGCTGAAGACGCGCTGGTCGATAAGGTAATCAAGGGTGGAGACGGCAACTGGGATACCGCACTGCCGGCCATGCCGCCGAATCCCATTACTCCGGAAGAGGCCCGTACTCTGGTGAAGTGGGTCCTGTCCCAGTAAGCCTTATATTTCGGCTGAAGTCAGAAGAGGCGGCGCCCCGATAGGGCGCCGCCTTTTTTTATCCATCTTTAGATAACCGTTCCGGCGGGCACAGCCCGCCCTACGAAGCTACATATTGGATATTCCGTTCCGGACCCCCCTGTTGCCCCCCCTGGAAGGGGGGACGTGTTCTTCCCCCCTCTGTCCGGCTAAAGCCGAACCTACATAAGGAGGTTAGGAGGGGGAGGGGATGTTCGCCCAGAGGGTCGGGCTCATACAAATCTACATCCACGATTTATCCCGGCGCCACCTGTAGGAGATTCTATGTCCCGGCACAAGCAGTCACTCGCCCCCCGGGCTGATAAGTTGACTGGTTTTTGAGTAGGGCAAATGCGACCCGCGCAAGCTTTCTGGCGAGGATGACCAATGCCTGGATTTTGGACAGGCC
>JBNKCX010000049.1:0-40072 GCA_050287965.1 Sedimenticolaceae bacterium
GGCTGCGTCGAAGGAGTTTAGGGGTGCCACCCCCGACCCCTTCGGACCCGTCGAGCCCCGCTTAAGACGAGAAGCACAGAGTACCCGCAAAGTGGGCGGGGACGTGGGGCGGTTTTTCTTTGGTACCTTTCTTTTGAGCGCCCAAAAGAAAGGTACTCGTGACCTTTAACGAAAGGCGGAGAAAAGACCCCATGCCGGACAGGTCACGAAATTGGTTACCGATAGTAAGATTACCAGAAGAATGTAGATCGACAGGCTGCGAAACTAATTGCCTCAATCGAAAAAAAGCATAGTCAGGTAGTGCTGACGCACAACCGGACCTGTACCCGATAACCGGATTCCCGGTCCTTACGCAGAGAGTGCTTGCAGCAATTTCCGCAACGCCTGTCCCCGGTGGCTGAGGCGGTTTTTCACCTCCGGTGCCAGTTCCGCTGAAGAGCAACCCTCTTCCGGGACGAAGAACACCGGGTCGTAGCCGAAGCCGTTATCCCCCTGGGGCTGGAACAGGATGCGCCCTTCCCAGGTGCCCTGGCAGATGATCGGGGTGGGGTCCTCGGCATGGCGCAGGTAGACCATGACGCACTGGAAGCGGGCGGTACGTTCGTTCTCCGGAACTTCCTTCAACGCCTCCAGCAGCTTTTCGTTGTTTGCCGCATCGTCTCCGCCGGCACCGGCGTAGCGGGCGGAGTAGATACCGGGCGCGCCGCGCAGGGCGTCCACCTCGATGCCGGAGTCGTCGGCGATGGCGGCGAGACCGCTGTGAAGGGCGGCGTTTCGGGCCTTCAGGATGGCATTCTCAACGAAGGTGAGACCGGTCTCCTCCACCTCGGAGATAGAGAACTCCTTTTGCGGCAGGACCTTTATCTGCTGTTCGGCCAGGAGTTGGTTGATCTCCCGGACCTTGCCGGCATTGTTGCTGGCGAGCACGATCTGCTCGCCCCGATGGCTCTGGGACATGCTGCTGTTTCCTGAGTGGATGTCAGGCGGGGATTCTACATTTTTCCGCATCGGCAACCAAAAGCCTTTTGGTATTCGGCCGCAAACGGACGCGAACAGCACCAATTTTCCTCATTCCATTTGCGGTCTTTCGCAGTGATTTGCGGCCTTGGAATTCCTTATATTATTGGGAAACACCCCTCCGGCTGTGTACAATCGAGTCCATTTTTCACCTTAGGGTACGGATTGGCGGATGCTGGAAGTGGTTAGCCTGGAGTGTCAACGCGGCGATCGCCGGTTGTTCACTGACCTCAGTTTCTCCCTGGAAAAGGGGGAGCTGCTGCACCTGCACGGCCACAACGGCAGCGGCAAGACCACCCTGATGCGTACCGTCTGCGGCTTGATTCAGCCCACCCAGGGTGAGGTCCGCTGGGATGGGACCGATATCCGGGAACTGCGTGAGGAGTTCTCCCGCGATCTGGTCTACGTAGGCCATAAGAACGGGATAAAGGATGATCTGACCGGGCTGGAGAATCTCCGCATCTCCTGCGCCCTGGACGGGGTGCCGATCAGCGAGGAACAGGCGTGGGAAGCCTTGGAGCGGATCGGTCTGCAGGGACACGAGGATCTGCCCACCCGGGTGTTGTCTCAGGGACAGAAGCGCAGGGTTTCTCTAGCGCGGTTGCTGGTCAACCGTTCGCGGATCTGGGTTCTGGATGAGCCCTTTACCGCCCTCGACAAGGCGGCGGTGGGGATGCTGCAGTCGGTGATCCGGGAGCATGTGCAGGCGGAGGGCATGGTGATCCTTACCACCCACCAGGAGGTGAGCCTCACCCAGGGCCAGGTAAAGCAGTTGCAGCTCGGCTGGAAGAAGGACACGGTCTGATGATCGCCACCTTCCTCACCATTGTGAAGCGGGATCTGGTGCTGGCCATGCGCCGGCGCACCGACATCCTGACCACCCTGTTCTTTTTTATTATCGTGGTGAGTCTGTTTCCCCTCGGGATCGGTCCGGAGCTCGAGACCCTGCGGATGATCGCACCGGGGGTGTTTTGGGTGGCGGCCCTGCTGGCCTCCATGCTGGCCCTGGAGCGGCTGTTTGCGGTGGATTTTGCGGACGGTACCCTGGAGCAGATGTTGCTGACCCCTCAGCCTCTCTCCCTGTTGGTGCTGGGTAAGGTGGTCGCGCACTGGCTGGTGACCGGGCTGCCGCTGGTATTGATGTCGCCGGTGCTGGGACTGCAGTACGATCTCTCCACGGAGGCGCTGCAGGTACTTGTTGTTACACTGCTGGTGGGGACACCGGCGCTGAGCCTGATCGGTGCCATCGGGGCGGCGTTAACCCTCGGTCTCAGGGGCGGCGGCGTGCTGGTTTCCCTGCTGGTGTTGCCGCTCATGATTCCGGTGCTGATCTTCGGGGCCGGCGCCGTGGAAGTGACCGTCTCCGGCCTGGCGGGGCGGGGGCATCTCTCCGCCCTGGGAGCGATCCTGATACTGGCCCTGTTTCTGACGCCGCTGGCGGCATCGGCGGCGTTGCGGGTGTCGGCGGAGTAGGGCGGCGTCGGGTTTGTCGGGATTGAGGAAGCGACAGATGAATATATTAATCCGGCACGGTTCGGTAACAGGTATGGTTCGGGGCTTTCCCGACAAAATGGGCGGTTTTCGCCCGGAACCAATCAGCGGTCGGCTGATCGTAGATATTTGTTAATTATAAATAGAATCCAATGAGTTCCCGTTTAATCAACTGGTTTAAATTCTCTTCGCCGGTGACCTTTTATCCGCTGGCCGGTCGCATCGGCCGCTGGTCCGCCGTGGTGGCGGTAATACTGATCGCCATCGGGCTCTATATGAGCTTTTTCGTCGCCCCTGCGGATTACAGACAGGGTGACGGTTATCGCATCATCTTCGTGCATGTGCCCGCGGCCTGGATGTCCATGTTCATCTATGTGGTGATGGCGATCTGGGCCGGTCTGGGGCTGGTGTTCAACACCCGCTTGTCGGCCATGATGGCCTCGGCGCTGGCGCCTACCGGTGCCATGTTCACCTTCCTCGCGCTCTGGACCGGGGCCTTCTGGGGCAAGCCCATGTGGGGTGCCTGGTGGGTCTGGGATGCCCGTCTCACGTCGGATCTGATTCTGCTGTTTCTCTACCTCGGTTTCATCGCCCTGCAGTCGGCTATAGACGATCCGCGCCGGGCGGACCGGGCCGGTGCCATCCTGGCGCTGGTGGGTGTGGTCAACGTACCCATCATCTACTACTCGGTAAAGTGGTGGAACACCCTGCACCAGGGTGCCTCGGTCACCGTCACCGAGGGTTCGAAGATGGGCGAGATCATGCTGATCACCATGTTGATCATGACTTTCGGCTTCTGGGCCTACGGCATTGCCACGGCCATGGGGCGGGTGCGCTGTATTATCCTGGAGCGGGAGCAGGACACCACCTGGGTGGGAGAATTAGAAGGGGGTGACGAGTGAGCGTCGCGGAATTTTTTGATATGGGGGGATACGCCCTCTATGTCTGGGGATCGTTCGGCGCCACGGCGCTGCTGATGATCCTCGAACCCATACTATTGAGACAACGCAGACGCGCCATCCTGAAACGCCTTGCCCGCATGGCGCGCCTGCGGGAGGCCGAGAATCAATGAAGGCGAGACAAAAGCGTTTGGTGTTTCTGTTGGCGGGAATGGTCGGTCTCGGCCTGGTCGCCTGGTTGGTGCTCGACGTGGTTAGAAATTACATGGATTATTTCTACTACCCCAGCGAGGTAGTACAGAACAAGGCCCCCAAGGACCGCGCCTTCGAACTGGGGGGGCTGGTGAAGACCGGAAGCGTGCAGCGGGGTGAAGAGCTGAAGGTACGCTTCATCGTTACCGACAGCGTTAACGAAGTACCCGTGGTCTATGACAAGATCCTCCCGGATCTGTTTGCCGAGGGACAGGCGGTGATCGTCCGCGGACGTCTGGGGCCGGACGGGGTGTTTACGGCGGACCGGGTGCTGGCCAAGCATGACGAAAACTATATGCCGCCGGAGGTCGCCAAAGCCATTGAACAGGCGCGCCAGGAGCAGGTATCGGGCGCGGCGGCCGGGGAGGCGCAGCAGTGATCCCGGAGATCGGACAGCTTGCCCTGATCCTGGCCCTGTGTATGGCGCTGGCGCAGTCCCTGTTCCCCCTGATCGGCGCCCAACTGGGCATCGGTTCCTGGGTGGCCCTGGCACGTCCCACGGCCTGGGCCCATCTGCTGTTCATGCTGGTGGCCTACGGCTGTCTTACCTACGCCTTCCTGGTTCACGACTTTTCCGTACTGTATGTGGCGCAGAATTCCAATACGGCGCTGCCCACCCTTTATCTGATCTCGGGGGTGTGGGGCGCCCACGAGGGGTCGCTGCTGTTCTGGGCCGTGACCCTGGCTATCTGGACCGGCACGGTGACGCTCTTCAGCCGCAGCGTGCCGGCGGAGATGGAGGCGCGGGTGGTGGGGGTCATGGGCCTGGTGAGCGTCGGCTTCCTGATGTTCATGCTGTTCACCTCCAATCCCTTCGATCGTCTTCCCAATCCGCCCATGGAGGGACGGGATCTCAATCCCTTGTTGCAGGACCCCGGTCTGGCCCTGCATCCCCCCATGCTCTATATGGGTTATGTAGGATTTTCCGTGGCCTTCGCCTTCGCCATCGCGGCCATGCTGGGCGGTCGCCTGGACGCCGCCTGGGCGCGCTGGTCACGGCCCTGGACCAATGTGGCATGGGTGTTCCTGACCCTCGGTATCGTGTTGGGAAGCTGGTGGGCATATTACGAACTCGGCTGGGGCGGCTGGTGGTTCTGGGATCCGGTGGAAAACGCCTCCTTCATGCCCTGGATCGTCGGCACCGCGCTGATGCACTCTCTGGCGGTGACCGAGAAGCGCGGGGCGTTCAAGGCCTGGACCGTGTTGCTGGCCATATTCACCTTTTCGCTCAGTCTGCTGGGGACCTTTCTGGTCCGTTCCGGTGTGCTCACCTCGGTGCACGCCTTCGCCAGTGATCCCAGCCGCGGGGTCTTTATCCTGAAGTTTCTCGGGGTGGTGATCGGCGGATCGCTGCTGCTTTACTCCTGGCGCGCCTCGCAGATCCGCAGCAGTATCCATTTCGGCGTTGTCTCCCGGGAGACCGGGCTGCTGCTGAATAACGTGCTGCTGGTGGTGATCGCGGCCTTTATCCTCCTGGGGACCCTCTATCCGCTGGTTCTGGACGCACTGGGTATGCGCAAGATCTCGGTGGGGCCGCCTTTTTTCAATTTCTTCTTTAATCTTTTTGCCGTCCCTCTCGCGCTTCTGGTAGGGGTGGGGAGTCTGGCACGCTGGACCCGGGATACCGGGGGGCGGCTCTGGCGGAAAGTGGGCTTTCCCCTGGTGCTCAGCCTGGTGGTCGGACCTGGAGCGATACTGTTTCTCGCCCCCGCGTTGGACTGGAAGGCGGTATTGGGGGTGACCCTGGCCCTCTGGGTAACTCTGACCACCCTGGTCTGGTTGTGGGGGCAGCGCAAAGGGGGTTCTGTCAGCCGTGCCGGGTGGGGGATGGTTTTGGGGCACATCGGCATTGCCATGTTTGCTCTCGGCATCGCCCTCTCTTCCGAATACAGCACGGAAAAGGATGTCCGTCTGGAACCGGGCCAGACCTACCAGTTGGCCGGGTATGATTTTCTGTTCAAGGGGGTCGGGGACCTCCAGGGACCCAACTTTACCGGCGCCCGGGGAACGGTGGAGGTGAGCCGCGACGGCAACAGGCTGGTGGATCTCTATCCGGAAAAACGCAGCTACCGGAGCGGTATGCCGATGACCGAGGCGGGCATCGATGCCGGTCTGTTCCGGGATCTGTTTGTAGCCCTGGGGGAACCGCTGGGAGACGGCGGGGCCTGGAGTGTGCGGATATACCACAAGCCCTTTGTACGCTGGATCTGGCTGGGCGGGCTGTTTATGGCCTTCGGGGGCCTGCTGGCGGCCTTCGACCGGCGCTATTACCGACTGGCCCGCAAGGCCCGGGCGGTTGCGGGGGACAACTCTGCCGTGGAGGTCGCATGAAAGCGCGTTTTCTGGTCCCGTTGCTGATTTTTGTGTCGCTGATGGGGCTGTTCTGGTATGTCCTGAAACTCATGAACGAGCAGGAATACAATCCCCGGGACGTACCTTCGGTGTTGATCGATACCAAGGCGCCGGAGTTCGTTCTCCCTGATCTGCTCGACCCGGAAAAATCCGTATCTTCCGCCGCCCTGCGGGGAAAGGTGTGGCTGCTCAATGTCTGGGGGACCTGGTGCCCGGAGTGCTGGCGCGAACACGACTACCTGATCTACCTGTCCAAGAACCAGAGCGTCCCCATTATCGGTATCGATTGGCGTGATGACGCGGATCAGGCCCGCCAGATGCTGCAGCAAAACGGCAATCCCTTTACCGCAGTGGGATTCGATCCGGAGAGCAGGGTGATTATGGATTTCGGGGTCTACGGTGCTCCCGAGACCTTCCTTATCGACAAGCAGGGCTTTATCCGTTGGAAACACACCGGGGCCATAACCCCGGAGGTGTGGAACGGAGATTTCAAGCCGAGGATCATGGAGTTGGAGAAGGCCCAATGAAACGCCTGGTGCTAACCGTTCTGCTGCTTCTGGTCAGCGCTATGGCCGCCGCCACCACCATCGAGGTCTATGCCTTCGAGGATCCGGTGAAAGAGGCGCGTTACAAGAGCCTCATCGAGGAGCTGCGTTGTCTGGTTTGTCAGAATCAGAACCTGGCGGATTCCAATGCGGAGCTGGCTCAGGATATGCGCCGTCTTACCTACAGGATGGTGCAGGAGGGAAAAAGCGAGCAGGAGATCGTCGACTTCATGGTGCAGAGGTACGGTGATTTCGTAATGTATCGTCCGCCTTTCAGGTCGTCCACCGCCCTGCTCTGGCTGGGCCCCTTTCTGTTCCTCGGGGTAGGGCTGCTGGTTCTGGTCTCCTTTATCCGCAATCGCAACAGGGAGCCGGAGCCGGAACTCTCCCGGACGGATCATGAACGGGCCCGACATCTGCTTGAGGACGAAGAAGGGGGTGATTCATGACCCTCTTCTGGATTATCGCCGCGGTCATGATCGTGGCCGCCCTTGCCATGGTGGCGCCCGCCCTGCTGCGTCAGCGGCCGCTCCGGTCCCGGGATCGCGATGGTCAGAATATCGCCATCGCCCGGGAACACCTGGAGGAGATCAAGGCGGAACGGGAGCGGGGAACCCTTTCCGAAGAGGAGTATGAACAGTCCCGGCAGGAACTGGAGCAGACGCTTCTCACTGATCTGGATAAGGTGGATGAGGTTTCGCCGGCCGGGGAGCAGGGTCCGTACGGCCGTCTGGCACTGGGCATCCTGGCCCTGGTGGTTCCCGCGCTGACCCTGGCGCTCTATTTCTATCTCGGTTCCCCTCAGCTGTTGGAGGGTGATCGCGCCGGAGGGATGGCGGAGTCGGGGCATGGCGGAGAGGCGCCCTCCATCGAGGAGATGGTCCTGGTCCTGCGCCAGCGGCTGGAACAGAATCCCCAGGACCCAAAGGGCTGGTATATGTTGGGTCGGACCTACATGCTGATGGAACGTTATCCCGAAGCGGCGGAGGCCTTCGAACAGGTTTACCGGCTGATCGGTGACGAGCCGAATCTGATGCTGGCCCTCGCCGATGCGCTGGCCATGTCCCAGAGGGGCGCCATGCAGGGCAGGCCGGCGGAACTGATCCGTAAGGCGGTGGCGCTGGATCCGGAGAATATCACCGGACTCTGGATGGTAGGCCTGGTGGAGGAAGAGGAGGGCAATTTCGACCAGGCGCTGGCCCGTTTCAGACGATTGGAGCCCCTGCTGGAAGGGGATCAGGAGTCGCAACAGCAGATCCGTCTCCTGATAGCGCGGGTGGAAGAGAAAATGGCCAACCCCGCTGCCGCGTCTCAGCTACAAAAGCCTGTGGCATCGGGATCGGGTCGGGTGACCCTGAAGGTGAGTCTCTCTTCGAAGCTGCGGGACAAAGCGGATCCCGGGGAAACCCTGTTTATCTATATCAGGGCCCTGGACGGCCGTAAGGCCCCGCTTGCGGCGGCGCGGTATCTGGTGAAGGATCTTCCCCTGGAGGTCGCTCTGGACGATTCCGACGCCCTGACCCCGGATGCGCGTCTCTCGGGCTTCAGTAAGGTTCTTGTGGGTGCCCGCATATCCCGTTCCGGTAACGCCCTGCCCCAGAGCGGCGATCTGTTTGGAGAGATATCACCAGTTTCCGTCGGCGGACCGGCGGTTGAGCTGGTCATAGATTCCACTACCCCCTGAAAGGTATTTCCGGAACTACCGAGAGGCGCGCTAATCCAAACTCAAGGAACGCCGCACGGTGCCGATTACTTTATAGTGAATACCCTGTGTTGCGCCTTCATCTGTTAGGTTGTTTTCAACCCGTTGATAATATGGGTTTTTTGCTGCATACCGTAGGTATAGGGGCGGAACGCGAGGCTTCTGAACGGACTCCCGAATCGCTGGTAAGCGGGTAATTCTTGGTTTGGGTACTAGAGAGAAAAATACGGGACGATCTCCGGCCGGCGGCATATTCTCCGGTAGGCTTCTGTGCGTGGTACTGGTCTTGTTGATTCTGACGACAACGGTGTTCGCCGCCGGCGTCCGAAGTGACGAGCCCCTGCAGCCCCTGCGTACGCTAGAAGGCCTGGATGCGGATAAAATAGCCCTCGGGGATCGCTTGTTCCATGACTCCCGCCTTTCCTCTGACAACACCATCAGCTGTGCCAGCTGCCATGCGCTGGCAACCAACGGCGCGGACAGCCTCCCGCGCGCCGTGGGGGTAAAGGGTGCTATCGGACCGATCAAGACCCCCACTGTTTATAACAGCGTCTTCAATTTTGTTCAGTTCTGGGACGGTCGCGCGGCCACGCTGGAAGAACAGGCGGCCGGTCCGGTCCACAATCCACTGGAGATGTCTTCCAACTGGAGCCAGGTGATCACCAAATTCCGGCAGGATCCGGATATGGTGAAGGCGTTTAAGAGTGTCTATCCGGACGGCATGACTCCGGACAATATCGCGGATGCCATCGCTACCTTTGAAAAATCACTGGTAACTGTCGATTCCCCTTTTGATCGCTGGTTGCTCGGGGATGACGAAGCGCTGGGGCAGGCGGAATTGAAGGGGTACAAACTGTTCAAGTCCTACGGTTGTTCCAGTTGCCATCAGGGACGGAACGTCGGGGGTAATCTTTACGCCTTCATGGGTGCTATGGGGGATTATTTCGCGGAGCAGAACAGGAAGATCACCATTGCTGATCTGGGGCGTTTCAATGTCACCGGGAAGGAGGAAGACAAGCATTTCTTCAAGGTTCCCAGCCTGCGGTTGGCGGTCCGGCAGAAATACTATTTTCACGATGCCAGCACAAACAACCTGAATGAGGCGATCAAGATCATGGGGCGCTACCAGCTGGGGCGCGTCATCCCGGATAAAGACGCCGCTTCCATAGCCCTGTTTCTCAACAGCCTGGTCGGCACCCATCCGAGGTTGCGGCGATGAACAGGCAATTTCGCGGGTATAAATACTATTTTCTCATGCTCGCCCTGATCGTGGTGGTGGGGCTCTTTTTCCATACGCGGGCGGTGGATATCGGGCAGCATACGGAAAGGACCAATCTGCTTTTGCAACTTAAGGAACTGGATGCGAATCTGGACCGGGATGTCATGCAGGTTACCTCGTTTCTTCTCAATCAATATGATCCGTTGGTGGATACCGCATCCAGGATTCGCGAGCTGAGTAAGAGCATACGTAACCCGGATCGGGGATTTTACGCTCATACAGAACCCGCTGTTGATCAGAGCATAGACCGTTATCTGAATGCCCTGGAGGAAAAGCTGATCCTGTTGGACAGGATTAAATTCCAGGCCGCACTGGTGCGAAACGGTCTGCAATACCTGCCCAAGGCCGAGGAGGATCTGCATCGTTACGATACGCCGGTCTCGCACGAGATTTCGGATCTGCTGAGCCGTTTGTATCTTTACAATCTGTTTCCGGGGGAAGTGGAGAGGCGGGAAATAGATCAGATCCTCACGAGGTTATCCAAGGTGCGGATGCTCGGACAGCAAAAGGAATTAACTGAGATCATCCTATTCCATGCGCGGGCGAACCTGGAGGGGCTCAGTGAACTGGCGGATTTGAAAACTCGCTATATCGCGGTTCCCAGCGCCGAATATTTTGAAGCCCTGACCCGTGCTTACGGGGATTACCATAGTAGAGACACCGGTCAGGCGGAGTTGTTTAGCCGTGTCTTGCTGGTAACCACGATACTGTTGCTGGTGTTGCTGGGGATCCTTTTTACCCGTCTCGACAATACCCGGGATGCCGCATTGGGGGCCTGGAACAGGTTGCGTGACGCGGTGGAGAGTATTACCGAGGCCTTCGCCCTGTATGACGTCGAGGGCAGATTGGTGCTGCGTAACCGGAAATGGCTGGAGTTCTACCCTTGGCTCAAAGAGCAGGTTGATGCAGAGAAGACCCTGGAAGGAACCTGGGAGGCCAATGCGGATAAAGTGAGCTACGAAGCCGTTCTTACCAACGGTGAGTCCGCTTCCCATGCGGGTGATGTCGATCCTCATACCTATATCGAAAAGGTGGATGACGGCAGGTGGTATCTGGCCAGTGACAACACTACCAGCGACGGTGGCAGGGTGTCGGTCCGCGTGGACATTACGGCGTCGAAACAGGCCGAAGTGGATCTGCGCAAGTTGGAGCGCGCCATGGAGCAGAGTCCGGCTTCGGTGGTAATCACCGATACCAACGGCAGTATCGAGTACGTTAATCCCAAGTTCGAGGAGATTTCAGGCTACAGTGCGAAAGAGGTGCTGGGACAGAATCCGCGGATCCTTAAGTCCGGGGAAAAGTCCGCGGAAGAATACAAGGATATGTGGGATACCCTCAAAGCGGGAAAGGAGTGGCGTGGGTACTTTCATAACAAGCGTAAGGATGGCAGTATCTACTGGGAATCCGCGACCATTTCCTCTCTGCGCGGCGAAGACGGAGGGATAACGCATTTTATCGCGGTGAAGGAGGATATCACCGCCCGTAAACGGGCCGAGGACCAGTTGCGTATGAATGCAACGGTGTTCGATACGGCTTCCGAAGGAATCATGGTTACGGACGCCGATAACCGTATCAAGACGGTCAATCCCGCCTTTACCCGAATTACCGGGTATGAGCCGGAAGATGTCATCGGGCTTAACCCCAAGGTGCTGAGCTCGGGGCGTCATGACCAGGCCTTCTACCGGCATATGTGGAAGCAGGTGGAGACCCGTGGTTTCTGGTCAGGGGAGATCTGGAATCGGCGTAAGGATGGTGTGGTCTTTCCAGAGTGGTTATCTGTTGTCGTGATCCGGGATGACGTGGGGAGAGTCAAGGAGCATGTCGCTGTATTCTCGGATATCTCACAGCGCAAACAGGATGAAGAGCAGATTCGCCGTCAGGCGAACTACGATGCGCTGACCGGTCTGCCCAACCGATCACTGTTTTTTGACCGCTTGAATCAGGCGGTTATCAGTGCCCGGCGCGAACACTGGCTGCTCGCTCTGTTGTTCGTCGATCTGGACCGGTTTAAGGCGGTGAACGACAGTTTCGGTCATGTGGTGGGTGACGAGATGCTTCAGGAGGTTGCCGATCGGATACAGGGGTGCATACGCGAAGCGGATACCGTTGCCCGTTTCGGTGGTGACGAGTTCGTCGTATTGCTGCATGACCTGACGGAAGTGAATGATGCGGCGCTGGTGGCGGAAAAGATAATTGATCAGTTTTCGATCCCCTTCACCCTCGTGGGGCGTGAGGTGTTTCTGGGTGCCAGTATCGGCATAACCGTTTACCCGGTGGATACGGAAGATCCGGAAGCAATGCTGCGTCATGCCGACATGGCCATGTACCGGGCCAAGGAGGCGGGGCGTAACCGCTACCAGTTTTTCACCGTCGGCATGCAGGAACAGGTGCGGGAGCGGGTTGAACTGGAGCAGGATCTGCGACTGGCTATAGAAAGAAACGAGCTGGAACTGGTCTATCAACCTATCGTGGATGTCTCCTCCGGACGCGCGGTAAGTGTGGAGGCGCTGTTGCGCTGGAATCATTCAGGACACGGGGCGGTGCCGCCGGACATCTTTATTCCTCTGGCGGAAGAAACAGGGCTGATCGTTTCGCTTGGTGACTGGGTGGCCAAAGAGGCGTGCCGCCAGCTCCGCGTCTGGCAGGAATCCGGGATCGATATCGGTATAACCATTAACGTTTCCAGCGGTCAGCGCGGGGGCGGTTTCTCATCCTGGGGGCTCGCGGCAACGCTAAAGGAGTACGGTATCTCCGGGCAGTCTCTTACTCTGGAGATTACTGAACGCCTGTTGATGGACGGTAGTGAAGAGGTGGTGAGCTGGTTGAACGGTTTTAAGGAGCTGGGAGTTTCCCTGTCGGTGGATGATTTTGGAACCGGTTATTCATCATTGAGTTATCTGAAACGGTTTCCGGTCGACATTCTGAAAATCGACCGTTCGTTTATTAACGGCCTGCCGAACGATGCGGAGGATATCTCCCTGGTGGAAGCGATCCTGGCCATGGGGTCAAGTCTCGGCCTAAAGGTGATTGCCGAAGGTGTTGAAACCGAAGAGCAGCGGCTGTTTCTGATGGAACGTAGCTGCCGTTATCTGCAGGGATACTATTTCAGCAAGCCGTTGCCGGCGCGGCGCTTTGAAGTGTGGTTTGAAAAGCAGGCCGCTGTCGCCGGAAAAAACAGCAAGATTTAAAAACGACACGCTTATTTGGATAACGCCTTCCGCTGCGCCTCGAACAGTTGTTCGATGCCGTGTCGTGCAAGGTCGAGCATGGCATCCAGTTCGCTACGGTCGAAGGCGTGTCCCTCTGCAGTCCCCTGGATTTCGATAAAGGCTCCGGCGTTGTTCATAACAACGTTCATATCGGTTTCCGCGTTGGAATCTTCCGCGTAATCCAGGTCCAGGACGGGAACGCCATCAAAGATACCGACCGATACTGACGCCACCAGCCCAAGCAGCGGGTCCGAAGCCACCGCGCCGCTCTGGCGCAGGGTCTCAACGGCATCATGCAATGCCACGTAGGCGCCGGTGATGGAGGCCGTGCGGGTGCCTCCATCGGCCTGAATAACATCGCAATCGAGGGTGATGGTGCGTTCACCCAGGGCTTTCAGATCTACCGCCGCCCGCAGGGAGCGGCCGATAAGGCGCTGGATCTCCAGGGTGCGTCCGCCCTGCTTGCCTCGACTGGCTTCCCGCCCCATGCGCTCGCTGGTGGAGCGGGGCAGCATGCCGTATTCGGCGGTAACCCAGCCTTCTCCGCGGCCCCTGAGGAAGTTCGGTACCCGTTCCTCGACGGAGGCGGTACAGAGTACCTTGGTGTCTCCGAATTCAACCAGCACCGACCCCTCGGCATGCTTGGTGTAGTTGCGGGTAAGGGTTATGGGGCGTAGTTGATTCGGATCACGACCGCTGGATCTCATTAGCTTTCCTTTTTCGACTCAAAAGCCTCGATGGCGTTTTTTAGTTCTTCAATGGCCTTGTTTAACTCATCCTGTGACGCCCCGGACTTCGTCGGGGTATCGGGTTCCAGGTCGACTTCCACATCCGCTTTTGCGTCATGGCTCTGCCAGCGTAGCCCGATGGCAGTGACATTGTCGCTATCGGGATAGGCGGTCTCCTCCGCCTGTCGGGTAAGGTCGAGAAGGATGTCCGACATGGGCCGCTGATGCATCAGCGCGGCGCCCATGACCTCTTCCTTTAGGTGTGCCCACAAGCCGTCACTGCAGAGCAGCAGGGTATCGTTGTACTGCAGTTTTTCCGGCCTCCCCAGGGCGACCTCCGGTAAGTTGATTTCTCCACCCAGGCAACGGGTGACATAGTTGCGGTGGGGATGGTCCTCCCGCTCTTCGGCCGAGATCACCCCATACTGCTGCAGTCGCTCCACGTAGGAGTGGTCAACGGTTCTGTGCAGGGGCGCTCCGTCGCGAAACAGATAGAAACGACTGTCTCCAACATGTGCCCAGTAGGCCGTCCCTTTTTGGATCATTACAACCACGGCGGTGGTGCGTGGATCGATGGAGGGGGACTGCTCGAGGCCGAACGAGGTTACGTTCTCGTGGGCTTTCTGCAGCAGACGGGTAAGAAACTCTTTGGGCTTGGCGACCGGTTTTTGCGCCTGATGGAAGAAAGTATCACAGGTCTCAATAAGAATTTCCGCCGCCCGTTCTCCCTTGGGATGCCCGCCCATGCCGTCCGCCAACCCGAGTAGGATTACATCATCCGATTCCACGGCGATACAGCGATCCTGGTTTACCTTGCGGTTGCCCAGCAGGCTTGATTCCCCGATATCGTAATTCTGTTTACTCACTTAAGCCCTTCCTTTCACCCTTTTTACTTTGTGGTGGCGGCTTTCCGCCGCGCACTGCCCCTTCCCGATTCGTTGGTGATGGCCTGCAGCATCTCCCCGGCATTCTGCGGTCGCAACAGGGGGTCCACCTCCATCGCCCAATCTATGATTTCCAGCAGGTAACGGGGGTATCTGCTTGCGAACGCCTTGGTAGCCGGCTCCATGACATCCTTAGCGTGGCGCTCAACCGCCGTGGGAGGGGATTTACCCTCTATGCACGCGCGCATGGTGGCGCCGATGGAATATACGTCGCTCCAGGGGCCGACATACCCGGAGGCGTAGTACTGTTCCACCGGTGAAAAGCCGGGAGTAACCACCTGGGAGACCTGGCGGGCGCGGGTGGTGGCAAACTGGTGTACCGCACCGAAGTCCAGCAGCAGCGGGTCACCCCCCGGGCGCAGATGGATGTTGTTGGGTTTGATATCGAGATGCAGCTGACCTTGGGAATGAATGAGGTTCAGGGCATCGAGGATCGGCGGAAATACCGTTTTGAGAAAGGTGGTGCTGAGCCTGCCTTTGCGCTGTTTTATGTATTTTCCGAGGTTCTTGCCGTGTTCATAATCCATCACTAGGTAGGCGGTGTCGTTGGCAAGAAAGAAATTCCTGACGGTGACGATGTTGGGGTGCCGCAGTGTCGCCAGTGCCTTCGCTTCCTGATAAAAGAGTTTGCGTCCGTTGTTGAAGGCGTCCTGCTGTTCCGGCGAGAGTACCCTTACCCGCAGGCTGTCGCCTCGGGCGGCCATTTTATTGGGGAGATACTCCTTGATAACCACCTGATCCTGGGTATCTTCGTCCTCGGCAAGGTAGATCAGGGAAAAACCGCCGCTGCCGATCAGATTTATGATTGAATAGCAGTCGACAATAGTTCCTGGCGGAAGACTTGTGCGTTTATTCTCCATAGGGAATATCAACGGATGCAACGGTGGCCCAAGGTTATTATCATACACGGAATTTGCTCCCGGATTTTACCCTTTCGCACCGCTGGTGTCGCAACGGGATTCCCATTAAGGATAGCGGCGGTCGGCCCCGGGGGCGCTATAAAAGGAGAGATCCATGGTTTGTAGTATGACGGCATTTGCGCGCCAGGAGCATCGTGATGGCCAGGGTGATCTGGTCTGGGAGCTCAGGTCCGTGAATCATCGGTACCTGGAAGTTGCGGTTCGATTGCCAGAGGAGTTTCGCGTCCTTGAGCCCAAGGTTCGGGAACTGGTGGCCCAGCGGCTCAGCAGGGGCAAGGTGGACTGTAATCTCCGCTTCGAGCAGGGTGCGGGGTCGGTGGCGGAAGTGTCGGTCAACAGGGAGCTGGCCAGGAGGATTATCGACGCCGCCAGTGTGGTCGACCAGTTGTTGCATGAGTCCAGACCCCTGCAATCCATAGATATCCTGCGCTGGCCCGGTGTGTTGGAGGTGGAAAAACCGGATCTTTCGCCGTTGCAACAACGGGCCGGGGATCTGTTGGAGAAAGCCCTGGAAACCCTGGTGGAGACCCGGTTGCGGGAAGGGGGGCGGCTGGCGGAACTGATCACCCAACGTTGTTCCTCCATGCAGGAACAGGTGGCGGCGGTAAAGGAGCGCATGCCTCAGGTGCTTTCCGGAATAAGGGAACGGTTGCAGGCCAGACTCGCCGATCTGCGGGAAGATATGGACCCGGCGCGGCTGGAGCAGGAGATGGTTCTGCTTGTGCAGCGCCTGGATGTGGATGAGGAGATGGATCGTCTGGCGACCCATCTGGATGAGGTGTTGCGGGTGTTGCAGCGAGGGGAACCGGTGGGGCGACGACTTGATTTCCTGATGCAGGAACTGAACCGGGAGGCCAACACCCTCAGTTCCAAATCCAACGACGTGGAGGTCACCCGCCTTGCGGTGGAGATGAAGGTTCTGATCGAACAGATGCGGGAGCAGGTGCAGAATATCGAGTAGTTGGTAATCAGAGGTTCCTGGCGGCTTGTGTGAGGGAAAACCCGAAGAAAGTGCTAAACTCTGACTTCAAACTTCAAACTAATAGCTTCTAACTACATGTCCAAAGGCACCCTCTTTATCGTATCGGCTCCCTCCGGAGCCGGAAAAACCAGTCTGCTGCGAGCCCTGGTAGCTCACGATGAACACATCCGTATCTCCGTCTCCCATACCACCCGCCCGAAACGTCCGGGGGAGTGGGACGGTGTGGATTACCATTTCGTGGACGAGAAGCGGTTCTTCGAAATGGTGGAAGCGGGTGAGTTCCTGGAGCACGCGTTAGTCTTTGACAACTATTACGGCACCTCCGAGAAGGAGGTGCAGAAAGAACTGGAACAGGGCATGGACGTGATCCTGGAGATCGACTGGCAGGGGGCGCAGCAGGTTCGGGAACGAATACAGAATACCGTCTCGATTTTTGTACTGCCGCCGAGCAGCGACAGTCTGTTCCAGCGGTTGACGGAGCGGGGCCAGGATAGTGCCGAGGTGATCAGGAAGCGTAACCAGGACGCACGCAACGAGATTTCTCACTTCCCCGAATTCGATTACCTGGTAATAAACGACGTATTTGACCGGGCGGTGGACGAATTGCGGGCTATCGTCATCAGTCGTCGTCTGCGTCAGGAGTATCAGGCGGAGCTGCATCGGGACCTGATAGGGAAGATGCTGAGCTGAATCTGGGTCCGGACCTTGGTATAGGGGCGGGAAATAGTTTATAGTGCACGACTTTTCGGTGCAGCCGAAGCGGCCTCAAAGGCCATCGTTTCCCGCCTTGCGGCGGGGCGGTAAGAGATTTTGGGAGTATGACCAATGGCGCGAATAACGGTAGAAGATTGTCTGGAACACGTGGATAACAGGTTTGACCTGGTACTGCTGGCGACAAAACGGGCCCGTCAGCTGGTAAACGGCGTGCAGCCGTTGCTGGAATGGGAGAACGATAAACCCACGGTTATGGCGCTGCGCGAGATCGCGGAAGGGCTGGTTGACGATAAGATGGTTGAGCCCAAGGCGGAGATCGATGTGGCCGAAGAGATAGCCGCGGAACTGGCGGCGGAAGCGTTCGATCGTGAAGGTATGTCTCGGGCGGCAAAAGGGGCGGCCCCTGAAGAGGAGTAGTTGTCCTTTTTTCTGCCCCGATTTTCTTTCTCCCGTTGTATCCTGCCCCCGCAACTCCCCTCTTTGCGGGGTAACTGCCTAAGGGTAGTGAACTTTTCGGTCATCAGGAGTTACTATTTACCTGAATTGGCCGAAAATATAACTGTGTGGCATCCGTTAATGCCACGAGCCAGAGGGGCGAATGAAGCAACAGCAGGCAAAGCACATCCGCAAGCCGGACACCGAGGCAAAAGACAATCGTCTTCTGATCGGTGATTTTTGCCGCGACCTGGAATCCTATCTGGAGCCCGGGCAGGTACAGGAGGTCTATCGCGCCTATCTGTTCGGGGCGGAGGCCCACGAAGGCCAGCAGCGGGCGTCCGGCGAACCCTATATTTATCATCCCCTCGCGGTAGCATCCATACTGGCCGAGATGCAGATGGATTATAAGTGCCTGATGGCGGCCATCCTGCACGATGTTATCGAAGATACCGAAACTGCCAAGGAACAGGTGGCAAAGGAGTTCGACGAGGAGATCGCGGAGCTGGTGGACGGGGTCAGCAAACTGACCCAGATCGACTTTCGTACCCATGCCGAAGCCCAGGCCGCAAATATCCGCAAGATGTTGCTGGCCATGACCAAGGATATCCGGGTCATCCTCATAAAACTCGCGGACCGTCTCCATAACATGCGTACTATCGGCGTAATGCGGCCGGATAAGAGACGCCGGATAGCGGGCGAGACCCTGGAGATCTACGCCCCCATCGCCAACCGCCTCGGTCTCAACCACATACGTCTGGAACTGGAGGAGCTCTGCTTTCTCTCCTATTGGCCGGGCCGTTATCGGGTGCTGAAGGAGTCCCTTGCCACCGCCCGCGGTCACCGCAAGGAGGTGTTGGGGAACATCCAGACCGCGCTTCAGGAGCGGCTCAAGCAGGAGGGGCTGTCAGGTGATGTAAAGGGCAGGGAAAAGCATCTGTACAGTATCTACAAGAAGATGCGGGACAAGAAGCTGCCGTTCTCCGAGGTGGTGGATGTCTACGGTTTCCGCATCATTGTGGACAGCGTTGACACCTGTTACCGGGTTTTAGGTGCGGTGCATAATCTTTACAAGCCGGTACCGGGAAAGTTCAAGGACTATATCGCCATCCCCAAGGCCAACGGATATCAGTCGTTGCACACCGCGCTGGTCGGCCCGCACGGGATCCCCATCGAGATCCAGATCCGCACCGAGGAAATGCATCAGGTGGCGGAGGACGGCATTGCCGCCCACTGGTCCTATAAGACCGGCGATGAGCAGCGGGGGGCGATCCAGGCCAACGCCAGCGACTGGCTCAAAAACCTGCTGGAACTGCAGCAGGGCGCCGGCAACTCCATGGAGTTTCTGGAGCATGTGAAGGTCGACCTCTTTCCCGACGAGGTGTATGTCTTTACCCCGATAGGGGAGATCATGGTCCTGCCGAAAGGGGCGACCGTTATCGATTTCGCCTACGCGGTACATACCGATGTGGGGAATCAGTGTGTGGCGGCCCGTGTCGATCGGCGTCTGGTGCCCCTGCGGAGCGAACTCAGTAACGGCCAGACCGTAGAGGTGATCACCTCTTCCGGATCGCGTCCCAACCCGGCCTGGCTAAATTTTGTGGTGACCGGCAAGGCCCGGGCCAATATCCGCAACTATCTGAAGAACCTGCAGTATCAGGAGGCGGAGGAGTTGGGTCGGCGTCTGCTGGAGAAACAGCTGGATTCCCTGGATCTTTCCCTGGAAAAAATTGATACGGCGAAGCTCGATCAGGTTCTGGAAGAGTTCAAGCTGGCAAGTGTCGGTGATCTGATGGTTGAGATCGGTCTCGGCAACCGCATGCCGTTGCTGGTTGCACGCCGTATCGCCGGTTGTGCCACGGACCTGACCGAGGAAGAGGAAAAACAGGTCAGTTCCTCTTCCGCTGTTCCGCTGGCTATCAAGGGGACCGAGGGAATGGTGGTGAAGTTTGCCAAATGTTGCCGGCCGATCCCCTGGGACGACATCATTGCGGTATTCAGTCCGGGAAGAGGTATCGTGGTGCACCGACAGGAGTGTCCAAACCTCGGGGAGTATCGCAAGCAGGGCGAGAACTGGCTGGACATTCGCTGGGAGGATGAGCCGGCCGGGGAGTTCAGTGCCGAACTGTCGGTGGAAGTGGGCAGCAAGCGCGGCGTGCTGGCCACGGTTGCCGCCACCATTGCCGATTCCGAATCCAATATCGAAAACGTCGTCATAGAAGAGCGGGACGGCATGACGTCCAAGCTGATATTTGTGGTCAGCGTAAAAAACCGCAAACACCTGGCGCGAATCATGCGGAATCTCAGAGCACTGCCACAGGTGATGCGGCTCAACCGGTTGCTCGGCTGAGTTTTACCTTTCTCCAACGACAATCCAGCGATTCCGAAAAGAAAAACCGGAGAGATCATTATGAGTCGTGAAATCATACGCACCGACCAGGCACCCCAGGCCATCGGCACCTATTCTCAGGCGGTCAAGGTCGGGTCAGCCGTTTACCTCTCGGGGCAGATTCCGCTGGTACCGGAGACCATGACCCTGGTGGAGGGGGATATGGCGGCCCAGATTCGCCGCGTGTTTGAAAATCTGCGGGCGGTGGCCAGGGCTGCGGGCGGGGATCTCAAGGACGTGGTGAAACTCAATGTCTTTCTTACCGACCTGGCCGACTTCCCGGTGGTTAACGAGGTCATGGCCGACTATTTTTCCGAACCCTATCCCGCACGCGCCGCCATCGGGGTGGCGGCCCTGCCGAAGGGGGCGGGGGTGGAAATGGACGGGGTGATGGAACTCCCCTGCTGAACCTCCTGGGCCTCTTCAGGAATGACGGAAAACGCAAAGTTCGCGGAGACGCCAAGACGCAGAGTTTTTATGGGACTCCTATTTAAACAACTTTGCGCCTCCGCGCCTTTGCGTCCTCTGCGTTAACCTTGCGGATTTCGGTTTAGAGCCTCACGCTTACGATGGCCCCTCCCTCTTGTCAGCGGGAGCCGGACAGGTCCTTCAGAGACAAAACCGCCCTACCAGCGAGCGGATAATGTTGATCATCGGCTCCACCTGATCCACGGCGAGATACTCGTCCGGCTTGTGGGCCTGATCGATGTTGCCGGCTCCGAGGATGACCACATCGGCGCCGAGCTGCCGCAGATAAGGTCCTTCGGTACCGAAGGCGACCGCCTCCGCGGGGTGTCCGGTCAGCTGCTCAGTCGCCTGGACGATGGCCGCCGTCGCCGGGGTCTCCATCGCCGGAACGCAGGCGAAGGGAGTCTTCATCTCCAGGGTCAGCCCGCTTCCCCGCAAAAGTTTCTGCAGCCGTTGTTGCAACTCCTCACGCAGCGCCTCCAGCGCCATCCCGGGTAACGTCCGCAGATCGAACTGCAGCTCACACGCACCGCAGATGCGGTTGGGATTGTCGCCGCCGCGGATAAAACCGAGGTTGATGGTGGGGACCTCGACCTCGAACAGGGGGTTGCGGAAACGTGTCTGCAGCTCGCTGCGCCACTGCATGATCTCACCCATGACCTTGTGCATGCCTTCCAGGGCGCTGACCCCCAGAGCGGGATTGCTGGAGTGGCCGGAGCGGCCCACAAGCCGCACTGATTCCATGGTGATTCCCTTATGCATACGGATCGGGCGCAGTCCGGTGGGCTCTCCGATCAGGGCATGGCGACCCAGGTGGCGTCCTCTCTCCACCAATGCCAGGGCACCGCTCATGGTGCTCTCCTCATCGGCGGTGGCGACCACGGTCAGCGGCTGGCGGAGTCGGGTCAGGTCCAGATCCCGGAGTGCCTCCAGCGCCAGGGCGAAGAAGCTCTTCATGTCGGCGGTGCCCAGGCCGTAAAAGCGGTTGTCCGCCTCCGTCAATTTCAGAGGATCGTGATTCCAGAGAGCCTCATCGTAGGGGACGGTATCGGTGTGGCCGGAGAGGATCAGGCCATCCTGCCCCGAGCCGATGCTTGCTACCAGGTTGAATTTTCCCGGGTGGTCGGGGATCGGCATGACCTCGGCGCGGAACCCCAGGTCTGACAGCCACTCCTCCAGGGGTTCTATGACGCCGTCATTGGGCTGATTCCACTGCGGATTGATACTGCTCACCGAGGGTGCGGCGATCAGGGTCTGCAGCATTGAGCGTAAAGAAGGGAGCGACATGAGGTTCTCCGAATAGTCCGACCGTCACATTCCCTGCACCGTCACCGATACCCTGCGGGTGTGGGGTCGGGTGCGGTGTTCCATGAGGTAGATACCCTGCCAGGTGCCCAGGGCGCTGCGTCCGTCCGTGACCGGGATGGTGAGATCCATCTTGGTGAGAATGGAGCGGATGTGGGCAGCCATATCGTCATCCCCTTCCTGGGTGTGCCGGAACAGGGGATCTCCGTCCGGTGCCAGACGTGCCAGGAAACGTTCCAGGTCGTGGCGAACCGTGGGGTCGGCGTTTTCGCACAGGGTAAGGGAGGCGCTGGTGTGACGGATAAACACATGGCACAGACCGGTAGTGACCCCCGAGCGGCCGATTACCTGCGCCACTTCGCGGGTGATCTCCGTCATGCCGCGGCTGCGGGTGTTGAACTGCAACTGTTCCTGGTAGGTGTTCATTTTATTAACCACGGAGGACACGAAGTTTGGGTGACGGTGTCACTGCCATTTCGACCGTAGGGAGAAATCTTTACTTCCATAGATATCCATCAAGATTCTGAAAATAGTATTTCTAACAATCTCCGTGTCCTCCGTGGTAAATATTCTCCTCTAGGTAGAAACATCACCGATCTTGTCGCGGACGGAATTCAACTTCTGTTCCAGCCGGTTGGATTTGCCTTTGCGGATGTCGAACTTGAGAGAGGAGTAGATGCGGTTGCAGCCCGCGCCGTCCAGGATTTCGTAGGCCTGTCTGATCACCGCCAGGGCATCGTCCATGGAGTCGGTCTCGATGATGGTGCCCATGGGGGTTAGTTGATAGGCTGCGCCGCTGTCCCGGATCATCGCGATGACCTGGCTGACGTAGGTGCTTACACTTTCTCCCTTGTCAGTGGGAAACATGGCGAACTCCAGCAGCACGGACATAATATGTACTCCTGATTTGATTGTGCTCGATAGGGCACAATAGTACTTGAACGAGATAAGGACGTCTCGTACCGTTCCACAAGGATTGATCATGGCTGATACAGATAAGGCAGATAAACCGGCAACCCTGGATACCACCCCCGTTACGCGCTTGAAGGGGGTGGGTTCGCGCAACGCCGAAAAGTTGAAGAAGATCGGGGTGGAAACGGTTCAGGACGTACTGTTTCATCTGCCCTTTCGGTATGAGGACAGGACCCGCATAACGCCGATAGGTAGCCTGCGCCCCGGGGGCCAGGCGGTGGTGGAGGGCGTGGTGGAGCTGGCGGATATCCGCTTCGGCCGCCGCCGCAGCCTGCTGGTCAGGATCGCCGACGGCACCGGCGCCATCACCCTGCGCTTTTTCCATTTCAACGCCTCTCAGAAGGCCGCATTATCCCGGGGTGTCCGCCTGCGTTGTTACGGGGAGGTGCGCAACGGCCCCGCCACCCTGGAGATGGTTCATCCCGAATACCGGCAGGTGGATGATGCCGGTGGCGAAGAGGCGGAGGAGAGCCTGACCCCGATCTATCCCACCACCGAAGGGATGCATCAGCTTACCTGGCGCGGTATGACGGAGCGGGCGCTGCAACTGCTGCAGGCCAGCCCGGACGGCCTTCCGGAATGGCTGCCCCCGGAACTGCTGCAGGGGTTCAAGTTGCCCATGCTTGCGGCGGCGGTCAGTTATCTGCACCGCCCCCCGCCGGATGCGGATCAAACCTCACTGCTGGAAGGCCGCCATCCGGCGCAACGACGTCTGGCCTTTGAAGAGCTGCTCGCCCACCAGTTGAGTCTGCGCAAACTGCGTCAGCACCGGCAGAGGGCGGCGGCACCGCCGCTGCCCGGTAAAGGCGGTCTCAGCAGGCGCTTGCTGGACCAGCTCCCCTTCAAGCTGACCGACGCCCAGCAACGGGTGGTGCGGGAGGTGGGGCATGATCTGCAACAGGAGCGGCCCATGATGCGGCTGGTCCAGGGTGATGTGGGTTCCGGCAAGACCGTGGTCGCCGCCCTGGCCGCCCTGCAGGCGGTGGAGGCGGGTTATCAGGTGGCCCTGATGGCGCCCACCGAACTGTTGGCGGAACAGCATCTGCAGAGTTTTCTGGTGTGGTTGCAGCCCCTGGGTCTGGAGGTGGCCTGGTTGACCGGACGCCATAAGGGAAAGGCGCGGACGGATATCCTGGAGCGAATCGCCTCGGGTCAGGCGCAACTGGTGGTAGGGACCCATGCCCTGTTTCAGGAAGACGTGCGGTTTCAGGGATTGGGGCTGGTGATCATCGACGAGCAGCACCGCTTCGGTGTGCACCAACGTATGGCCTTGCGGGAGAAGGGGCGCAGCAACAGCAGGACCCCGCACCAGTTGATCATGACCGCCACGCCGATCCCCCGCACCCTGGCCATGACCGCCTATGCCGACCTGGATGTCTCGGTTATCGATGAGCTTCCCCCGGGCCGCCGGCCCGTCACCACCGTGGCCATCCCCGACAGCCGCCGGGAGGAGGTCCTGGAACGGGTTCGTTCCGCCTGCCGGGAAGGGCGGCAGGCCTACTGGGTATGCACCCTGGTGGAAGAGTCCGAGGCGCTGCAGTGCCAGGCCGCGGAAGAGACTGCCGCTCTGATGCGGGAGCTGCTGCCGGAATTGCGTGTCGGCCTTGTGCACGGCCGTCTCAGACCGACGGAGAAGGAGTCGGTGGTGAATGCATTCAAGGCGGGGGATCTGGATCTGCTGGTGGCTACCACGGTGGTGGAAGTGGGGGTGGATGTCCCTAACGCGAGCCTGATGATCATAGAGAACCCGGAGCGGCTGGGACTGGCTCAACTGCACCAGTTGCGGGGGCGTATCGGACGCGGCGCCTTGGAGAGCCACTGTGTGCTGATGTATCACCAGCCTTTGTCGAACAATGCCCAGGAGAGACTCGCGGTGCTGCGCGAGAGCAACGACGGATTCGTCATCGCCCAGAAGGATCTGGAGTTGCGGGGGCCGGGCGAGGTCCTGGGAACCCGGCAGACCGGCGAGATGCAGTTCCGTATCGCCGACCTGTTGCGGGATCAGCCTCTGCTGCCGCAGGTACAGCAGGCCGCGGAGTTGCTGCTGGAGCGTTATCCGGATCACGTGGACCCGTTGCTGCGGCGTTGGGTCGGAAACCGGGAACGCTATATTCATGCCTGACCGATTGATATCTTCCCCGGTATCCCACGACCCACGTATGGCATAATGGCACTCCTGATTTTTCGGGAGGTCGTCTTTTGAATCGTCCTGCACTAAAACCCGCCGCCATCGAGCCCGGTTGGACCGGGGTGGACCAGATGCGCCGTTCGGCCGTACCGGCGGGTATGGACGACTGGCTTTGGGACACCACCTCCCTGACCGCCCGCCTGAAAAGATACTGCCCGCACGGATTCCACGTGCGTCTGTTGCGGCAGGGCTGGGGACGGCCTCTGTACAGCGAGATGCGGCTACTGGGTATGCGGCGCGGTGAGACCGCTATCGTGAGAGAGGTGGAACTGTACTGTGAGGAGAAGGCGTGGGTATTCGCCCGCACGGTGATCCCGGCCAGCAGCCTGCGCGGTCCGGCCCGGCGTCTCACCATGCTTGGAACCCGGCCCCTGGGCGAGGTTCTGTTTAACGATCCCCATATGCGTCCGGGACGGCGTGAGGTCGCCCGCCTGCTGCCGCGGCACCCCCTGTTTCAGGCGGCTACCGCCAGTCTGGAGCAGGAGCCGGGTGAGATCTGGGGGCGACGCACCCTGTTTCACCTCTCCGGTTCTCCGCTGTTGGTAAACGAAATATTCCTGCCGGGTATACCGCTATAGAAATGGGTCAACAGGGCAGCCAATCCGGGGCAGAAGGTCAAGTGCCGCTGATGGAACGGTTGCGCCGTTACGCTCTGCTGGTTCGCCTGAACCGCCCCATCGGAACCCTGCTGTTGTTGTGGCCGGCCCTCTGGGCCCTGTGGATAGCGGGCGAAGGCCGGCCTGACTGGAAGATCGTGGTCATCTTCATTGTGGGCGTGTTTCTGATGCGTTCCGCCGGCTGCGCGGTGAACGATTTTGCCGATCGCGCTATCGACGGTCATGTGGAACGTACGGCGAATCGTCCGCTGGCCACGGGATTGGTCAGTCCCGGGGAGGCGTTGGGGGTGTTTGCCGTGCTCAGCCTGTGCGCCTTTTTACTGGTGTTGTTGCTCAACTGGCAGACCGTTCTGTTGTCATTCGTAGCGCTGGCTCTGGCAGCCAGCTACCCGTTTATGAAGCGTTATACCAACCTCCCGCAACTGGTGCTGGGATTGGCGTTCGGTCTGGCGGTGCCCATGGCCTTCACCGCCCTTACCGGGAGTGTCTCACCGGTGGGCGGACTGCTGTTCGTGGCCACCGTCATCTGGGCTCTGGTTTACGATACGGAATACGCGATGGTGGATCGGAAGGATGATCTCAAGATCGGGGTGAAGTCCACCGCCATCCTGTTCGGCGAATATGACCGCATTATGATCGGCCTGCTCCAGGCCGCGATGATGACGATCCTGGTGCTGGTGGGAATTAAGGTCGGGCTTGGGCTCTATTATTATCTCGGTCTGGGGGTGGCCGCCCTCTCCGTCGGTTACCAGCAGTACCTGATCCGGGAACGCCGGCCCGGGGCCTGTTTTACCGCCTTCCTTAACAACAACATTTTCGGTATGGCTGTTTTTCTCGGGTTATTGCTGGATTATCTTGCAAGCTGACGGTGATCCGGGAAAATAGCCGCAGGGGGTCTCTCATTAAGGACCTTTTCGAACCAAGCAGGAAATCTTGCGTCTTATAATTTGTAGCCGGCGCAAACAAAAGAACTCTTCCTGCGATCGGGATGAAAAAAAAGAACCTCAGGGCTCCCAGCTAAATCTGACGACAAGGAGGAGGCGATGAAGCTTTCCAGCACCAGTATCAGTGACGGCCGGCCCATTTCCCAGGAGTTTGCTTTCTGCAACCCGGACCCCGTAACCCATGCGACCCTGGGGCCGAACCGGAACCCCCAGCTGTCCTGGGAAGGGGCGCCGGAAGGGACCCGTTCCTTCGTCCTTATCTGTCATGATCCCGATGTGCCAAGCCGACCCGACGATGTTAATCAGGAGGGACGCACCGTACCGGCCGACCTGCAGCGAATCGATTTCTATCATTGGGTGCTGGTGGATATCCCTGCCGATGCAACCGGCATCGAGGCCGGCAGCGATTCCAGTGAAGTGACCGCCGGCGGCAAGGGGCAGACGCCGGGACCTCACGGATCACGGCGAGGAATCAACAGCTACACCGACTGGTTTGCGGGGGATGCGGACATGGGAGGAAGTTATTTTGGATACGACGGTCCCTGTCCCCCTTGGAACGACTCCCTGCCCCACCACTATCACTTTACCCTGTATGCCCTGGATATGGACCATTGTCCGGTGGAGGGGGAGTTCGGCGGTCCCGAGGTGCTGGCGGCGATCGAGGGCCATGTCCTGGATCGGGCGAGCATCACCGGTCTCTACAGTATCAATCCGGATGTGCCCGTATAGCGGTTTTTTGTGAGGGAAATCGGTTTGGTTCAATACGTTGGTGTTCATCATCCGGCCTTCGGTACCTGTGACCTAGAAGGAACCATTCGTTTCTGGCGCGACCTGCTGGGTATGCGTCTGGTCTATACCTCGAATGAGGGTACCGGACGCCAGGTCTTCTTCTCCGTGGGAGGGGACAGCTATATCGTCTTTTTCGAATGGCCTGATGCATGTTGCCTCCCTTATCGCCGTCACGGGGAACCCAAGTCGGGCGAGCAGGCCTTTGATCATGTGGCCATTCAGGTCGCCGATGAAGAACATCTATGGGAGATAATGAGTCGCCTGGAGGCGGCCGGAATGCCGGCGGCTGATATCGTGGATCACGGGTTTTGTCGCTCTCTCTACAGCTATGATCCAAACAAGATACCCATCGAATTTCTCTGTCCGCGTAAGGGTGTGAATCTGGCGACCGAACCGGTATTCGCCGATCCTGAACCCTTGCCGGCCATGCTCGATGGGGCGGACCGGATTCCCGGCCGATGGCCGGATCCGGAAGCGATCCCTCCAGAGGAGCGTGAGGTTAATCCGGGCGTCGGTTTTAATGATTTTCCGTTGCTCGACGACCTAAAAAAATAACCGGTCGTCCCTCTGACAAGGGGAGGCTGTAGTTTGTGTCGGGCGGGTTGTGTCCGCCGTTTCCTGGGGCAGGGTAACTGTCGGCAGAGTGCTGGAGGTTCGAGATGAGGCAGAGTGAAAAAATAAAAACAGCATTGGGATTGGCCACGGCATTGTTCGTGTCCGTGCCCGGGGTTGGCCAGGCGGTGGATGTCGGACGGCGTCTGTCCGGCTCAGGCAAACGGGCCGCCGGCGTTCGGTCCACAAAGCGGGATGATCCGCGGGATTATTCGGCCAGGAGGGTGAAGCCGGAAACCTCAAAGGATGTCCGCTCGGTAAAGAGAGATACTTCTGCCAAGGCCATCGGAGGCGGGGGGGATCCGCGGGCTCCCAATACCATACGAGATAACCCGTTGGGAGGGGTGCCCAAGAGGGGAAACCCCATCGGCGACAAGATTCGGAGAGACAAATCGGCGACCGGCATCAGAAGAAGAGAGAATCCGACCGGCGGGGTCAGAAGGCGGGATGACCCGAACGGAAAACCGCAGAACAAGGACGCCGGCCTTATCATGAAATAGCCTTGGCCGGCCGCCGCGGCAACCTTTCGCCCCGGAATCGGTGCTGACTCCAGATGTTGATACCGGATTATGTCCCCATCGACGCCCTGCTGGTTCCTCATCTGCAAGTGGCGGTGCGGCCGGTGCTGGAGTCCATCGCCCGCGCCGCCTGTTCCCATACGGGAGTGATCCTGGTATCGGATGATCCGGTTTCCAGTACCGCATTCGCTGAGAGCTGTCCGGTTCCCGAGCATCTCTCCGTGGTGGCCGCCTCTCCGGACACCCCCTGGATCCGGGATCTGAGTCCGTTCCCGGTGGTTCGTGACCGCAGCCTGTACTGGCTCCAGCCGCAACCCCATCTCCCGGACCGGGAGCGGGATTCCGCCCTGTTTCAGACCATCACCCGCAGGCCCATGGAGCCGGTTCCCTACCGGATGCCCCGCGGCAACGTGGTGGCCGGGCCCGATGGTTTGATGCTGTGCACCACCCGGTTCTTCTCGGACAACGATCTGCAGCCCTCCGCGGACCTGGATGCCCTCAAGGGGCAGCTGGGCGTTACCACCATCCTGTTTTTCCCGCCTCTGCCCATGGACAGCATCGCCCATGCGGACTGTTACGTCCGGTTTCTCTCCCCCACCTGCGTGGCTCTGGCCCGGGTTCCGGGGCAGCCCGGATTCCAGGCAAACATGGACCGGTTGGCCGATCTTTTGTCAGAACGTCTGCCCGGTCTGACGGTCCTGTGGGTGCCGGTCAGGGTCGGGGAGGAGACCATCGCCAGCCCCCTGAACTGGATTCAGCTCGGAACCCGGCTGTTGGTGCCGGATGTCTCGGAGCTGTCCGCTCCGGAAAAGGAGGAATTAACGTTGATCCTTGCCGGGAAGGGATTTCGGGTGACATGGCTGCCGACTCCGGATATCCAGGCGGGGGGTTCCCTGCACTGCCTGACGGCCTCGATTTTCGCCCAATGCCCGACCCTGTAGGGCGGGCTGCGCCCGCCGGAGGGTGGTGATTCTCTGCGACTTTTCCATCGTTCATTTTTACCACAGAGAACACAGAGGAGGCCTGGAAACGCGGTAAGCTTTTTCTCCGTGAACCCCTGTGTTCTCTGTGGTGAGAGATGACAGGTTAATTCGTCCCGCGCAAGGGGAACCTCCATACAAGGTCACTTCCACCCTTGTATCTCGTGGCTTCAGGCGCTACTTAGTCAGCAGGTCATACTCGTACTGCTCCACAATAAGCCTGCACGCCTCGTTGTTCGGATCCGGCTCGCACACCTCCCGGATCGCCTCGCAGACCGCTATGCCCACCTGTTCCGCCATCAGGTCAACGGTTTCGGCCACTTGGTCGCCCTCATCCGCGGGGCCGAGGATGTCGCCGAGCAGGGCGATCTGCTCCTGGCAGTCCTCATAGACGTCCGTCCAGCGGGGTTGGGTAGCGCAGCCACCGAGCAGCAATGCCGTCAGGAATGCCGGGACCAGCGGCCAGGCTGTCCCGGCCCGGGGTGAAGCAGGATTGCCCATGGGCTACTGGGAGTCTTTCTGATACTCCCGGACGATACCTTGACAGGTCTCCCCATTGGGATCTTCTTCGCACACCTGCTTGATGGATTCGCACGCAGCCATGCCCATGGTTATCACCATGTTACCCATGGCCTCGGCCATCGCCTGGGCCTGGGGATCCTGTTCTCCGGACGCCGCGGCTTCGCTCTTCATCTGTTCCGAGGCCTCGGTCATCTTGGCCTTGCAGTCTTCATAGACCGTCTCCCATTCCGGTTTACTGCCGCCGCAGCCGCTGAGGCCGACCGACATGACTGCTGCGAAGGTTACTGCCAAGTATGCTTTTTTCATTAGGTTTTCCTTGTGTATTAATTCGGTTCTGAACCAGGGTCAGAAGTTAAAGGGAAATTTCGTCGGGTGTCATTTTTTTATAAAGGAACTGTTAGGTGTGTTCGGTTTTTTCGCATATGGCGGACTTCACCGGATTCGAAACCACCGGGGTTTCCTACGCCATCTTTCGCAACTCATATTCCAGGATCCCTTCCGCGCCGGCCGCCTTCAGCCGGGGGATGAGATTGCGCACCGCCTTGCTGTCCACCACCGTCTCCACCGCCAGCCACTCCCGGTCGGAAAGGTGGTTGACCGTGGGGGCGTGCAGGCTGGGCAACATGGCCACCACGTCATCCAGTCGGTCGGCGGGGACGTTCATTTTCAGCGCCACCTTCTGCCGCGCTTTCAGGGCCGCCTGCAGCATGAGGGCGATCTGATCGATCTTCTCCTTCTTCCAGGGGTCGGACAGCGCCGCCTTGTTGGCGATGAGCCTGGTCTCGGTGTGCAACAGGTCGCAGACGATGCGCAGGCCGTGGGCCCGGATGGTACTGCCGGTTTCTGTGATTTCCACCACCGCATCCACCAGTCCCTCTACCACCTTGGCCTCGGTGGCACCCCAGGAGAACTCTACCTGCGCATCGATATTCCGCTCCTGCAGATAGCGCTTGGTGAAGCCCACCAGCTCGGTGGAGATCTTCTTGCCCTGCAGATCTTCCACCGATTGAATGGGAGAATCCTTGGGTACCACCAGTACCCAGCGACAGGGCTGGTCGGAACTTTTGGAGTAGATCAGTTCGCAGATCTCCTCCACATCGGCGTTGGTCTCCAGGATCCAGTCGTGGCCGGTCAGGCCCAGATCCAGGGTGCCGTTTTCCACATAAGGTGCCATCTCCTGGGAACGGACCAGGGCGCACTGGATCTCCGGATCATCGATATCCGGAAAAT
Organism: Sedimenticolaceae bacterium; assembly: GCA_050287965.1. GTDB lineage: Bacteria > Pseudomonadota > Gammaproteobacteria > Chromatiales > Chromatiaceae > CBFDBF01. The sequence continues at coordinate 31,004 of JBNKCX010000049.1, forward strand.
AATTGCGGGAACGCGGTTTGATGTTCCATCCGGCCTGGGCGAACAGGGCGATGGTGGCGGCTTCAAGACTCCCCTTGGGGACCCCCAGTTTCAACTGCGGCATGGTTTGACCTTTATTGTTTTCGAACAGAAAAAAACTATTGTCCGTCTTTATTTCCCGTTTGCCAAATATCCGCGCACAGCGAGGATCGGGGGCCCCACGTAAGGGAACCCACGTCATCCCGGCGAAGGCCGGGATAAAAAAAGCCACTGGATTCCGGATCTCCGCTACGCTCCGTCCGGAATGACGAAGGGAGGCGTTCCTCCCCCACGTGTGGGGGAGGTTAGGAGGGGGAAGGGCCCGGCGTACGCGCCAGGGCCCAGACCTCAACCCGTTCCACCCCGTCACGCTTCAGCAATCTGGTAAGTTCCGCCACGGTGTTGCCGGTGGTGACCACGTCATCGATCAGGGCCACATGGTCCGCCCTGAGGGTGTTCTCCAGGGTGAACGCCCCCCGGATGTTTGTCTTCCGCGCCTTCAGTGTCAGAGCGGACTGGGGAAGAGTGGGGCGCGTCCGCAGGCAATGGTTGATATCCACCGGTATGCGGAAGCGGTGGCCGAGGGGGCGGGCCAGTTCCAGCGCCTGGTTATAACCCCGCTCCCGCTGGCGGGCGGGGTGCAGGGGGACCGGGATGAGCAGTTGCGGCCGGTCGCGAACCCTCTGCTCCAGGAACTCCCGCAACAGCCCGGACAACACCCGGCCGTACTGCAGCCGTTTATGGAATTTCAGGCCGTTCACCAGATCGGTGATGGGGTTTCGGTAGAGAAAGGGAGTCAGGCAGCGATCGAAAGGGGGCGGTGTGTGCTGACATCGTCCGCAGGGGGATCCGGGCTTCGGTTGCGCAGGCAGCGGGAGCCCGCAGCGGGGGCAGGGGTTATGGATGTAAGGCAGGTCGTCCCGGCAGCCGGTACACAGATCAAGGCCGGTGTCGGCGGCTGCGCCGCACAACAGGCAGGTGTGAGGGTAGATGATTTTCTGTGTAGAAGATAGCCAGTTGTAAACCATCGAGATCCATCTCGGTTGACAGGCGGGTGTCATCCCTTACCATAGCGGGCTTGCCCGGTGGAGTGTATCTCCATTCGCGGCTGGGATCGACCGCCGGGTTGTAACGGGCAAAATGATTTCTCTTTTTTGGGGAGCTAAAGGCGATGATTGACCAAGAACCGCGCCACGACTGGAAACTGGAGGAGATCGAGTCTCTGCTGGATCTCCCGTTCAACGACCTGATCTTCCGTGCCCAGTCGGTGCATCGGCGCAGCTTCGATCCCAACCGGGTGCAGGTGAGCAGCCTGCTCAGCATCAAGACCGGCGCCTGTTCCGAGGACTGCGGCTACTGCTCCCAGAGCGCCAAACACGCCGCCGATCTGGAACAGGAGAAGCTGCTGCCCCTGGAGGAGGTGGTGAAGGCCGCCTCGGCGGCCAAAGAGGAAGGGGCGACCCGCTTCTGCATGGGCGCCGCCTGGCGCAATCCCACCGACGCCAACCTGGCGCGGGTGATCGAGATGATCCAGGCGGTGCACGACCTGGGTATGGAGACCTGTGTCACCCTCGGTATGCTCACCGGCGACCAGGCCCAAAAGCTCAAGGATGCAGGCCTCGACTATTACAATCACAACCTGGATACCTCGCCGGAGTTCTACGGTAACGTCATCACCACCCGCACCTTCGAGGACCGCCTGGAAACTCTGGCTCACATACGGGACCAGGGGATCAACATCTGCAGCGGCGGTATCCTCGGTATGGGAGAGTCCCGCCGGGACCGGGCCTCCATGCTGCGGGAACTGGCCAACCTGCCGAAGCATCCGGACTCGGTACCCATCAACATGCTGGTGCAGGTGGAGGGAACACCGCTGCACGGCACCTCGGCCCTGGACCCCTTTGAGTTTATCCGCACCATCGCCGTGGCCCGCATCATTATGCCCCTGTCCCACGTGCGGCTCTCCGCCGGCCGCAGCGACATGAATGACGAGATGCAGGCCCTCTGTTTCCTTGCCGGGGCCAACTCCGTGTTCTACGGGGAACGGCTGCTGACCACCGAAAACCCGGAGGCCGATCGGGACCGCAGACTGTTCCAGCGGCTCGGGATGCGGTTCGAGGCCACCACGGAACTGCAGGCCACCGAGAAGGAGTGTGACAGCAAACGGCAGGTGCGGCTGGCGGCGGAGTTCGCCGAATAGATTTTTCAGCACAGGGGACACAGGGGGTCACAGAGTTACTTTCGCCCCCATCCGCTGGAGATAGCGGTCCGTATTTATACTTCTCTGTGTTCCTCTGTGGTTAAAGCGTTGTTTATGAAATCACTGCAAGAAAAGTTGGATAAGAGACAGCGGGATCATCTTTACCGTACCCGGCGGGTGATAGAGTCACCCCAGGGACCGGAGGTGGTGGTGGACGGCCGTCCCATGCTCTCCTTCTGCAGTAACGACTACCTGGGGTTGGCCAATCATCGGGAGGTGGTGTCCGCCTTCCGGGCGGGGGCGGAACAGTGGGGTGTCGGCAGCGGAGCGGCGCACCTGGTGACCGGACATACGGCAGCCCATCACGCCCTCGAAGAGGAACTTGCTGATTTTACCGGTCGGCCGCGGGCGCTGCTTTTTTCCACCGGCTACATGGCCAACCAGGGGGTGATCACCGCTCTGGTGGGTCAGGGGGACGGGGTCTACGAAGACCGCCTGAACCATGCTTCCCTCATCGACGGCGGGCTTCTTTCCCGCGCCCGGTTCAAGCGCTTCAGCCATGGGGATGTGGAGACCCTGGGTCGGGATCTCGAACAGCGCGAACAGGGCGAGGCACTGGTGGCCACTGACGGGGTGTTCAGCATGGACGGAGATCTGGCGCCCCTGCCGGCATTGAGCGCCCTCTGTCGCGAGCGGAATGCCTGGCTATTGGTGGATGACGCCCACGGACTGGGGGTGCTGGGACGCGAAGGGCGGGGCACCCTGGACCATTTCGGACTGGGCCTGGCGGAGGTTCCCATCCTGATGGGCACCCTGGGCAAGGCGTTCGGCGGTTTCGGTGCCTTCGTGGCCGGATCCGAGGATATGATCGAGACCCTGATCCAGCAGGCGCGCAGCTATATCTACACCACGGCGATCCCCTCCGCAGTGGCCGAGGCCACCCGTGCCGGTCTGCGTCTGGCGCGGGAGGAGGAGTGGCGCAGGAAAAGGCTGCGGGAGCTTGTGTCACGCTTTCGCACCGGGGCCGATCAACTCGGTCTGCCCCTGATGCCATCGGCAACCCCCATACAGCCCATAGTGGCCGGCACCTCGGAGCGGGCCCTGGAGTGGAGCCGGCTGCTGGAGCAGCAGGGGATCCTGGTGACCGCCATCCGGCCTCCCACTGTACCCGAGGGAGGTGCCAGACTTCGGATCACCTTTTCCGCCGCCCACACCGACAAACATCTGGACCGGCTGCTGGGGGCGCTGGCGCGGCTGAAGACCCCCGGAGAGGCATGAAACTGAATACCCTTACTACCGGCGCCGGTGCCGACCTGCTGCTGCTCCACGGCTGGGGTATGAACAGCGCCGTCTGGGGCGCCCTGCCGGAGGTCCTGTCCGAGCGCTACCGGGTGACCCGGGTGGATCTGCCGGGTCACGGGGGGAGCGATTATGACCCCTCCGCATCCACCCTGGATGACTGGGTGCAGGCGGTGTTGGCCGTGGCCCCGGAGCGGGCCCACTGGATCGGCTGGTCCCTCGGGGCCACCTTGGCCCTGCGCGCGGCCGCAGTCCATTGCGAGCGGATCGCCTCCCTGGTGATCCTGGCCGGCACCCCGCGGTTTGTTCAGGACTCGGACTGGCCTCACGCCATGGCGGTGGAGACCCTGCGACAGTTCGCCGCCGCCCTGTCGAAAAATCATCGTCTGACCCTGGAACGGTTTCTCTCCCTGCAGGTGCAGGGGGACAACGCGGCACGGGAGATGCTGCGCGCCCTGCGACAGGAGCTTTTTCAACGGCCTCTGCCGGATCCCGCCGCCCTGGAGGCGGGTCTCGATCTGCTGCTGCGGTGCGATCTGCGGTCCCAGCTTGGGGCGATCACCTGCCCTCTGTTCTGGCTCCTGGGGGGAAGGGATACCCTGGTTCCCGCGGCGCTGGCCCCCGCCCTGGCCGAGCTGCTGCCCCGGGCGGAGATCAAGGTGCTGGAGCGATCCGCCCATGCCCCTTTTCTCTCCCATACCGAGTCCTGTCTGGAGGCCGTCGGGAGCTTCCTCGGAGGGGTGTCATGAGCGGTAATCCCACACCGGTGGACAAACGCCAGGCCCGCACCGCTTTCTCCCGGGCGGCGGAGCGGTATGACGAGGTGGCGGTGCTGCAGCGGGAGATCGGCAGGCGCATGCTCGAACGCCTGGGGCTGGTGAAGCTGGCGCCGGAGCTGATTGTGGACGTGGGGGCCGGAACCGGGATCGCGGCCGTGGAGCTGGTCGAACGTTATCCCGGGGCGCAGGTGATCGCCCTCGATTTCGCTCTGCCCATGTTGCAACTGGCGCGGGGACGGGCCCCCGGACAGGGCCGGATGAGTTGCCTCTGCGCCGACCTGGAGCATCTGCCCCTACCGGACGCCAGCGTGGATCTGCTCTTTTCCAACGCCGCGCTGCAGTGGTGCAACGACCTGGATCATGCCTTCCGGGAGTTCCTGCGGGTGTTGCGGCCGGGCGGCCTGCTGATGTTCTCCACCTTCGGTCCGGATACCCTGCAGGAACTGCGGGCCGCCTGGGGCGCGGTGGACGATGATATCCATGTCAGCAGTTTTCCCGATATGCACGACGTGGGGGATGCCCTGGTGCGCGGCCGTTTCGCCGACCCGGTGATGGATGTGGACCGCATAACCCTTACCTACGATGAGGTGGAGGGATTGATGCAGGACCTGAAGGTGCTGGGGGCCCATAACGTCACTGCCGACCGTCACCGGGGACTCACCGGTAAGCGCCGGATGGCGGCCATGAAGGCGGCCTATGAATCCTTTCGCAGCGACGGGAAACTTCCGGCCAGTTATGAGGTGATCTACGGCCACGCCTGGGCGCCGGACTCCAACCCCCAGGGGGATGTGGTTTCTGTTCCCGTCGATGAAATCGGCGGATATATACCGCGGCGATGAAACTAATCCGCGTCGCAACGATCGAAACTGCGAACCGCGGCGTTGGAATAGGTGTGACCTTTTCGATATGCTGATCCTTTAATTTATTGACTCGGATAGGGTTCGTGCAAGGGAAAGTCATCTACGAGCAGCCGCTTAACGAAAGGATAAGGACCCTGCTGCGTCTGGAGTTCCTGTTCAAGCAGGCGCAACACCATCTCCGGGGAGAGAGTCGCTGGGACAGCCGTTCCGTGGTGTCCACCCTGCTGGATTTGCAGGAGCTTTTCGTCGCCCGCAGCGACCTCAAGGGGGAGCTGATCAAGGAGCTGGACCGTCACGCGGATAATCTGAAGCGCCTGCAGAGCCGCCAGAACGTGGATCAGGGGCGTCTGTTAGAATTGCTGGACGAACTGGCGAGCTGGAAACGGCAATTGCAATCCTCCACCACCCAACTCGGGGCCCTTGTGCGTGAAAGTGAGTTCCTGAACACCATTCGTCAGCGCAGCACCATCCCCGGCGGTAACTGCGATTTCGATCTGCCCCTTTATCATCACTGGCTGCAGCTTCCGTTGGAAACCCGGGTCGCCAGTCTGAAGAAGTGGATGAACGGTTTTGACCACGTCCGCGGAGCGGTGGCCACTATCCTGCAACTGGTGCGTTACAGTAACACCCCGACCCTGGAGCGGGTGACCGGCGGGTTTTATCAGCAGAGTATTCCCACCGGGCGGCCGTGCCAGATGGTGCGTATCGGTATCCCCGCCGAGGCCGGCTGTTATCCGGAGATCAGCGGCGGCCGGCACCGTTTCTCCTTACATCTGCTCCGCAACGACCAGTTCGACGAGCGTCCCACCCAGGTTAAAGAGGATATGGATATCGAACTGACTCTCTGCATCATCTGATGGCGCAGGGCTATTTCATAACCGGCACCGACACCGGCTGCGGCAAGAGCGAGATCACCCTCGGTCTGATGCGGTTGTTGCAGTTCCGGGGCCATCGGGTGCTGGGTATGAAGCCGGTGGCCTCCGGGTCCGAACCCACGCCGGACGGCCTGCGCAACCAAGACGCCCTGCGTATCCGTGAACAGGGATCACTGCTGCTTCCCTATGAACAGGTAAACCCCTACGTCTTCGAACCTTCCATCGCACCGCACCTGGCCGCGGAACAGGCAGGGCAGAGCATCCGCTTTCATCAGCTGCGTGACACCTACCAGGTGTCGGCGGATCAGGCCGACTATGTACTGGTGGAAGGGGTCGGTGGCTGGCGGGTGCCCCTGGGGGCGGATGGGGATGTGGCCGGCCTGGCGGCATTTCTCGGGTTGCCCGTTATTCTGGTGGTGGGAATGAAACTGGGTTGTCTCAACCACGCCCTTCTGACCGCGGACGCCATCTGTGCAAGTGGATCGCCGTTGGCAGGCTGGGTGGCCAACCAGGTGGATACGGATATGGTGGAGATGGAGGCCAACCTGGAAACACTCAATGCAAGCATCGACGCCCCCTGCCTCGGGTTTGTGCCTTTCCTGGAAGAGGTGACACCGCAACAGGTTGCGGGGTATCTGCGGTTGGATGAAGCTTGAGGATTGTTTGGTTGAACCAAGTGATCGCTGATACCGTTTCAATCGCATTTGGCCCCTCCCCCGCGAGCGGGGAAGACCGGGAGGGGGAGTAAAAACAAAAGATCATTTGAAAATGTTCTTGGACTACATAGAACCCGTATACCGTCCTCCCAGTGAAGCCGAGTCATTGATCCTCCAGGCCACTAACGGCTGCTCGTGGAACAAGTGTACCTTCTGCGATATGTACACCGACCCGCAAAAGAAGTTCAAACCCAAACCCATAGAAGAGCTACGTAAAGAGCTGCGGCAGTTTGCGGCCACGGGTATTCCGGTAAGACGTGTTTTTCTGGCCGACGGCGATGCCATGGCTTTGTCGTATCGACGGTTGCTGGAGATCATGCAGGCGGTCAATGAATACCTGCCGGATATACAGCGTGTTTCGGCCTACTGTTTGCCGCGCAATGTAAAAAACAAAAGTGTTGAAGAACTGAAACAACTGCGGGAGATGGGGCTGAGTCTGGTATACGTGGGGTGCGAAACCGGTGATGATCTGGTGCTGGAAAAGGTGCGCAAAGGTGAAACCTGGCAAAGTTCCCTTGATGCGCTGCTCAAACTGGGTGAGGCCGGTATCAAACGTTCAGTGATGATTCTGAATGGACTGGGCGGAACCAAGTACAGTGAGCAGCATGCGTTGAATTCCGCCAGTCTGATGAACCGGTCTCAACCCGAATATCTGGCAACCCTGGTGGTTACTTTTTATACGGGAACGGAGCGGTTCCAGCAGGGTTATGGTGGCGAGTTCCGTCAGCTGAATCAGCTACAACTTATGCAGGAGATGGAGGTTCTGCTTTCCGCGCTGGAGCTTGAGAAGACCATTTTTCGCAGCGACCATGCGTCGAACTACCTGATCCTCAAGGGTGTTCTGAATAAAGATAAAGAACGCCTGTTAAGTACCCTGCGCCGGGCAATTACCAGGCCGGGGTCGGTTGCGTTGCGTCAGGAGTGGCAGCGGGGGCTATAACATCAGGAACAGGAATAAGTAAGAAAAAAATCCTGACTCCTTATGTTTTTCATCTTTTGCATATCAGGCCGCCTGGGCGGTCTTGGTATCATCCCTGCGCTGTGCGACGACCTGGCGGATAGTCATCAGGATGTTGAACAGCATTAAGATCACGCCTGTCGAAAAGACCGCGCCGCCGATGACGCGCATGACGTAGTAGGGGTGCATGGCCTCCACTGACTCTGCGAAGGTGTAGGCCAGGGCGCCGGTCTCGTCGTAGGAGCTCCACATCACGGCTTGCATGATGCCGGCCATTTTTATCGCGGCGAAGTAGATGACCGTACCGACGATGAACATCCAAAAATGAAGGCTCACCAGCCTGGCGGAGTATAGGCGGGTATTCCCCAGCTTCTCGACCATATGGTAAATCGCACCGCAGCCCAACATGACCATCCAACCCAGGGCGCCGGAGTGACTCGGATCCGAGGTCCAGTCGCTGTAGCTGGAGAGATCGTTGGCGGCATTGAACGATACGGCGGGGTTCTGGGTGATTGAAATAACGAAGAACCCCAGGGATAGGATAAATAAATGCAGGATGTAGTCCTTACGCAGCACTTCGCGGGCGCCGGAGATGGTCTTTATGCCGTTGACCAGGGCGCCCAGGGTCGCGAGGATTAGGGCCAAGGACAGAACGGCCCCCAGACCCTCCACCCAGCCGGGTAGGGGAAAGTACTGCTGGTAATGAATGCCCAGCCATACACAACCGATCATCAGCGTCCAGAAATGGAACACGGCCATATGGCGGGAGAACAGTGGGCGGCCGGTCTGCTGCGGCAGGAAATAGTAGAAGATGCCCAGAAAGCCGGTGGTCAGGAAATAGGCGATGGTTGAGAAGTCTTTTGTTTCGCCCTGTAGCCTGAGGGTCGGAGAGTAGGCGTCGGCTATGCTTACCGGAACCGGAGTTCCGTTTACTGCATACAGGAAGATGATCATGCCGACCATGCCAATGAAAAACCAGTTGGAAATGTGAATTTGCCGGTTCTTGCGGGTGATGACGGTCATTGTCAGGTTCAGGGCGAAGGCAAGCAAAACAATGACGGTAGCGATTTCGAATTGCCACTTCAGTGCAGCGTGCGCCGCTTCTGAGTACAGAGGGCCCGGATGCAGGGCGGCCACTACATAAGCCACGATCAGGTTCCAGCCGAAAAAAGTGAACCATGTAAGCGCGTTACTCCACAGTCGAACGCCGCAGGAGTGTTGTGCCGAGTGGTAGGCGGCGGCCATAAGCGCGCACCCCCCGAAAGCGAAGATGACTATGTTGCCATGCAGCGTGCGCAAATGAGCGAAGGTCAGATAGGGGTTGTTCAAAGCAATGCCCGGCCAGGCCAGCTCTGCTGATATAT
>JBNKCX010000050.1:0-70264 GCA_050287965.1 Sedimenticolaceae bacterium
TCCAGCGCGGGCGAGGGACCGCCCGTGGCTGGAGCCCCCGGGACGGTGAGGAACGCAGGGTACCCCGCAGGGGCAAGTCGTGGAGTGCCCTTTTCTTTCGCCTATTTCTTTTGGGCAAGCAAAAGAAATAGGCTCGCAGCCAATCAGATAAAGCATCAAAGAGCACCAGGGCCGACAGGCTGCGAAATTATTTTCCGGACTGGAGAGCCCGAAGCAGACAGGTCACTAAATTGGTTACCAACAGTTAGATAACCACAAGAACGCAGAGATCGAAAGACTGCCACACCGGTTTTTATGACGCTCGTCAGGTAATTAATGCGGCTCGTCCGGAAAGTATGTTGTTGGCCCCCACCACCTGGTCTATTCTGTATGGTTATGAATAAGTGGCTGCCACTGCTGACCTGCTTCTTGCTTTCCGTTGCATCGGCCGATGTCTATAAATGGGTTGATGAAGACGGCAATGTGCACTATTCAGATCGTTCTCCGGAAGAAGGGATGGAGCAGCTGGAGTTGCCGAAGAGCGTGGTCTATACACCACCCCGGTTGCCGACCACGGCAAGCCGTCCTGAAGTCAAGGAATCAGCCGCCGGCAAATATGAGAACCTCGCCATCTCCCGTCCGGAGATGAACGAAACCGTCCATTCCAACGAAGGGATCGTGCAGGTTGAATATACTCTGGCGCCGGGCCTGAAGCCGGGGGACCAATACCGTCTGTTATTGGATGGAAAACGGATCCAGGAACTGACCACGCAGTCGGCGGTTTCCCTGCACAATGTGGACCGCGGCTCCCATACCATCGTTGTACAGGTGATGCGCGAAGGGTCCGTCCAGATAGCGTCTAAATCGGTGATCTTTCATCTATGGAAGGCTGCTGAAAAAGACACGGAAGAGGCTTCTTCCGGCGAGGAATCGGGAGATTCGGGTTACGAGCACGATTACAGTTCCTCCGACTCAACTTATAGCGGTATCCCCAAGGATAGTTCCTCGTTCAAAGCCGGCGACTCCACCTATGGCGGCAAAACCCCGTTCAAGGCTTCCCCTTCCACTTACGCCCCCAATTACGGTTCAGATTAAAGAGCCCCAGGTCAATACCTTCTGCTCCTTGTCCCACATATGGGAAGGAGTCATGTAAAAGGTCCTTAAGTAATCCGGGTTCCCCGGCGGTTCCCTTCCGGCGCATTTTGGTGCACCATAATGGTGCATGGGTGCCCGACGTATCTCCCGAAAGCCCTCGGCGCGGTCTAAGCTCGGCCTGTATTTCCGCCGTTTTCAAGGGATTTCCTATCATTCCATGCGCGGAAAAAAGTGGTCCGGATATTGCTCTAAGGTTTCGATATGGATTTTGATGAGATGACAGAGCCGGAACTCGGTAACAGGATCCTTGAGAACCTGAATTCCGCGGTTCTTTTTTTCGATCCCGATCTGGAGCTGCGGTACATGAACCCCGCAGCCGAGATGTTGTTCGAGGTCAGCTCCCGACACCTGATCGGACAAAAGGCAGGGGATCTATTACAGGGACCCGGGGATATTATCGAGACCACGATTTCCCGGGTGACGGAATCGGACCGACCCTTCACCGAGCGGGAGCTGGCCCTGTCGCTGCCCAGCGGTAATACGGTGACGGTGGATTGCACCTTCGTGCCGCTGTTGGATTGGGACATGACGGGCTGCACGATCCTTGAACTGCAGAGTATAGACCGCCAGCTCCAGATCAGCCGCGAAGAGCAGTTGCTGAACCAGCAACAGGTGGCGCGGGAAATGATCCGCAGTCTTGCACACGAGATCAAGAATCCCCTTGGCGGTCTTCGTGGTGCCGCACAGTTGCTTGAGCGGGAGCTGAACGACCCCGTCCTCTCAGAGTACACCCAGGTCATTATCGATGAAGCCGACCGGCTGCAGTCGCTCGTCAACCGGATGTTGGGCCCCCATCGGCTGCCGGAACTCAGCGAGGTGAATGTACACCAATTACTGGAACGCGTGCGGGTATTGGTATTGGCCGAGTATGGCGAACGGCTCCGCATCATCCGGGATTTTGATCCGAGTATTCCGGACCTGTACGTGGACAGCGACCGTATCCTGCAGGCGCTGCTGAATATCGTCGGTAATGCGGCCGAAGCGATCGGTGACCGGGAGGAAGGCGAGATCATTATGCGCACCCGGATTCAAAGGCAGTTCACTATCGGCAATGTTCGTCACCGTCTGGCGGCGCAAATCGATATCGAGGACAACGGGCCGGGGATTCCGGAGCAGATAAGGGAACGGTTGTTCTATCCACTGGTGACGTCAGGCACCAAGGGCGTGGGATTGGGGCTTTCAATCGCCCAGACCCTGATCAGCCAGCACGGTGGATTGATCGAATGGAAGAGTGAACCGGGGAAGACCGTATTTAGCGTTATTCTTCCCCTGGAGAATGGTGATGGCTAAAAAATACCAAGTATGGATTATTGACGACGATCGCTCTATCCGCTGGGTGCTGGAAAAAGCACTGCAGGGTGGTGACATGGACGTGACAAGTTTTGAGGATGCGGAGGGCGTGCTGGAGGCCATGAGCAGACAGCGGCCGGATGTGGTCGTTTCCGATGTACGCATGCCGGGTATGGACGGTCTGTCCCTGTTACAGCGGATTCACGACACCTATCCGGAGTTGCCGGTTATCATCATGACCGCACACTCCGATCTCGAAAGCGCGGTGGCCGCTTACCATGGGGGTGCCTTTGAGTATCTGCCCAAACCCTTCGATGTGGATGAGGCAGTGGAACAGGTGCGCCGGGCCTGTCGCCAGGGAGAGCGGTTGGCGCAGCAAAATGGCGACGTGCTGGTGGACAGTCCGGAAATCATTGGCGAGGCGCCGGCGATGCAGGAGGTGTTTCGCGCCATCGGCCGGCTCGCTCGCTCCAGCATTACGGTTTTGATAAACGGGGAGTCGGGTACGGGAAAGGAGTTGGTTGCTCAGGCGCTGCATCGACACAGCCCGCGATCGGATCAGCCCTTTATCGCCCTCAATATGGCGGCTATTCCCAGGGATCTGCTGGAGTCGGAGCTGTTCGGCCATGAACGGGGGGCCTTTACCGGCGCCCAGAACCGACGTCTCGGCCGTTTCGAGCAGGCCGATGGCGGCAGTCTGTTCCTGGATGAGATCGGTGACATGCCGGCGGAGCTTCAGACCCGGTTATTGCGGGTTCTGGCGGACGGGGTATTTTATCGAGTGGGCGGCCATGAACCGGTACGGGTTGACGTACGCATAATCGCTGCCACCCATCAGAATCTGGAAGAGCTTGTAAAGCAGGGACGTTTTCGGGAGGATCTGTTCCATCGTCTGAACGTCATTCGCATCCATATACCACCGCTGCGTGAGCGCCGGGAGGACATCCCGCTGCTGATGCAGCATTTCCTGGCGCGGGCGGCCGCCGAACTCGGTGTGGAGGCCAAGAGCCTGTTGCCGGAAACCGCGGACAGACTGCAGCGTCTTGAGTGGCCGGGCAATGTCAGGCAGTTGGAGAATACCGCGCGCTGGTTGACGGTAATGGCCTCCAGCCGGGATATCCATCCGGAAGACCTGCCGCCGGAATTGCTGGAGACCGAACAGGAATACGTCGGTACCGGTGACTGGGAGCTGGATTTGCGCAACTGGATACGAAAGAAGTTGCAGAACGGGGCGGAGGGAGTCCTTCAGGAGGCGACTCCCATATTCGAAACCATCATGATCGAAACTGCGCTGGAGCAGACCTGCGGCCGGCGTCTGGAAGCGGCCAGACTCCTGGGGTGGGGCAGAAACACCCTGACCCGAAAGATCAAGGAATTGAATCTGGAGTCGGATCAGCAGATTGAATAGGTGACATTTATAAGATGGTCCGGTTAAGGGCAACATCCCAGGGGTTGTTCAGCCCCGATATTGCTCTATCATGTAGTGCGTTTTTTACCGCCACGTTTTTCAGGAAACTCAATGGATACCAGCAGTATCGATCTCCCCGGTTGTGAGGTGGAGAACATCCGGATTGAGGGAGACCGGGTGATCCTCCGTTTCTCCCGGGCGTATATCACGAAGACTATGACCGGTTCGGCGGAGCGCACCCGCTGGTACCAGTCGGGCGAGCTTATTTTTACCGGAGCGGCTGCGGAAGGGGGTCTTCCGGAATGTCCCTGTGTATGTGCCGGGGGCGACGTGGGGGAGAACATCTACACCTACCGGGATATGATTCCTATCCCTTTGAAGAGCCACGGCCGGGCCCGTTGCGACCTTCGCTTTGAAGGCACTGAACGACGGCTGCAGGTGGAGGGAGACGGCGTTGAACTGGTGATGGAAGACCGGCCGTACTACATCGAACACATCCGTCCGGAAAAAGCTTAAGTTAGTAGTTCGAAGTCTGTAGTCATAGGTAGGGCGGGCGGTGCCCGCCGCGCTTTTCACCCGGAAGCCAGTTTATGTGCCTGACGTGTGGTCTCCGGCAGGCGGTACTTCGGGGTACAGGACAGCACGTAATCAATAGCGGTCTCCAGACTGATCCGGTGTCCACATGAGATGTAGAGGGGTCGAACCCCCTTGCGGGTCCGCAACACCGCGCCGATCCGTTCGGAACCGTCCATAAGCGGTACCCAGTCGCCCTTCTCGGGACCGGGCTCCACATGGGTTCCCACCAACCTGCTTTTGGCCACCCCGATAGAGGGTATGTCGGTGATGATCCCCAGATGGGAAGCGATGCCCAGACGCCGGGGATGGGCCAACCCCTGTCCGTCACACAATATCAGGTCGGGAGGCCGCTCCAGCTGCTCCAGTGCGGCCAGCACAGCGGGGATCTCCCGAAACGAGAGCAGGCCCGGGACATAAGGGAAGCGTGTGGGCCGGCGGGCAACCGCCTGGTGGAGCTGCTGGAGATCGGGGAAACTGAGTATCGCCACCGCCGCCCGGGTGGTTTTTCCTCCCGCCTCAAAGCCGACGTCGACGCCGGCCACGTGCGAAACGGGACCCAGACGGTCCTCTGTTTCCACCAGATCACGCAGTTCCTGCTGGATGCTCCGGGCCTCGGCGGGGCTCACCTGCCACGGGTGTAAATGGTGTAATTTCAAAGGAGTAGCGACCGATTTCAGCCTGTCACGCCGCCTATGTTAAACTGTCCGGCCCGGATCGGGAAAGACAACCCTCTAGAATTCAGTCGTTTGCACGGAAGAGGCAGACGAGGAACGAAAATCCCATGGCCAATTGGAGATTCCATGAACCTGACTGCGCTTGTACGCCGCCGCAAGCTGGACGACCTCGATCAGGGGTTTGCTGCGCGCCGCTTTCAGGTTTTCACGCCACGGGATCTCAACCGCATCGGAAAACTTGAGCGACTGCCGGCGGAGGTCCGGTTCCAGATGGAGGTGGTTGCCAGGGTGTTTCCCTTCCGGGTTAATGAGTATGTGGTCAACGAACTGATCGACTGGGAGCGGGCCCCGGAGGATCCCATATTCCGTTTGACCTTCCCCCAGAGAGAGATGTTGGCGCCGGAGCACTATGATCGGCTGGCCGATATGGTGTATCGAGGGGCGGGAGAGGTTGAACTCAACCGTGCGGTGAAAGAGATACGGACCGCGCTCAATCCCCATCCGGCTAAGCAGCTGGAACTTAATGTTCCCCTCGGCGTTGACGGGCTGCCTCTTGCGGGTGTGCAACATAAGTACAACGAGACGGTGCTCTTTTTCCCCAGCCAGGGACAGACCTGCCATACCTACTGTACCTTCTGTTTTCGCTGGGCCCAGTTCCTGGGCGACAAGGCGTTGCGGATCGCTTCCAATGAAGTATCGGCGCTGCATAATTATCTGCGGGGACATAGGGGGGTCACTGACCTGCTGATTACGGGTGGCGACCCCATGGTGATGAAGGCCCGCCGGCTGAAGGAGTATCTGCAGCCTTTGCTGCGGCCGGAGTTTGATCACATCAAGACCATACGTATCGGGACCAAAGCACTCAGTTTCTGGCCTTACCGGTTTGTTACCGACGAGGATGCCGATGACCTGCTGTTCCTGCTGGAGAGTCTGGTTGAAGGCGGCAAGCATGTGGCCATCATGGCCCATTACAATCATTGGCAGGAGATGCAGACCGATATTGCCGCCACGGCGATACGCAAACTGCGCGCGACCGGAGCGGTAATACGCAGCCAAGGCCCTCTTCTCGCCCATATCAACGACGATGCCGAAACCTGGAGCAGGCTGTGGCAGGATCAGATCAACCTCGGGATTATTCCCTACTATATGTTTGTGGAGCGGGATACCGGGGCCAAGAACTATTTTGAGGTATCGCTGGCGCGGGCCTGGGATATCTATCGCGATGCTATATGTAATGTCTCGGGCCTGAGCCGCACCGTGCGCGGCCCCAGCATGAGCGCCGCTCCGGGTAAGGTGGAGGTGCAGGGCGTGACCGAGATCAACGGTGAGAAGCTGTTCGTTCTGCGTTTTATTCAGGGCCGCGACTCGGAATGGGTGCAGCGTCCGTTCTTCGCCCGATACGATGAACGAGCTACCTGGCTGGATCAATTGCAGCCGGCGCTGGGAGAGAATCGGTTCTTTTTTGACGAAGGGTACAGGGCTATCTGCGAGAAGCGATCCGTTACACCTTGAGCAGGGTTTCCGTATCTTCTATACGGGCTTCCGCCGCGGACATGATCTTCAGGCTCTGTTTTGGAGTCAAACCTTCCAATCCCAGCCTTCTCATGGCCGGTACCTCGTGAAGCGGTGGTAGAGAGAGGGCCTGATCGGTACCGACCAGGCTGTGCAACTGGGCTACGATAACCAGGTCACAGTAGTCCGGTTTTTCCTGGTCATTACGCATCCAATCCTCCGCCTCCCTTGCCGTCACCACGAACTCCTTGCCGAAACGCCATACCTCCAGGATCGAACCGCCGATGGGACCGCGAAGATTGGTGATGGCGTGGTGCATGGACCTGGGATCTGAGGCGAGATCCGGATAGAACGCCGCCTGGTTTATAATGGCGGCGACCCCGATATCATGCAGAAGTCCGATCAGCATGGCTTCGTCCGCATTGAAACGGCGGTCATTGCGGGCGAGGACGTAGCATATGGACGCGACCTTGGTGCTATGGCGCCAGAGCTCCGCCATGCGCTCCTGTAGCAGTTTTGAATTGACCCGAAAGAGGTCGCGCAGGGTGTAAGCGAGCACCAGATTGTGGGTCACCTTCATGCCCAGGCGAACCACCGCCTCATGGCAGCTGGCGACGGGCTTCATGTTGCCGTAGAAGGCACTGTTCGCCGCCTTCACGATTTTCGCCGTAATCGCCGGATCGGTCTGGATGATGCGGGCGACCGCTTGGGCGTTCGAGGAGATATCTCTGACGGCCTGACCGACCCGCACGGCAACTTCCGGGAGGGACGGCAGGATCAACTGATCCCGCTTAAGATCGCGGTAAAGGTGTTGCGTGAGACGATTTTCCAGATTTATCGTCGGCTTCTTTTGCTGGACCCCCTCCTTAACCTGGATACCATGCCTGTCTGAGCTGTTTTTCGGGGCAAATTGCGGTATCAGCTCCTGAGCAATGCGCACAAAACGTACAGGAGTAACGGCGAAGACATTGAATCGCCGCGGAACCAGTTGCGCGACGGGCCGGGAAGCTTGAGGCGTACCGCCCTCTATCTCGATGTATTTGCCGTCTCCGGCCTGCAGCCGGACGCGACCTTGAATAAGAAAGAACTGATAGGGGTCCCTGCTCCCCAACTTGATAAGCAGCTCTCCCTCGGATGCGCTTTCTACCCGCAGGCGGCTGGCCAAAAGACCCAGCTGTTTTCTATCGAGATCCTTAAGGGGTAGAAATGACTTTAACGTCTGGTCATCCACGAGGTGCAAGGCTTGGTTCATATGCTGCCTGTCGATATCCCTATGCGATTATCCTAATATTACTCCGTAATCGGGGAAAAGATATACCCCTGATCACCTACAGCATACGGTCTGTGTATTCAGGCGCAGGGTTCCGGTAAGCTCCCGAACCGAACCGATTTCATGGCGTTCCAGGTACTCCAGGATCCCCCTGTTGATCTTGCTGCAGATCAGCGGATCGTAGAAAAGGGCCGTGCCGACGCCGACCGCTGTGGCGCCGGCAATGAGAAATTCCAGGGCATCCTTGGCGGAACTTATGCCGCCCTGGCCGATGATGGGGATATTGTGTTCCCGGCACACCTGATAGACCTGGTGCACCTTAAGAAGGGCCACCGGTTTGATGGCGGGTCCGGACAGCCCCCCCTGATTATTGCCGATTATGGGTGTCCGGCTTTCGGCGTCTATGGCCATGCCCATCAGCGTATTGATAACGGAGAAGGCATCGCTGCCCGCGTCTATACAACGCCGGGCGTTTTCCGCAATATCGGTCTGGTTTGGAGAGAGCTTGGTGATCAGCGGCTTGCGGGTAACCCGGCGACAGGCCTCCACAACACGGGCGGAGGTTTCCGGGTCGTTACCGAAGGCCGCGCCACCCTGTTTGACGTTCGGGCAGGAGATATTGATCTCCAGAGCATCTACGGGCGAATCGTCGAAACGGCGCGCCACCTCGGAATACTCCTCAATGGTCGATCCCGAGATATTGGCGATGAAGCGGGTCTCACTGAAATCGAGCCCGGGCAGGATATGGTTGATGACGTGATCAACGCCGGGATTCTGAAGACCGATGGCATTGAGCAAACCACCGGCGGTTTCGTATACCCGATGAGGAGGATTGCCTGATCGCGGCTCCAGGGTGGTCCCTTTCAGGCATACCGCACCGGCATCCCTGTTGGAAAACCCCTTGACCCGGGTGTATTCTTCGCCAAACCCGACACAACCGGACAGCAGTACGACCGGCGTGTTGAATTGGAGTCCGCAAAATTCTACGGTGAGGGGCTGCTGTCCGCTCTCTGTCATGGGGTGTTTCCGTAATGTTTCATGTGGTATTGCTAGAGCCGGAGATACCGCCTAATACGGGCAATATAATACGCCTTTGCGCCAACAGTGGCAGTACCCTCCATCTTATTCATCCCCTCGGGTTCCAACTGGATGACAAGCACTTGCGGCGGGCGGGTATGGACTATTCGGAGCTGGCGCCGGTTCAGGAGCACACAAGCCTCGACGCCTATATGGATCAATCACCGCAGAGGATTTTCGCCTGCTCAACCCGAGGTTGTCGTACCTATTCGGAGGTGGCGTTTGAGCCGGGCGACGCCTTCCTTTTCGGTCCGGAGACGCGGGGATTGCCGCAAACCGTTCTCGACGGTTTGCCGCCGGAACAACTGCTGCAAATCCCTATGGTCGCGGGCAATCGCAGCCTGAATCTTTCTAATGCGGTTGCGGTGATCCTGTACGAGGCCTGGCGGCAGCAGAATTTCAAGGGTTCCGGAAATTAGTAACAGGACCCAGGGAATTCCTATCGGTATATACCACCGTTCCGTACTTCCGACTCCCTACTCATACTCCGCTTTCTGACGGCGCTCCAACAGGTTCTGAACCGCCTCCCTGGGATCCAGCCCCTCATATAGCACACGGTAAATCTGCTCGGTAATGGGCATCTCGATCTGCAGTTCCTGGGCTTTCTGGTACACCACCTTGGCGGTGCCGACACCCTCCACCTCCTGGCCGATCTTCTGTCTGGCCTCGTCAATGGTCATACCCTGCGCCAGTGCCAGGCCCATACGGCGATTGCGGGACTGATTGTCGGTGCAGGTGAGGGACAGGTCGCCGAGCCCGGCCAGGCCCATGAAGGTCTCTTCCTTGCCGCCCATGGCCAGGCCGAGGCGCATGATCTCCGCCAGACCGCGGGTTATGAGGGCAGCCCGGGTGTTGGCTCCGAAACCGAGTCCGTCGGCTATACCCGCACCGATCGCCATTACATTCTTGGCCGCGCCGCCGACCTGGACGCCGATTACGTCATCGCTGGTATAGGCGCGAAAGCAGTCCGAATGGAGATAGTCGGCCACTCTTCGGGCATGTTCCTCGTGGGTGGAGGCGACGGTTACCGCAGTGGGGAGACCGCGACCCACTTCTCCCGCGAAGGTGGGACCGGAGATCACCCCTATGGGGTGTTTCTCGCCGAGAATCTCCGCGGCCACTGAACTCAACAGCCGCGCGCTTCCCGGTTCCAATCCCTTGGTAGCCCAGCTTACCGAGGTATTTTGACCCAGCAGCGGCGCTGCCCGCTCCAGCACCGACCGAAAGGCGTGACTGGGAACCGCCAAAAGCACCTCCTCTGCATCCGCTAGGGCGGCAGACAGATCGGCGGTCGGGATGAGGGTGTCAGGAAAGGGTAGGCCCGGCAGATACCGACGATTTTCGCCGTCACGCAGGAGGTCGGCCACCTCTTCCGGTATACCCCATAGGCGTACCTCAGCGTGGTTTCTGCTGAGTAATATGGCCAGTGCGGTACCCCAGGAGCCTGCACCAAGAACCGCGATCTTAGGACGGGGTTGATCCATACCGGATCCTCAGTCTGCGTTCGCCTGTTCGGTCTGCTGCGCCTGTTGCTGCTGCATCTTCTGGAGCTGTTGCGCGTAAAGGAGATCGAAATTGATCGGTGAGAGCACCAGCTGCGGAAAGCTTCCTTTGCCCACCAGGCTCGTGACCACCTCCCTGGCATAGGGGAAGAGGATGTTGGGACAGTAGGCGCCGATCATCGGTGCGATCTCTTTCTGATCCCAGCCCTTGATTAGAAAGATACCCGCCTGCTGTACCTCCGCCAGAAAGGCGACCTTTTCGTTGGTTTTGGTGGTAACCGTGAGTCGTAACACAATCTCATAATGGTCGTTGCCCAAGGCGTTGACCTCGGTGTTCAGATCCAGATCGGTTTGAGGTTGCCATTGTTCGGTGAAGATGCCGGGAACGTTCGGGGCTTCGTAGGAGAGATCTTTGGTGTAGATACGCTGTATGGAAAAATTGCGGTCGTTTTCTTGCTGGGGTTGGGTTTCTTCACTCATGAGATTGATCCGAGATGGCTTCCGGTTGATAGGACGTTACAGGTTCTGATCACTTCTTGTTCTTGCGGCTTATGGGCAGATTGCGATTCTGCCAGGCCAGTATTCCGCCCTGCAGGTTGTAGACTTGCTCGAAGCCGCTGCTGCGCAGCAGCTTACAGGCGGCGGGAGACTGGGCACCGGAGCGGCAGGCCACGATGACTGGTTTTTCCTTGTGTTTTTCCAGTTGGTTCATCTGGTTCTTAAAGCCGTTCATCGGGATGTTGATGGCATTGATGATGTGGCCCTTGGAAAAGTCGGCCATGGGACGGACATCCACCACCACCGCATCCTCCCGGTTCAGCAACTCGGTTGCCCGCTGCGGGTCGACCACCCATTTCCCGCCCATATCAGTCAGGAGGTTCTGGGCAAGAAGAAAGAGAATGACCACCAGTGCCGCCACGAGCGCGAGGTGGTTTCCGGCGAATTCAAGAAGTTGTTCCATTAGGCGTAACAGTAATTGATTGAAAAACAGGGGGTGATTTTACCCCGGATCACAAAAAATGGCCTAGTCTGGGCCGGTGGTCCGGGAAAAACGGCTTGTGTTAAATGGTATAACCGCTGATCAGTGTTTTTGTTGACAGAAGACGATCCTCATCATGCCGATCAGTTGCAGGGTTCTTGAGTCGCTAACACGGTAGAAGACGCGATTGGCGTCTTTGCGGGAAGCGAGAATCCCTTTATCCCGCAGGATTGCAAGATGCTGGGAAATATTGCTCTGCGACGTACCCACCTGCTCCACGATCTCCTGGACGCTCACCTCCTGGTCCCCGAGCGTGCAGAGAATTTTCAGGCGCAGGGGATGGGACATGGCTTTCAGCGAACGGGATGCACGTTCGATATCTTCGTCTCCTTCCAGTAATGCCTCAAAATCCGTATGGATATCGTCGTCGGTCTCCATTAGAGACGTCTTGGGGTTATTGAATTTCTGCTCCATGCCCGCAACCTTAGATAACAACAGATTAATACAATAATACTCTGTTTTTCCCCTGAATGGGGAAAATATTTTGCTTTTTCGGGTCCTAGTTAATATACCGGAAAAATGTTTTAATAAACTGTTTTATAAACAAATTATCTTGGAGCTGGGGTCCTATGAAAGCTACTGCCAAACCGGCCATCCTGTTGGTTCTCGATGGCTGGGGCTACAGCGAAAGCGACGATTTCAACGCCATTCGGGCAGCGAAAACCCCGGTCTGGGACCGTCTCTGGCAGGAGTGTCCCCATACCCTTATCGGGACTTCCGGTTCCGACGTGGGCCTGCCGGAGGGCCAGATGGGCAATTCCGAGGTGGGACATCTGAACCTCGGTGCGGGACGCATAGTGTTCCAGGAGTTTACCCGCGTCAGCCGGGCGGTGGAGTCGGGAGAGTTCGCCGGCAACACGGCGCTTATCCAGGCCATAGACCAGGCGAAGGCGGCCCACGGCGCCCTGCACATCTTCGGCCTGTTGTCCCCGGGAGGAGTGCATAGCCATGAGGAGCATATTCACGCCATGATCCGGATGGCGGTGGGCCGGGGCTGCGAGCGGGTTTTCGTGCATGCCTTTCTCGACGGTCGCGATACGCCGCCGCGGAGCGCGGCGCCTTCGCTGGAGGCCCTGCAGGGGGTGATGGATGATGCGGGCGGCGGCAGGATCGCTTCTTTGATCGGCCGTTATTACGCCATGGATCGGGACAACCGCTGGGAACGGGTACAGGTTGCCTACGATATGTTGACTCTGGGCAGGGCCGAATACACGGCACCGGACGCCCAGTCCGGGTTGCAGGCCGCCTATGATCGGGATGAAACCGATGAGTTCGTGCGAGCGACCCTCATCGGGGAGCCGGCGCCCATCGGCGACGGTGACGCCGTCGTCTTTATGAATTATCGCGCTGATCGCGCCCGGGAACTGACCCGCGCATTCATTGAGGCGGAATTCGACGGATTTCGGAGGGCAAGTACACCGCGGCTGGCCGCTTATGTCAGTCTCACCGAGTACAGCAAGGATTTCCCTATTCCGGTTGCATTTCCCCCGGAGCGGCTCTCCAACGGTTTCGGTGCGTACCTGGCGAAAAACGGCCTGCGTCAGCTGCGGCTTGCCGAGACGGAGAAATACGCTCACGTCACCTTCTTTTTCAATGGCGGCCGGGAGGAAGTATTCGAAGGAGAGGAGCGAATTCTGGTGCCGTCCCCCAAGGTAGCAACCTATGACCTGCAACCGGAGATGAGTGCCCCGGAAGTGACGGATAACCTCGTCGCGGCGATAAAAAGCGGAAGTTACGACGCCATCATATGTAATTTCGCCAACCCGGACATGGTCGGTCACACGGGAAATTACCAGGCCGCCGTCAAGGCGATCGAGACAATTGATCAATGCCTGGGCAGAATAATCGAAGCCCTCGAAGGTACGGAAGGGGAACTGCTTATCACCGCCGATCACGGCAATGCCGAACAGATGATGGATCGCGTTACCGGCCAACCCCATACGGCCCACACCAATAACCCGGTGCCTCTGATCTATGTGGGTCGGCAGATGTCGCTGCGGGAACATGGCGCCCTGTGTGATATCGCTCCGACACTGTTGCACATGATGGGACTGGAGCAGCCCGAGGAAATGACCGGACGCTCCCTGATGGGTTTGTCGGAAGCCATGGCATCCTAGTGCCCTGGAAACCGGTCCTTATCGCACTACTCCTACTATCCGTGCCTGCGGTACAGGGTGCGGAAGATGTGGATGCCGCAAAAGAGCGGCTGGAGCAGTTGCGACAGCGTATCGGCAAACTCAAATCCTCCCTCGACTCGGTGGAAAAGACCCGGCAGGCCTTGTTGCAGGAGTTGCGTTCCACGGAACAACGGATTGGACGGGCCGCCCTCGACCTGCGGCAGGTGAGCCAGGCGCTGCTGTTGCAGCGGAACCGGCTCAACCGTCTTCGGGAAGAGCAGGCGGAGCAGCGGAAAGTTCTGGGCGTGCAACAGCAGGCACTGAGGAAACAGGTCCGGTCCGCTTACGCTATGGGGCGCCAGGAACGGGTCAAAATCCTTCTCAATCAACAGGATCCCGCCATGGTCAGCCGTATCATGGTGTACTACGATTACTTGAACCGCGCCCGAATTGAGCGAGCAGCAGAGATTGAAAGAATCCTGGATATGCTGCAGCGTACGGAAGCGCAAATCGTTCTGGAGGAAAAACGGCTTGTTGAGCTGCAGGAGCGGAAGAAGGTGGATGTTCAACGTTTGGAGTTGGCGCGCGCCGGTCGCGAAGAGGTGATGGCGGCACTGACGGCGGATATTCGCAGCAAGGGAGAGGAGCTTAGCGGATTACAACAGGACGAAAAGGGTCTGCGGGAACTGCTGGAGCGACTGCAAAGAGAGCAGGCGGAACGTCCGGTGGAACCGGTGACGCGGAAACCCTTTCCCGCATCGAAGGGCAGAATGAACTGGCCGTCCATCGGTCACCTGGCAGCGCGCTTCGGAACCGACAAGGGCAGCGGCCTGCTTTGGGACGGTGTGGTTATTTCCGCCAAAGAGGGTACCGAGGTTCGTGCGGTCTATCACGGTCGGGTGGTTTTTGCGGATTGGCTGCGCGGGTTCGGCCTGTTGATGATTATCGATCATGGCAACGGTTACATGACCCTTTACGGCCACAACCAGACCCTGTTCAAGGAGACCGGAGAGTGGGTGGAGTCGGACGAACCGGTGGGACTGGTCGGCAGCAGTGGCGGGCGGTTGGACTCGGGGTTGTATTTTGAGGTCAGACACAACGGCCGTCCGGTTAACCCCGGGATCTGGTGCAGACCGGCAAAAGGTAACAAGGTGGGCGCTCTGATGGAGACCGACCGAATTAATCTGGAAAAGTTTACGGGAATCTATACATGAAAAAGAGGCTGTTTGTTCTATCGCCGTTCCTGATGGGCATTGCCTTGTTGGGGGGATTTCTGCTCCCCGCTCCGGACCTGGCGGCGCAGGTAACGTCGAAAGAGGAGGCGTCGCAAAGTATCCCTCTGGATGAGCTGCGGGTCTTCGCCGAGATCTTCGGCCGTATCAAGCAGGATTATGTGGAACCGGTGGACGATACGGTGCTGCTGGAACAGGCTATACGGGGCATGCTCTCCGGTCTCGATCCCCACACCACCTATCTAAATGCCGAGGAGTATAAGGAACTGCAGGTAGGTACCTCCGGTAATTTCGGCGGACTCGGAATGGAGGTGGGGATGGAGGACGGCTTCGTCAAGGTGATCGCTCCCATCGATGATACCCCCGCGCAACGGGGAGGGGTAAAGGCCGGTGATCTGATTATCCGTCTCGATGACAAACCGGTAAAAGGCATGACCCTGTCGGAAGCGGTGAACATCATGCGTGGAGAACCCGGTACCGAAATCACCCTTACCATCGTCAGAGAACATGAGGATAAGCCCCTGAAGATCACCCTGGAACGGGATATCATCAAGGTGGACAGCGTGAAGAGTCGCATTCTGGAACCCGGCTTCGCTTACCTGCGTATTACGCACTTTCAGTCCCAGACCACTGAAGACATGATAAAGGCGGTAGAGGAGTTAAAGTCCGAGTCCGACGGCACCATTAATGGACTGGTGCTGGACCTGCGCAACAACCCGGGCGGCGTTCTGAACAGCGCGGTGTCGGTAAGCGACGCCTTTCTCAGTGAGGGGATGATCGTCTATACCAAAGGACGCGTGCCGGATGCGGAGCTTGAGTATCGGGCAAGCCCGGGCGACATTCTGGAGGGGGCACCCATGGTGGTGCTGGTCAACAGCGGTTCCGCTTCGGCTTCGGAGATCGTCGCCGGCGCTCTGCAGGATCATAAGCGGGCGCTGATTATGGGGACGCAAACATTCGGCAAGGGCTCCGTGCAGTCGGTTCTGCAGGTAACCCGCGGTGCCGCCATCAAGCTGACGACAGCGCTCTACTATACGCCCTCCGGTCGTTCTATCCAGGCGGAGGGGATCAAGCCCGATATCAAACTGGAGCCGGTCAAGGTATCGAAACAGGAGCAGAATGAATTGGAGCAGTTGAAGGAAGCGGACCTGGCGCGTCATCTGGAGAACGGCAACGGCAAGAATACGAAGACGCCGAAAGGCGGCGACAATGCCGGAGAGCGGGACGATCTTCTGGAGCAGGACTATCAACTGCACGAAGCACTCAATCTGTTGAAGGGGCTCTATCTGTTGCGGGGCCACGGGTAGATGTTCCGGCAGACCTTTTATGGTCTGCGTACGTTCCGGGGGAGTCTCGCCCTGGTGGTTCTGTTGCTTTCCATGGTGCCGATCGCAAATGCGGGGGAGGAAGCCGGAAGCGGACCCATAATCGCCGTAATCATCGATGATATGGGAAATGAGTCGCTGACGGGGGAGGAGGCACTGGAACTGCCCGGTCCGGTCACCCTGTCATTTCTGCCCCACACGCCCCACGCGAAGAGGCTTGCGGAGCGGGCCTATCGCCGCAATAAGGAAATCATGCTGCATCTGCCTATGGAGTCTCATGCAGGCAACAATCTGGGGCCGGGAGCGCTTACGCTGCATATGACGGAAGAGAATTTCAGGTATTCACTAAAAGAGGACCTCGATGCCATACCCCACGTAGCCGGGTTGAACAACCATATGGGAAGTCTGCTGACGCGGCATCCCGGGGCGATGGAGTGGCTGATGACGGGTGTCCGGGAGTATGGGGATCTTTATTTTGTGGATAGCCGTACCACGCTGCAAACGGTGGCGGAACAGGTTGCGCAGGAAGAACAGGTACCGGTGGCCCGGCGTGACGTCTTTCTGGATAACAATCGTGATCCGGAAGCCATCGGCAGCCAGTTCCGGCAACTGATTCGGTTGGCCCGTAAACGTGGCTATGCCATCGGTATCGGCCATCCCTATCCGGAAACCATTGCTGTTTTGAAACAGGAACTGCCCCAGCTTGATTCCGAAGGCATTCGCCTTGTACGCACTTCAGAACTCATTCAACTTCACGGGGGAAATGACAAATGGCCAGGGTCCTCGTCCCTCTCGCCCAAGGTTGTGAAGAACTTGAAGCAGTAACCGTCATTGATCTGCTGCGCAGGGCGGGAATAGATGTGATCACCGCGGGACTGGATACCCGGCCGGTTACCGCCAGTCGTGGCGTGGTACTTGTTCCCGATACGGTGCTGGACGCCGCAATGGATCTGGACTTCGAAATGATGGTACTGCCCGGTGGACTGCCCGGCGCTGATAATCTGGATCGGGACCCCCGTATTCACGAAATTCTCGCGCGGATCAGAGAACGGGGCGGATTTACTGCCGCGATCTGCGCTGCACCCAGGGTGCTGGCCGGCGCCGGCCTGCTGGACGGCAAAAAGGCCACGGCCTACCCGGGTGTTCTGGATAACAGGGACTTCCCCCGGGTGGAGATGGATCCGGCGCCGGTGGTTCGGGATGGCCGGGTGATCACCTCCCGCGGTCCTGGAACCGCAATGGATTTCGCATTGGAACTGATCGAGGCGCTGGTCGGGAAAGAGAAGCGGGATGAGGTTGAGGCCGGTCTGGTGCGGTCGTAGCCGAATATATCGAATTAAATGATGCCCGGACGCAGTTCATGGGGCGCCATATCGGATAATAAAGATTTCCGGCATCGATCATATCGTGTTAACGGTCTAGGATATCGAGGTAACCGCGTAGGAGCCATCCGTTCTCTCTGTTTCAGAGATCCCGATGGGAATCTGATCGAACTGTCCAACTATCCGGAATAAGAGCGCCCCTGAACGCGCCGGTTGATCTATGCGGAGAAATCAATATGGGTAATAAGATACTCTTCCTTCTTTTAATCGAGTCCACCGTGATTTCGGAATAACGGGCGTAACCACCGGAGCTATTGCCTAATGAATCAACCTGATCCCAAGCAGCATTCGTAAGAAGCATGGCGTTAGAATGGGATAGAGTGCCTGCCGCGGTTTTCCGATCGCATGCCAAGGGGTTGCGGCCCGTACGGGAACTCGATCCGATAACTCTGCGGTCTTTGGTATGTGTCGACAGGCAAAAAGCCGATTTGATTGCCAATACGGAACGGTTTCTCTCTGATTTGCCGGCAAACAACGCGCTTCTTTGGGGTGCCAGGGGTACGGGCAAATCCTCGCTTATTAAGGCGATTCTGAATGAATACTCGCCCCGGGGGCTGCGATTGATCGAGATCTATAAAACCGATTTGATCAATCTGCCGGAGATCGTGGATGAGGTGCGGGAGGTGCCTTATAAATTTGTCGTCTACTGCGATGATTTCTCTTTTGAGGATGAAGATAATTCCTATGTGACATTGAAAACCGTTTTGGAAGGTTCCATAGAGAAGCCGCCGGAAAACATCCTTCTATACGTTACCTCCAACAGACGGCATCTTTTGCCGGAATACATGAAGGATAATCTGGATAGCGGTCTGATGGGCGGGGAACTGCATTATTCCGATGCCGTCGAAGAGCGGATCTCCCTGTCGGATCGCTTCGGATTGTGGATTTCTTTTTATCCCCCGAGCAACGAAGACTACCTGCGGATAGTGGACAGCTATTTTGCGGAGTACCCGGGGGACAGGGAACAGCTCCATGAGGAGGCGTTAAGGTTTTCTCAGCTAAGGGCCTCTCGGAGCGGCAGGACCGCAAAACAGTTCTACAATCATTATTTTGCCTCGGGCGCCTCTGACAACATCGGCCGATGACGGGGCCTGCTAAATTCGCCTGTCGGGACGGTTTATAACCAGAAAAAGCAGATGATAGAAATCCTTTCTGAAATATCCCTGTGGGAGCTGATTAAACACGCCGGCAAGTGGGTGTCCAATCTGAAGCGGGCGAAGGATGATCGCAAGAAAGAGTCCGTCGCCGCCTTGCGGCGGGTTATTGTGGCGGCGCGGAAGACCGCGGTCTATATGCGCCAGCTCAAGGAGACGGGCAAGAAGTCCCACGCCACGGAGGCGGAACTCTCCGAGCTCTGGACCGAGCTCGGTTTTGCATTGCAGGATCTGGGTATCGAAAAGCTGGCAAAGCGATGTGACATAAAAGGTAAACAGTGGGCACAGCCGGAGAAAATGGATATAACCTTCCTGGAAAAGGCGGACATCGGCCTGGAGAGGATGGAACAACTGGCAAATGAGGTGTTGCGTGAAATCAACGGCCGCTGACCGGGAGCCGCGACTGTGAAGTTCGGTCGCAGATAAACGCAAATCTCCACGAATTCACACGAATTCCGGAGTGTCCTCCAAAAGCCGTTTGCGGCTTGTATCTCTAGCGATAGGCCCCGGAACGGGCTGCTATAATTTCCCGCTATTAGTTGCCCAACATGGCCTTTTTCAGATCTTTGTCCGCCGGCTTTTCACCCAGCCATACGGACAGCAACGCCCGCTGAAAATCCGCCCCCGGGATCGCCCCCGCCTCTTTGCCGTTCAATATGACGTTGGTGGATCCGTCCGCAAGGAAATTGAAGACGAAGACATCCCCCTTGTGCGCAGTAATGAACAGATCGTTGAACTGTTGCAGACGGTCCTTTAGTCCGGCCATTTCCTCTTCCGGTTGATTAAGGCGGAATCCCTCTTCCCAGCCATTGGTCAGTTTTTCACGGTCCACTTCCTTATAGAGGAAGGTCATGGATACCTGCTTGGGTCCCGGCATATCAAGAACGCCGGCGGTTGTCGTGGTGCTGGTGGGGAGATAGAGCGCACCCACATAGATATCGAAAAACATCTTGGTGCGGACGCCGGCGCCGTTGAGCTGCAGGGTCTTGTCGGAAACGGTTACCGACTCGGGTACATCTACCCCTTCCACATCCACGGCCCATGATGTGGCGGAAAAGAGCAAAAAGGCTGCGAAAAATAGACTGAGTCTCATGATGGTTCCTCCCATTTGCCAATGCTCTATTATTCGTTACATCGGGCCGACATAAAAGAACATTTGTCGGGTTTTGACCGGACTGTCCTGACCGGAAACCCAAGGATTACGTGCCGGGAGTGATTCAGCGATTGCTCAGCCAGGACTGCAACAGAATCAGTCCGCCGGTGCCGGCCAGGGCGATACCGGCGGTGGTGGTTACCGTCGCCGAAAGCAGAATGCTGGGACCGAGGGTTAGGAGCAGGGTGCCGGAGATCAACATGGTCCCGCCGCTGATAGTGGAGACCGTTATGCGATGATTCTCTCTGAGTTCTTTGCGCAGCCGGCTCAGTTCCTCCGATTTCCAGTTGACCTCCAGACGTCCCTCTGCGGCATCTCTTAGCACGCGGTGCAGGAGCAGGGGCATGTCGGCGGCATGCTCGGTGATGGTGGGAAGATTCTTGCGTAGCTTGCGGGCAAAGGCCTTTGGTCCCACCTGATCCGCCATCCAGCGTTCGAGGTAGGGTTTGGCGGTGGACCAGAGATCGAGTTCCGGATAGAGCTGACGTCCGAGACCCTCGATGTAAAGCAGGGTTTTCTCCAGCAGTACCAGTTGCGGCTGCACCTCCATGTTGAAGCGGCGGGCAACCTGGAACAGGTTGAGCAGGAAGTTTCCGAAGGAAATCTCGCTCAGGGGCTTGTTGAAAATAGGCTCACAGACGGTACGGATGGCGGCTTCGAACTCATCCACCCGTGTGCCCTTCGGTACCCACTCCGATTCCACATGCAACTGCGCCACACGACGATAATCGCGATTGAAGAAAGCGAGGAGATTCTCTGCGAGGTAACGCTGATCCTCCGGGGTCAGGGAGCCGACAATGCCAAAATCGACGGCGATATAACGGCCGCTCGGCTCCACGAATATATTGCCGGGATGCATGTCGGCGTGAAAGAAGTTATCGCGGAATACCTGGGTAAAGAATATCTCCACCCCCTGCTCCCCCAACTGGCGCATGCTGATGCCCTGCGCCTTGAGGGCCTCGATGTCGCTCACCGGGGTTCCGGAGATGCGCTCCAGGACCAGCACATTCTTGCGGGTAAGATCCCAGTAGACCTCCGGAACGAACAACAGATCGCTTCCTTCCCAGTTGCGCCGCAGCTGTGCGGCATTGGCTGCCTCCCGCTGCAGATCCAACTCGTCGAGGATGGTTTTTTCGTAGTCCTGAACCACCTCCAGCGGCCGCAGCCGCCGGCCGTCTTTCCAATACCGGTTGGCGAGGCCGGCCACCAGATAAAGCAGTTCGACGTCCCGCCGGATTATCCGCTCAATGCCGGGTCGTAGCACCTTAACCACCACCTTTTCCCCGCTTTTTAGTGTCGCGGCATGGACCTGGGCAACGGATGCGGAAGCGATGGGGGTTTCGTCGAAGTTGTCCAGGACCTTTTCGATGGAATGGCCGAAAGCGGCCTCTATCTGGGCCCGGGCCTCGCTGCCCGGAAACGGCGGCACTGCATCCTGCAGCTTGGCAAGCTCATCGGCGATATCGTCCGGCAGCAGGTCGCGGCGGGTAGAGAGTATCTGTCCGAATTTGACGAATATGGGGCCCAGGTCCTCCAGGGCACGGCGGATTCGGATCGGGTAGGCGGGCAGTTGATGGCGTCGCAGCCAGTACCACGGCGACAGATAGAGTAGAAAACGTAATGGACGAAACAGGTGGGTTGCCAGGATCACCTCGTCCAGCCCGTGCCGGAGCAGGATCCAGTTGATGTGCAGCAGCCGCAGTGCCTGGCGGGAGCGAATCATTGTGGTCCCTTTTTACGGGATCTTTTTTTTCGGACGGGGGGGGTCAAAGCGGCAATCCTCGTCTCCAGCTGATCGGTCCGATCACTCAAGCGGTCAATATCGGCACAGAGGGCGACGTATTCCTCCTGCTTCGGCAAGGGTCCGTCTTCCTCCTGCAGCATCCCCTGAAGCTCGTCTCTCAGGGTGTTTGCTACGTGTTCTCCCCACGCCAGACCGCCCCGGACGACCCTGCCCATCTCCTGGGCGAACAGCTCTCCCGTGTAGCGAGAGAGATGACCCTCCCAGTCGATGTCGGTGGTTTGCAGAATGGCGATGAAGCGCTGGGCCAGGTCTCTGTCACCGGAAATCCCAATCTCTTCGGGTATCACCGGCGCGGACTCCATTTGGCGCCGCAACAGTTGCAGCAGGGCAATCGGTGTTCCGCTCAGCGAGCAATCGAGATCCCCCTCATAGTGTGCCAGGAGTTGCAGCCGGCCGGGACCGGGGATGAAGTACAGGGTTGTGTCAAACCCCTTCAGCTCCAGAGCGATTGCCCGCCCATGCAGCTGCCACATACGCTCCTTTGCTGCCGGATCCAGGGCAAGATACTGGTTGAAGGCCTCTTCCAGGCCGGCGTAGGCAAACTCGGAAATGCTCATTGATGTGTAGTCATGGCAGAGTCTTTTTTCGGAATCGTTGCGAATACCGCGCAACGGCCATCCTGTATTTCGTTTATGTTCAGAGTTTGAAACCGCGGTGAACCGCTACGATACCGCCGGTGAGATTGTGGTAGTCGCAGCGTTCGAAACCGGCCTGTTCCATCATCCCCTTCAGGGTCTCCTGGTCCGGGTGCATACGGATGGACTCGGCCAGGTAGCGATAGCTCGCCTCGTCGTCCGCCACCAGTTTTCCCAGCATCGGCAGAACCTTGAAAGAGTAGAGGTCGTAGGCGGCTTTCAGGGGTTCGCCCCGGGGATGGGAGAACTCCAGCACCAGAGCGCGCCCGCCCGGTTTCAATACCCGGAACATTTCCTCAATGGCGCGTTGCTTATCGGTGACGTTACGCAGACCAAAACCGATAGTGACGCAGTCGAAGCTGTTGTCGGGGAAAGGGATGGCCTCGGCGTTGACCTGGGTATACTTCACATTGCCTACGATGCCCCGATCCAGCATCAGGTTACGCCCCTGTTCGAGCATGGCGGAGTTGATGTCGGTCATGATCACCAGTCCGTCGGGGCCGACCAGGCCCGCGAACCGGGCCGCCAGATCGCCGGTGCCGGAGGCAAGGTCAAGGACATGCTGTCCGCGCCGGATCCCGGCCAGCTCAACCGCGAAGCGCTTCCACAAGCGGTGAATCCCCAATGACATGAGATCGTTCATCAGGTCATAACGTGTCGCCACGGAATCGAAGACCTGGCGTACCCGCCCGGCTTTTTCGTGGGTTCGCACCTCTTCGTATCCGAAGTGAGTCGTATCTTTTTCCGTCATGCTGAGCTTTTCCAGGATAAATCAGTTGGTATAAACCATTTTAACCTTAGAGACGCGGAAGCGCAGAAAATATTAAGGAGCGAGCCGAATCAGTCGTTCCGGTCGCTGCTGATCTTCGGGTAAAACGGTTATGGCGATCTCCATATTCCCGCGTTTTCACCGGTCAAGGTGATTATTAGGCGCTACGCGACGCTGCCTTTGCGCTTGTGCCCCGCCGCCTCCAGGCGCTGAAGATAGCGCTGCCAGTTCTGTTCGTGGTTTTTGCCGAGATTATAGAGGGTATCCCAGGAGTAGATGCCGGTGTTGTGGCCGTCATCAAAGTGCAGACAGACCGCGTAGTTGCCCACGGCGGTAATCTGTTCGATGGCTACATCCTCCTTGCCCAGCTGCAATACCTCCTGGCCGGGGCCGTGCCCCTGCACCTCGGCGGATGGAGAGTATACCCGAAGGTATTCGCACGGCAGGCTGAAGTGGGAGCCGTCGTCAAAGGTGATTTCCAGAACCTTGGACTGGCGGTGAAGATTCAGTTCGGTTGGTGTGTGTTCGCTCATTATTGATACTCCGGATCCGGGGTGTGGCTGTCAGGATAACGAGACCCCTCTTGGTTATTAATGCACGGCGCCGCAAATAGTGGATTACGCACGCCTCACAATATAAACCTGCTCAGATCCTCGTTCGAGGCCAGTTCCGAGAGGTTGTTATCCACGTATTCCGCATTGATTGTCACCGTAGTCCCCGGCAGTTCCGACGCGGTGAAGGAAATCCCTTCCAGGAGCCGCTCCATTACGGTATGCAGGCGGCGGGCGCCGATATTCTCCGTACTCTCGTTCACCTGCCAGGCGATCTCGGCGATACGCCGTATTCCCGCCTCGGTAAACTCGATAGTGACGTCTTCGGTCTTCAGCAATGCCCGGTACTGGTCGGTGAGAGAGGCGTCGGGTTCGGTCAGGATGCGCTCGAAATCGTCCGTCGAAAGGGCGTCCAGCTCGACGCGGATCGGCAGGCGGCCCTGCAGCTCAGGAATAAGGTCGGAGGGCTTGGCCAGGTGGAAGGCGCCGGAGGCGATGAAGAGGATATGATCGGTTTTCACCATTCCCTGTTTGGTGGAAACGGTACACCCCTCCACCAACGGCAGTAGGTCCCGCTGCACCCCCTCCCGGGAGACATCCGGCCCGCCGTATTCGGCTCGGCTGGCGACCTTGTCGAGTTCGTCCAGAAAAACGATACCGTTCTGTTCCACCATTTCCAGGGCGTGCAGTTTCAGGTCCTCATCGTTGATACGTTTCGCCGCCTCTTCGTCCTGTAGGATCTTGAGGGCGTCCTTGATGCGCAGTTTGCGCTTGCGGGTGCGACCGCTGCCGATGTTCTGAAACAATCCCTGCAGTTGGCTGGTCATCTCTTCCATGCCCGGAGGCGCCATGATCTCCACGCCGAGCTGGGCTGCCGAGACCTCGATCTCGATCTCCTTTTCATCCATCTCGCCATTGCGGATCTTCTGCCGGAACTTCTCCCGGGTGGGGGAGTTCTCCGCGGCCGGGCGGCTCTCCTCCTCCCAGCTGGAAACGGTGGGGCGGGGCAACAAAGCGTCGAGCACCCGTTCCTCCGCGGCTTCCGCCGCCATATCCTGCACCTTTTCCAGTTCCTGCTCGCGAACCATCTTCATGGCCGAATCCGCCAGATCCCTGATGATCGATTCCACGTCGCGGCCGACATAACCCACCTCGGTAAATTTCGTCGCCTCCACCTTGATGAAGGGGGCGTTTGCCAAACGCGCCAGGCGCCGGGCGATCTCGGTCTTGCCGACCCCGGTGGGACCGATCATGAGGATATTCTTCGGGGTGACTTCGTTGCGCAGTTCCGGGTCCAGCTGGACGCGGCGCCAGCGGTTGCGCAGAGCGATGGCCACGGCACGTTTCGCCGCCGCCTGTCCGATGATGTGTTTGTCCAGCTCGCGGACGATCTCTTGGGGGGTTATTTCAGACATATGTGTTCTGTATGAAAAATTCGAAAACAGGTCTCTTATCGACCACGGACCGATCCATACGTTACCCGTGGATGTTTGTGCAATATCGGTATCTTTCCCAACTCAAACGGCAGATATTCTTCCAGATCAGAGGGTTATCTGAATCTTCCGCCGGACGATGAATGCGGCGATATCAACATTCCAGCTCTTCAATGACCAGGTTATGGTTGGTGTAGACACAGATATCAGCGGCGATGGAAAGCCCTTTTTCCACGATCTCCCGTGCGCTTAATTCCGTATTTTCCAACAGAGCTCGGGCCGCCGCCTGGGCGTAGGCGCCGCCGGAACCGATAGCCATCAGGCTCGCTTCGGGCTCGATGACGTCGCCGGTCCCGGAGATGATAAGAGAGGCACTGGTGTCCGCCACGCACAGCAACGCCTCTAATCGCCGCAGCATGCGGTCGGTGCGCCAGTCCTTGGCAAGCTCCACCGCCGAGCGGGTGAGATGGCCGTGGTGCTTTTCCAGCTTCGCCTCAAACCGCTCGAAAAGGGTGAAGGCATCCGCCGTCGCCCCGGCAAAACCCGCCAGTACCTGGTTCTTATAAAGTCGACGCACCTTCCGGGCGTTGCCCTTCATAACGGTATTGCCCATGGAGACCTGGCCGTCACCGCCGATCACCACTTTACCGTCGCGTCGTATGGAAAGAATGGTCGTGCCCTTGAGTGGCTCCACGCTGTATGTCCTTGGTTTCGGGAAACCGTCTATTCTACCCGAACACAAATGGTGAAAATCAAGAAGGATTTCAAGGGGGTTGTTGCAGATTCGTCTATAAACAGATTCTGGGCAAAACATTCTTTTAAATCCCATGGGCATCGGTTACGGTTGAAACGGAGGAAAGCAGATGATCGAGCCTGATATACAAGACAGACGCAACCCCATCCGTCGCCGTCTTTACGAAATCATTTTTCTGGCGGAAACACCGGCCGGGAAGCTGTTCGACGAAATGTTGCTGGTAAGCATCCTGATTTCGGTTCTGGCGGTGATGCTGGAGAGCGTCGAGTCGATACGGCTGGAGTACGGTATTTATCTGCGTGTCGCCGAAGTGGTCATAACGCTGTTGTTTACCGTTGAATATTTTCTGCGGCTCTGGAGCGTCCGGCACCCGTTGCACTATGCCCGGAGTTTTTTCGGTATTATCGATCTGCTGGCGATTCTACCGTTCTTCCTGGGCCTGATATTTGCCGGGACCCAGTCGCTGATGGTAATACGCGCCATACGTCTGTTGCGGATATTTCGCATCTTCAAGCTGGCCCGTTATCTGGAAGAAGTGATGGCGTTGATGCGGGCGCTGCGGGCCACCCGCCATAAGATCATGGTGTTTTTCGCCACCGTGCTGATCATCTCGCTCATTCTCGGCGCCATGCTGTATGTGATCGAGGGGGAGGAGAGCGGATTTACCAGCATCCCGGCCGGATTTTACTGGGCCATCGTTACCGTCACCACCGTGGGGTACGGTGATATTGCGCCGCAAACCCTGTTGGGACAGATTGTAGCGGCGATCGCCATGCTGCTCGGCTACAGCCTTATCATCATCCCCACCGGTATATTCGCGCTGGAAATAGCCCGCTCAGTGCGTCATTCCATTAAAGTCGGGGCATGTCCTTCCTGTTCCAGGGACGGGCATGATGAGGACGCAATCCATTGCAAGTTTTGCGGGGCGGCTCTGCGACAAAAAGAGGACGATGGTTAACCTGGCGTAACGACGCCAAGGAGTGGTATTCGTGTCGGAGTCGCTTTTGCCTTTGCTCCGAATACCGGCCAACAGGCCTGCTACTTCTTTTTCGCTCGCGGATGGGCCTCGTCATAGACCCGGGCCAGATGCTGGAAGTCGAGATGGGTGTAGATCTGGGTGGTGCTGATATCGGCATGGCCCAGGAGTTCCTGCACCGCACGCAGGTCACCGGACGACTCCAGTAGATGACTGGCAAAGGAATGGCGCAGCAGATGGGGATGGAGGCTGCGGGAAGCGCCGTGGGCGACGGCCCAGCGCTTCAGGCGTTGTTGGATGGTGCGTGGATGGATCCGGGTTCCGCGTCGGCTGACAAACAGCGCTGTTTCCTGAGGGGCGGCCAGATCTTCCCGGACCCGTAACCAGTGCTTCAGGGACTCCCGCGCTTTGCGGCCCACCGGGACCTGTCGGCTTTTGGCCCCTTTGCCGGTGACTTCGAGTGCCGCATCGCCGCTGAGATCGATGTCGCCGAGATCCAGGGAGACCAGCTCGGCCAACCGTAGACCGGAGGAGTAGATCAGTTCCATCATGGCCAGATCGCGCTGTTCCAGCGCGGTTTCCGCAGGGGCGTCCAGCAGCCGCTCCAGTTGGTCGGCGTCCAGGGTGGCCGGCAGGCGGCGGCCTACCTTGGGGGCGCGTACCCCCTGGGCGGGATTGGCCTCCGCTTCGCCCTCCCTCAGCAGGTAACGGAACAGGCTGCGCAGGGAGGAGAGTTCACGCTGCAGACTTTTCCCCGAGAGTCCGCCCCGGTGACGTTTCGCCACATAGCTGCGGACCTGGTGCTGATCCAGTTGTATCCAGGAGGTTATTCCCTCACCGGTGCACCACGCCCGGATCTGTTCCAGGTCAACGGCGTAGTTCTTCAGCGTAAGGGGCGATAGGCGGCGCTCATGGCGCAGGTGGTCAAGAAAGCGGTCGATCCAGTGTTGCAGGGGGGTTTCTACGGCCATCAGAATCCGGGTTCGGATACCACCTCCAGGGTCTTGCTGATGATGTCGCCCAGGCGGGTAAGGTACTCTGTTCCCTTGTCGGGATGAAAGCGATCGATATCACTGCTGCCGATGGCCAGCACACCCAGAACCCCTTCCCCCTCGATAGGTATCATGGCGGTGGACTGGATATCTTCCGCCTGTGGTCCGAACAGGTAGGTGCGCTTTTCAGGGTCCAGCTGACCGCACCAGGGTTTGCCTATTTCAAGAAAATCCTTAAAACCGTCCAGGTCGGGATGGGCCTCTTCGTCATAGTGGGAGAAGAGATGAAACTCCACCCCCTCCGCCTTGAAATCATCGTGCAGTTTGTCCTGCAGGGCGTTGATGGCCTCATCGAAATCGATGGTATCGATCAGGGTAAGCGTCAGATCGTGGAGACGCTGATTGATTTCCTCGTTTTCCCGAGCTACCGCCATCAGCGTATCGAGCTGCTGTTTGTAACGGGAAGCTTCGTCGCGCAGGGTTTTGACCTGACGTTCGATAAGGGATGAGGTGCCGTTGCTCTGGTGAGCGAGGTCGAGGGAGCTGAGTAGTCCGGGGTGACGTTCAAAAAAGTCCGGATGGTCTTTCAGGTAATCGACAACCGCCTGTTCCATCTGTTCTGATGTTACGGTTTCGTCTGGTTGCGGGCTCATAGTTCGATACTCCCCTTGTAGACAGAAACTGCCGGGCCTGTCATCCAGACCGGCGCATCTCCTCCCTGCCACTTTATCACAAGATCGCCGCCGGGTAGGCTGACCTTTACTTCTTCATTCAGCAGGTTCAGGATCTGGCCGCAGACCACTGCCGCGCAGGCGCCGGTTCCACAGGCGAGGGTTTCTCCGGTACCACGTTCGAATACCCTCAGGCGTATATGGTCTCGGGACAGAATCTGCATAAAACCCACGTTCACTCTGCGGGGAAAGCGGGGGTGCACCTCGAGCAGCGCCCCCAGATCCTGCACCGGCGCAGTGTCGACGTCATCCACCTGGAGGACGGCGTGGGGATTGCCCATGGAAACGGCGCCGATCTGATAGCGCCGCCCTGCGGCCTCGATGTCATAGCTGGCGGAGCGGTGTTCCGCCTGGAAGGGGATGCGATCCGGCTCCAGTATCGGCGCGCCCATGTTTACGCGGATCTGTCCGTTTGCCTCCAGATAGAGCCGGATGTTTCCCGCCAGGGTGCCGACATCGATTTCCTGTTTGTCCGTTAAACCCTGATCATGAACAAAGCGCGCGAAGCACCGGGCGCCGTTCCCGCACTGCTCCACTTCCGAGCCGTCCGCGTTGAAAATTCGATAGTGGAAATCGGTTGCCGTATCACGCGGCGGTTCCACCAGCAGGATCTGATCACAGCCGATTCCAAAACGGCGCTCGGCGATATGCCGGCATTGATCACCCGTCAGTTCGATCTCCTGCCGGGTCGCATCGATGACAACGAAGTCGTTGCCGATACCATGCATCTTGGTAAATTCAATTTTCATGGTGATTGCCGACGTCGGAGGCGGGTGATCCTTAGGGGCGGTTGCTCGGTATTAGCGGCGGTTTTCCTCTTCCTGCTGCGAGTTGTCGTCCGGCAGATAAAGGGCGCCTTTCTGCCCGCATCCCGCCAGGGTGACGGCGATAATAATAACGAGCGGCAGAAACCGGAAAAGGTTGCGCGGGCGAGTGAACATGGCGGGTGCTCCGAAATTTTAATGAATGGCCCCAGTATAAACCGAGTGCCATGGGTGGGTTAACCCCGTCGAGTGGATATGCTGCCCTTGTCAGGGACTGATGATATCCTCCAGCGCCCGGTTCAATCGCCGCTCCAGCCGTTTTTTGAGATTGAGCAGTTCGATGGTGGACCAACTGGATTCAAAGGAGGAGCTTGAGAACTCCAGCCCGGTGAGGTAGATTGGGTAGAGATTCTGCTCCCCACGCAGTTCAACGATATGGCGGGCCGCCTCGTGGAACAGTTCTGCGCCATACTCGAGGGAACTGAACTCCCGGTTGCCGCAGATCAGAAGATGGGGTGACTGTCGCAGGTTCAGCCCCTCGGTGATAAGGCGCAGATCCAGATATTCATCCGCGATTCGGCTGCGGGGCGGATCGAGTCTTTCCGTTTGCCAGAGTCCGTCACGATCACGGCTTAACTTGTAATATTCCGGAACCGCCAGGAGTTGCTGGTGGTCGTACTGGCCGGAGCGCAGGCTGCGTAACATGTTCAGCTCGTTAAAGAAACGTTGTTCCCGGTCCAGCAATTGACGTTCACTGCTGCCGCGGATGATCTGGGTAAACAGCGCTCCCTGTTCGTCAAGGACATAGAGAGTGATTCCTTCTTTGCCGCTATAGTAAAAGAGCTGAATACTGCCTTCGTGGTTATGCCGCAGAAGGGTGGGCAAGGGGGTCTCGTCAAGCAGTCCCTGGTCGATGACCACAGGACGAAAACAGTGCTGGGGTTGTGCCAGCTCCTCCAACAACTCCTCCTGAGTCCCGAAAGCAAGGTGGCCGAATTCATCAGCGGTCTTCTGGATCAGATAGAAATCATCGTCCGCCCGAAAAAGATAACGACCTTCAGGGCCGACACCGCCCGGCCCCAGTTGTTGGCAGACGTCATTAAACAGCCGCGCCGCCCGATGAGCGATTGAGGTGGCCCGGATAGAGGCGAACCCAAAAGCGGTTACCTCCGGCGGGGTCGCCTGTGGTCGGATCTGTAGCGTCAGGCGCAGGTAATGACAGAGGGACTCGGCCAGACCGCTGGTGTTCTGCTGCTGGGTCAGCAGTACCTCGCCCCAACTTGTGGTCAACAGTGCGTCCACGCTCTTTACCAGGCAGCTGTGATTGGCGCCGAAACTCAGAGGATCACTGCGATCACTGGTGAGCTGTTTGCCCTCCTTGGAGAGATGTTCCATGGGATCCGTTCCGGTATTGACGAACAGGGTGCAGGAAGTGGCGTAGGCAGGGCCGGAAAGGGCGGCCATGCTCACTACCTGAGGGTGCGGAAAGGTATAGTTGCGGCGCAGGCAGTTGAGCAACGAGTGGAGCTCTTTCGGCGCTACCGGGGAATCCGCCGGAAACAGCGCTATTACCGTACTGCGGCTAGCCAGGCCGTTGAGGTGGATCCAGGCCAGCATCTCCAGCAGGCTGGCGGTGGTTTTCACCGGGGGTACGGTATGGACTGACTCGTCGTTCACCTCACCGCGATAGAGTGTCCAGCGCTCCTCTCCCTGCTCCCTGCGGTTGAAGTGGAGGGAGAGATATTTTTCCACCAGGTTTCGCGAGATCCCCGGATTGATGCTGTCGATCTTTCCGGGCTGCTTCTCCAGGGCGGTGAAAAGCTTGCGGCCGAGAAGATTCAGTTCCTCGGGATCGATTTGTCCTGAGGACGCGTGGGTTCTGGAGAACTCGGTCAATACCCGATAGCTGCTGGTAAGCTCCCGTACCAGGGTGTTGCGCTCCTCCAGAACCTGGTCGATTTTCCAGTCGTTTCGGATGTCCAGGGTTATCAGCCGGGCTTTGTCCCATCGCCATTCGCTCACCAGTGAGAGTAGAAACTCCCGCTGCCATTTCTCTGTTTTGAGTATCTGCGCGCGGCTCAGGGTCTGTTCCGTTTTGAAATAGAAACAACGGCGGGCCAGTTCCAGCCGTTCCATCTGGTTACGTTCCAGCAGGTACTGTTCCACGCGGCGGTAGAGGAGCAGATAGGGGTCCAGCTCATTGGTGTTCAGGTTGCCGGCGTAGAGCGATTCCTTTGTAACTTGGCAAAGCCAGCGGATATTGGGGAAGTCCCGGGAATAAGCCTCGATCAGCAGCAGCTTGAGCAAGGCTTTGTAGGGCGCTTCGATGCCTTTGTAGAGTTGCCAGTGGGCGGCGCCGAAAAATTCATCCGCCGGAGTGTTCTCAAGACCGCCGAAGTCGAGGCAGTCATACTTATCTACAAAACGTCGTTGCAACAACATGCCTACGTATTCGCTGTAATTGTGCTCCTCCTCCGGCGGCACCAGCCACCAGATGGGGTGGCGTCCGGCCAGCAGGATGCCGGTGCGGTAGAACTCCTCCAGCAGCAGGTGGCGCTGAGTGGTGCCGCTGCTCTCGTGGGAGAGGGCTTCCCGGTCACCGCGGCGGAAGGCGTCCACGTCCATGATGAAGATGTGTACCTCCAGCTCCAGCGCCTTGGCCCATTTCTCCAGCCTTATCCGTTTTTCCCTGAGGGCGTCCAACTGTTCCGGTTTCAGCTCGGGGTCATAACAGAGCCAGACATCGAAGTCGCTGCCGGAGGTGTGCGCGATACTGCCGATACTGCCCATAATATAGAGGCCCTGTATCGGATAGCGCCGGCGCGCCCTTTTTTTATAGGAAAAGCTGCGGCTCATCTTGCGGGCGGTGCGGATTACCGCCCTGGACGGTGAGTAGTCCGCCACTCCGGCCGGGGTTTCACTGCCCACGAAGCCGGGGAGCAGCGGGTGATTGATGTGGAACAGCAGCGGCAGGAGGTTGAGGTAATCGCGCTGGGCAGGGGTCAGTTCGGCCTCGATCCTGCGCAGGCGTTCCCGCTGCAGGCCGAGAAAACGCCGGCGGACAAGACTGAGCTCTTTACGACCTATACCGTCCCGGAAATCAACCGCCTTTGCCATTGGGAGCTGACCATCAGGCCTACGAGGAGGTGTCGGCCTCTATTTCCAAAGCCAGCGCTTCCGTTGCCCGCTTCATCAGCAGCCGTGCGTCGTTTCCCTTTTGCCACTCCGCCAGACCGATATAGAGGCGGACCGTCTGCCGAGCAACCCCCTCGAACAACTCCGAGTCGGCAAAGCCCTGTTGAATCTTGTTCAGCAGTCTCCGTCCGTCGTCTATGGTGGTTTCCGGCAGTACCAGTGCGAACTGGTTTTCGTTCACACGAGCGATCACATCAACCCAGCGCAGCCGATCGCGCAGAAATCGGCTGACCGCCAGTATCACCTCATCCGAAGGAGCCTGTTTCGCATCCCCCAGGCCCACCTCCACCACCGCCAGGCTGAGAGGATTGTGGTACCGTCGACTACGGGTTACCTGGGCGTTGAGGGCGCGATTCAGGGAGCGCCTGTTGGCTATGCCGGTTAGCGCGTCGGTAATTGCCAGATCGTCAAGTTGCTGACGCAGTTGGCCGTTCTTTTCCTGCAAATGAACTATTTCCGTAACGTCCTGGAAACAGTGCATCACAGTGCCGGAGGCCGGGATGTCGCGTGCCAGACACTGGTACCAACGGGCGCCCTTGTCAGAGTCCGTAAGCTGGAATTGACCGGCACTGTCGAATAAGCCCCGCAGGTCAGGGTAAGGGAGGGTTTCGGCGTTGTGTCCCGTCAGCTCTTCAGGGTCGACGCCGATAAGTTCCTGAAGCGCACGGTTGACCTGGTGGATATGGCCGCGGCTATCCAGAGTCAGTATGGCGACAGGACATTCCTGGAACC
Organism: Sedimenticolaceae bacterium; assembly: GCA_050287965.1. Lineage (GTDB taxonomy): Bacteria > Pseudomonadota > Gammaproteobacteria > Chromatiales > Chromatiaceae > CBFDBF01. The sequence continues at coordinate 33,182 of JBNKCX010000050.1, forward strand.
ACTGCTCCGGAAATTCGCTGTTTTCGTTATTTGTCATAAGACAGATCCCCATTTAATTCCTGCAGCTATAAACGGCAGATACAGCGAAAGCTTTAACGCCGGATGCGATTGCGGCGGAATGTCGGTCGGTTTTGGGATTCAGTACCAGAGACCTTTGCCATGCCGGCACGGCGGAAAGGCGAGGGGACAGGAGGCCGCCGGGATGGGCCGGAAAATCGGTGTCCAAAGGCGGCCGGTGTCGATTTTCCCGCCCCGGCAGATCGCACAGGGCTGAAGCCGGTCGTTGAGGATCGCAAGCAAACCGGAAGGCAAAGCCCCTTAATCCAAAGTTAGGTGGATTTCAGGCGTTGGTGCGCCCGCGCGATCGCTGCCCTGACCTGCTCCGGGGCGGTGCCGCCGATATGATTGCGTGCGGCGACCGAACCCTCCAGCGTCAGGACCTCAAAAACGTCCGCCCCTATGCCCGCGGAGAAACCCTGCAGTTCGGTCAGGGTCAGATCCGCGAGGTCACATCCCTTTTCCACGCAGAGGGCGACGGCCTTGCCCACCACTTCATGGGCATCACGGAAGGGCATCCCGCCCCGTACCAGGTAGTCCGCCAGGTCGGTGGCCGTGGCGAAGCCCTGAAGCGCCGCGGCACGCATCCTGTCACGGCGGCAACCGATGACGGGCACCATGTCGGCAAACACACGAAGCGAGCCCTTGAGGTTATCCACGGTGTCGAATAGCGGTTCCTTGTCCTCCTGATTATCCTTGTTGTAGGCCAGGGGTTGGCCCTTCATCAGGGTCAGCAGGGCCATCAGGTGGCCGAAGATGCGTCCGCTCTTGCCGCGTACCAGTTCGGGGACGTCCGGATTCTTCTTCTGCGGCATTATGGAGGAACCGGTGCAGAAACTGTCGGAGAGTTCGACGAAACCGAATTGAGCGCAGGACCAGAGAATGAGCTCTTCGGAGAAGCGCGAAAGATGCATCATGATAAGGGCCGCCGCTGCGCTAAACTCAATGACAAAGTCCCGATCGCTGACGGCGTCAAGGGAGTTTTCCGCCGGGCGATCGAACCCGAGCAGTTCCGCCGTGAGGTTGCGGTCGATGGGGTAAGTGGTGCCGGCCAGCGCGGCCGCCCCCAGGGGCATGACGTTCACCCGCCGGTTACAGTCGGCCAGCCGTTCCCGGTCGCGCTGCAGCATCTCGAACCAGGCCAGCATATGGTGACCGAAGGTAACGGGCTGGGCGGTCTGGAGGTGGGTGAATCCGGGCATGATGGTTTCCGCTTCCTGCTCGGCGAGGGTCAGGAGAGCCTCCTGAAGACGCAGGATCTCGCCACGTAGGGTTTCGATTTCCGCGCGCAGATAGAGCCGGACATCAGTAGCTACCTGGTCGTTGCGCGAACGGCCGGTGTGGAGTTTTTTTCCGGCGTCGCCGATATCCTCGGTGAGGGCCGATTCGATGTTCATGTGGACATCTTCCAGGCCCACGGACCACTCGAAGGTCCCTTCGGCGATGCGTTGTTCGATATTCTTCAGGCCGGAGACGATGAGGTCGCACTCCTGCCGGGTGAGAATCCCCTGCCGCGCCAGCATGGTGGCGTGTGCAATGGAGCCTTGGATGTCATACTTATACAGTCGCCGGTCGAATTCCACCGAGGCGGTAAAGGCCTCGACAAAGGCGTCGGTAGGTTCGTTGAAGCGGCCTGACCAGAGTTTATTATCACTCATCGCTGATGATTCCTGAAGGATCCGTATTGGCGGAAAATTATAACACTACCGTGGCGAGGACAGAGTGACGCAACAGAAGAAACGAGGCGAAACCTTTCTGCCCAATTTCTGTTCCATCCGCGTGGTCTTCGTTATGGTGATCATAGCGGAGCTGCTGGCCGTTGTGTTGGCGCTCTCCGGCGCGGCAAGGTTCGGGGATGTCACCTACGAGCTGAGTCTGCACTCCCTGTTCATTCAGTGGGTCGTGCTTGCCGGCAGCGGGGCGTTGTGTCTGTTGCGAACCCGTCTCAGTCGGCTCTCCAACGGTGCCGCCGGCCTGTTGGTCTGGCTGCTTTTCCTGTTTATCACCGCTCTAACCAGCGCATTGGCGAATCTGCTCCTGGGGCAGATGCTGACCCAGAGTCTCCCCGCCTTTTTTCTGGTGAAGAATCTTGCCGTCAGCGGCGTTATTACCGCTTTGGCGCTGCGCTATCTCTATCTGCAGCACCTTTGGCGACAGCAAGTGGTGGCCGAGTCCCAGGCGAGATTCCAGGCCCTGCAGTCGCGCATCCGGCCCCATTTTCTGTTCAACAGCATGAATACCATCGCCAGCCTCACGCGCACCCGTCCGGAAATGGCGGAGGAGGTGGTACACGATCTCTCCGATCTGTTCCGCGCCAGCCTTTCCGATGCGCAACACCTCTCAACTCTCGGCAAGGAGCTGGAGTTGGCGCAGGTTTACATACGCATCGAACAGCAGCGGCTGGGGGACCGGCTGCGGGTGGTATGGGATCTCGAGGAGTTGCCGGAAGAGGCGCAGCTGCCGGCGCTGATTCTTCAGCCGTTGCTGGAAAACGCCGTGTATCACGGTATCGAACCGGCGGTCGGGCCTGGAACCATCAATATTACCGGCCGTTATCGCCGACACAAGGTGAACCTGAGCATCCGCAACACGTTGCCGGCCGAGCATAGCACCGCTCACCGGCAGGGCAACCGTCTGGCGGTGGAAAATATTCGCCAGCGGCTGCAGGCCATTTTTGATGAGGAAGCGGGGTTGGTTGCCGGAGAGGTGGATGGCGAACATCAGGTTCGGCTCTATTTCCCGCATCCCTGGATTGAGTGATGAAGATACTGATCGTCGACGACGAGGAGCCCGCACGGGCACACCTGCGAAGTCTGCTGGAGGAGATCGGCTCCCCTTATGAATTGGTCGGCGAGGCGGCGGGCGGCCTAGAGGCGCTGGAAGTTTGCGAACGTATACCGGTTGACCTGGTGTTGCTGGATATTCGCATGCCGGGGTTGGACGGTCTGACGGCCGCGGCGCGCCTGGCGTCCGGAGAACATCCTCCCGCCGTAATCTTCACCACCGCCTATGATGAGCATGCCGTCGATGCCTTCGAGAAAAACGCCATCGACTACCTGCTCAAACCGATTCGGCGTCAGCGGCTGGAGCAGGCCCTGGTTAAAACGGCGACCTTGACGCGCCCCCAGCTGCAACTTCTGCAGGGATTGAAGAGAGAAGAAGAGGAAGCGGCGGTCAACGCCAGTTTCCGTGGGGGTCTGCAGCGTATATCCGTGGCGGAGATCTACTATTTCCGCGCTGAACAGAAGTACGTGGTCGCCCGACACCAAGGGGGCGAAGCGTTATTGGAAGAGTCACTGAAATCCCTGGAAGAACAGTTCGGCAGCCGTTTTCTGCGTATTCACCGCAATGCCCTAGTGGCAAAGGCACGGCTGATGGGGCTGCAGAAAGCGGGTGACGGGCGAATACTGGCCGTCCTTAAAGGCATTGACGAGCGGCTGGAGGTGAGTCGCCGGCATCTGGTGGGAGTGCGACGTTTCCTGAAGGGACGGTAGCGCCGTGTTTGCCTGATCGGGGTCAGGTAACCGCAGGTCAGTCCGCCGCGGAATTGATCAGCGGCCCCTGAAGCTTTAGCATTCCCCGTTCCATTTAGAAAGGTAGAGAAATCGCGCCCATGCCGCAAATTATTCGTATCGCCACCCGTAAATCCCCCCTTGCCATGTGGCAGGCGGAACATGTTGCCGCCCGGCTGCGCGAGGCCCATCCCGGACTGGAGGTGGAGTTGTTGGGCATGAGCACACAGGGCGACAAGATACTGGATACGCCGTTGGCCAAGATCGGCGGCAAGGGACTGTTTGTGAAGGAACTGGAGCAGGGAATGCTGGCGGGTACGGCGGACATCGCCGTGCACTCCATGAAGGATGTCCCGGTGGAACTGCCGGAAGGGCTGCATCTGCCGGTAATCCTGCAGCGGGAGGACCCCCGCGACGCCTTTGTCTCTAATAATTTTACAGGGGTAGAAGAGTTGCCGGAGGGCGCGCGGGTGGGCACCGCCAGTCTGCGCCGTCAGTGCCAGCTCAGCGAACGGCGTCCGGATCTGAAGATCGCCCCGTTGCGCGGGAACGTCAACACCCGTTTGCGTAAACTCGACGAGGGGGAGTTTGACGCCATTATCCTGGCTTCCGCCGGACTCAAGCGTCTGGGATTCTCGGAGCGTATCACCGCCTATCTGGACGCGGGGCAAAGCCTTCCCGCCATCGGTCAGGGGGCGGTCGGTATCGAATGCCGCAGTGACGATGACCGCGTCAACGCCCTGATCGCTCCGTTACATCATGCCGATACGGCGGTCTGTGTCAGTGCCGAGCGGGCTATGAATCAGCGCCTAATGGGCGGCTGCCAAGTGCCGATCGGCGGATTCGCGGTGCTGGAGGGCGGGCGTCTCCATCTGCGGGGTCTGGTGGGAGAGCCGGACGGCAGCCGGGTCATCCGGGCGGAGATTACCGGACCGGCGGCTGACAGTGAACTGCTCGGTACGGAGCTTGCGGAAGAACTGCTGGCCAAAGGCGCGGACTCCATTCTTAAGGCGTTGTACGCGTAGAGGACCGAAGCGTGGAGCCTCGAAGCCGGATGTGTGATCTCTCGGGCATCGGGGTGCTGGTAACCCGTCCGGAACAGCAGTCCGCATCCCTTTGCGACCTGATAGCGGCGCAAGGGGGTATCCCGGTCCCCTTTCCCGCTCTGGTAATTCTGCCCCCTGCCGATCCGGAAGGGATGGCTGTGCGGCTTGCCGGGTCCGGGCCGTACCATATGGCCATCTTCATCAGTCCCAACGCCGTTCGCCGGGGACTGGCGGTCCTGGGTGGTTCGATGTTGCCCGGAAACCCACGAATCGCCGCCGTCGGTCAGGGGACTGCACGGGCGCTGGAGAAGGCCGGCGTCCATGTGGATATCCTGCCCGGGGAGCGCTTCGACAGCGAGGTATTGCTGGAGAGGGAGGAACTGCGCCAGGTGAAGGGCCAGCGCGTCCTCATTCTGCGAGGTAACGGGGGGCGGCCGCTCCTGGGCGACACCTTGCGTGCACGGGGGGCGGAAGTGGTCTACGCTGAGGTCTATCGCCGGGAGTGTCCCCGGGTGGATGTCGAGCCGCTGGTGCAAGGCTGGGGCGATAAGGTCCAGGTTGTTACGGCCACAAGTTCGGAAATCCTCGAGAATCTCGCGTCAATCCTCGGGGAAGCGGGCGAATCGCTGCTGACCGCAACGCCGCTGGTGGTGATCAGCGAGCGTATGCGTGAGAAGGCGCTGGCCCTCGGGTATCGGGAGGTTATTCTCGCCCGGCGGGCGGAGGATGGGGCGATTGTTGACGCCATCTGCCGTTGGGCGGCGGGCAGGACCCCCACCTGAACAGACAAATTTGTTACTCTACAGAAAAGGGCGGGACACAGGGTACAGGCCATGAGCGATATCGAAAACCAGGAAAAAAGGCCGGCGGATGCAGAGGCCGAAACCGCGACGACGATAGACGTTGGAGTGACCATGGAGTCCCCCGCGGAGCACGAGGATACCCCGGTCGTCCCGGTGACCGGCAGATCTACCGGGAGGACGCTGGCGCTTCTGGCATTGGTGGTGGCGGTGGCAGGCCTGGGTGCCGGGTATTATTTCTGGCAGCAGCTGAACACGGCCCGGCAGGGCAGCGACTCCCTGCTGCAGGAGATGAAGGGCGGTCAGTCCGAACTGCAGACCCAAGTCTCCACCCTCGGTGAGGATCTAAAGAAAAACACGGAGCTTGCGGCGGGAACCGCAGGGGCGCTGGAGGAGTTACAACGTCAGACCGGCGACATTCAGGCCCGGTTGTCCCGGCAGGCGGCCGGTAACGAAGCCGAATGGATGGCGGCCGAGGTGGAATATCTGATGCGTATCGCCAATCGCCGCCTGCAGCTCGAGCAGGATGTGGGAACCGCCATCGTCGCATTGCAGATGGCGGATAAACGCCTGGCCGAAAACGGCGATCCTCTCTGGGTAGTTGTTCGTGAACAGTTGGCGGGTGAACTCTCAGCGCTGAGATCGGTGCCCCGGACGGATCTGGACGGATTGTCCTTGCGGATTTCCAGCATGATCACGCAGGTCGATGCAATCCAGCCGCTGATGGGGACCGCGCCCTCGGCGGATGAGGGAAAACAGGACTCTGATGCGACCGTTGAACGCACCTGGGAAAGCATCTTGCAGGACGGCTGGCAGGGGTTCAAATCTCTGGTTGAGATCCGCTATCACGACGGCGAACTGCCGCGCTTATTGCCGCAAGACCAGCTCTATTTTCTGAAACAGAATCTGCAGTTGCAACTGGAGGCGGCGCGCCTGGCGCTGTTACGTCGCGACCAGCAACTTTATACCGACAGCCTGGATCGGGCGGCGGACTGGCTGACCCGGTATTTTGATCCTGAGCAGGAAGCGGTCAAGCTGTTGTTGACCGAGATAGGCCGGCTCAAGGGGGAGGAGATCCGACCGCAATTGCCTGATATATCCGGTTCACTGCGGATGTTACGGACCCAGATCAAACGTCGCGAAGAGACCGAACAGCCATGAGGATTTTGCTATCGAGCCTGCTGGTGCTGGCCGCGGTGGCCGCTTTGGTAGCCGTCCTGCAGCAGGAAAACGGCTACGTACTGCTCAACTACGGACCCTGGACGGTGGAGACCAGCCTGGCGTTCTTTCTGATTTCGGTCCTGGCCCTGTTTTTGGCTCTTTATGTCCTGATCCGTAGTGTGATCCGTATCTGGGCCCTGCCGCGCGGGTTCAGGAAATGGAAGGGGCAACGGGGTACCCGGCGTGCCCGCAGGGCATTGACCCGGGGACTGGTGGAACTGTCCGAGGGCAACTGGAAGGCGGCGGAAAAGAACCTCATGCGCCACATCCGGCGTTCGGATACGCCTCTGCTTAACTATCTGGCGGCGGCCAAGGCCGCGCAACAGCAGGGTGCGCACGAGCGGCGTAACCGCTATCTGCAGTTGGCCCATGAAAGTACGCCCTCCGCCGATATTGCCGTAGGCCTGACCCAGGCGGAACTGCAGTTATCTCATGAGCAGCTGGAGCAGGCGTTGGCAACCCTGAGGCATCTGCAGGGTATGGCCCCCCATCATGTGTATGTATTGAAGCTGCTGAAGGATCTCTACCTGCGCCTGGCGGACTGGTCGCAACTGCAGAGGCTGCTGCCGGAATTGCGCAGGAGAAAGGTTATAGATACCGAGGATCTGCGCGCCCTGGAACTCCTTGTCTATCGCAATATTCTCGAACGGGCCGATAAGGATCCGGATCCGGAGAGGCTGGTCCTGGTCTGGAGAGGTATCCCGAAAGGGGTGCGCAAAGAAGCGGAGCTGATAGCGGATTACGCCGGCCGGCTGTTAGACCGGAATCAGGGGGATCTGGCCGAGCCGTTGTTGCGGGAGAGTCTGCAGCAGCAGTGGGATGGAAGGCTGGCGGAGATTTACGGTCGCGTGGAAGGAAAGGATGCGGCCAAACAACTGGCGGTGGCGGAATCCTGGCTGGCGAAACGGCCGGAGAACCCGATACTGTTGTTGGCCTTGGGGCGGTTGAGTCTGCGTAACCGACTGTGGGGTAAGGCTCGCAGCTATCTGGAGGCGAGCATCGGCGCCATTCCCTCGGCGGAGGCCTACCGGGAACTCGGCCAGTTACTGGAACGGCTGGGAGAAACGGAAGCCGCGCTGGAAAACTATCGTGCCGGTCTTGAGCTTACCTCGGGTGGTTTCGGCGAAGAGGAACTGGAGCCCATCGCCCTTCCCTCCCCCGGAGGGATAAAGGCGCCGCTGGCTCCTCCCGCCGTGGATCATGCGCGCAGGAGCAGCGATCCCCTGGACGGCTCGGAATCCGCCTGACCGGCGTATCGCCGATGGGGTTGTTGATCGTCGGGTGCGGCTATCTGGGTTGTGCCGTCGCCGTCAGGTATCTTGAGCGGAAGGTTTCCGTAACAGGGGTGGTCAGGGGGGCGGGCAGCCTGGAACGGCTCAAGGTACGGGGTATAAACGCCGCTCTTGCGGACCTCGACTCCTCCCATCTTCCGGAACTGCCGCTGGCTTCCGCCGATCTGTTCTCTTTCTGTCCCCCGCCGTCTACAGGTGATCGGGATATCCGTATCCGGCGGTTGGTGGAGGAATTTTCCCGCCAGGGACATCCCCGGCGCATTGTCCATGTGAGCACCACGGGGGTTTACGGGGACTGCGGCGGGGAGTGGGTGGACGAGGAGCGTCCGGTCCGGCCGGCGGTTCCCCGCGCCAGACGGCGCTGGGATGGGGAACAGGTGCTGCGAAAGTGGCGCGATGACTCCGGGGGGGAGCTGGTTATCCTGCGGGTTGCTGGGATCTACGGACCCGGCAGACTGCCCCTGGAGCGACTGCGCAAGGGATTGCCGCTGATACGGGAATCGGAGGCCCCCTTCAGCAATCGCATCCATATTTCTGATCTGGTGCAGGTCTGCCTGGCGGCCATGGAGCGGGGCGGTGACGGAGAGGTCTACAATGTCAGCGACGGCCATCCGAGCACCATGACCGACTATTTTAATCGACTCGCCGCCGCCGCCGGTCTGTCGCCCCCGCCTCTCGTATCACTGGCGGAAGGGGAGCGGGTACTCTCTTCCGGGATGATGTCCTACATGCGAGAGTCGCGCCGCCTGGATAACGGCAAGATGCTCAGGGATCTGGGGGTGGAACTGCAATACCCGACCCTGGATCAGGGGCTCGCCGCCTCACTGACCGGAAAATAGCCCTTTAAGGAATCTTCCCTCTAGGATCTCGGCCTGCTTCGCGCGCTGGCCAGCCATTCGAATATGGGATCCCACTGCTCCAGGTCGTACCACACCATGGACGGGGCAAGCTCGAACAGGCCCAATCCGTTTTCCGCCGCACGGATATAATTCTGACTTTCACGGAGATGGCTCAGGAACGGGATCTTCAGGTGTCCGAGGTACTCTTCCAGCTGCCGGTAGATGATGGTGTTTTCCCGTACGCGGTTGGCCACGATGGCGATGCGGGTCTGTTTCTGGGAGACCCGGCCGCTGGCCAGCAATTCATCCAGGAAACGGCCGCAGGCGCGCATATCGATGGGGGACGGGAGGACGGGGATGATCAGGCTTTCCACCCGTCGCAGCAGGCTGTTGATCTCACGGCCGTGGACGGCAGCCGGTACGTCCATGATCAGATACTCGGTCCCCCGCGCGGGAGACACCGCATTCCGTGTGGCATCGATCCCTTCAATGCTCGGAATACCCTGGTAGGCGTTCCGCGCCTCAAGCCAGTCGAGAGATGAACCCTGGGGGTCGAAATCGGCGAGCGCGACCTTGTTCCCCTCGTCGGCATACCAGGTGGCGATATTGGTAGCCAAGGTGGTCTTGCCGCATCCGCCCTTGGAGTTCATCAGCATAATGGTGCGCATGGTATTCCTCCCCTTATTTTTATTCCCAGGTTTGGGGTGTAATTATAGGCGCTTCCGCCACAGTGTGTTCAATCGATTCCCAGGCTCTCCCAGATTTCATCCACCTTTTGTTTCACGGCGGCGTCCATGGCGATGGGCCGACCCCATTCCCGCGTGGTTTCGCCTTCCCATTTATTGGTGGCGTCGAACCCGATCTTCGAACCCAGCCCGGAGACCGGCGATGCGAAGTCGAGATAATCGATGGGGGTGTTATCCACAATGGTGGTATCCCGGGCCGGATCCATACGGGTGGTCATGGCCCAGATCACATCCTCCCAGTTGCGGACATTCACATCGTCATCGGTGACGATGACGAACTTGGTGTACATGAACTGCCGCAGAAAAGACCAGACTCCCATCATCACCCGTTTGGCATGCCCCGGATACTGCTTCTTCATGCTTACTATCGCCATGCGGTAGGAGCAGCCTTCCGGGGGCAGATAAAAGTCCACAATCTCCGGAAATTGTTTCTGCAGGATGGGGACGAAGACCTCATTCAGGGCGGCGCCGAGGATGGCCGGTTCATCCGGGGGTCTGCCGGTATAGGTGCTGTGATAGATAGGGTCCTTGCGGTGGGTGATACGATCAATAGTGAAAACCGGAAACTGTTCCACCTCGTTGTAGTAGCCCGTGTGGTCCCCGAAAGGTCCTTCCGGCGCCGTATCGTCCGGGTGGATGTGTCCCTCAAGGACGAACTCCGCCGCCGCCGGCACCTTCAGATCCGAGCCGATGCACTTCGTCACCTCTGTTTTACTGCCGCGCAGCAGGCCGGCAAAGGCGTATTCTGAAAGGGTGTCGGGAACCGGGGTTACCGCCGCCAGAATGGTGGCCGGATCAGCGCCGAGGGCCACGGCGACGGGGAAGGGTTTTCCCGGATGCCGCAGTTGCCATTCACGAAAGTCGAGGGCGCCGCCGCGGTGGGGGAGCCAGCGCATGATGACGCGATTACGGCCGATCACCTGCATCCGGTAGATGCCCAGATTGAGGCGCGGTTTTTCCGGGCCCCGGGTGATCACCAGGCCCCAGGTGATGAGGGGTCCGGCGTCTTCCGGCCAGCAGGTCTGGATCGGGAGTGTTGTCAGGTCCACGTCCTCCCCTTCCAGTACCCGCTCCTGACAGGGGGCGTTCCTACACTCCTTGGGGGCCATGTCGAGAACCTTCCTGTAGGTAGGTAGTTTCTCCCAGGCATCCCGCATTCCCTTGGGCGGCTCAGGTTCCTTTAGCGTCGCCAGCAGGATCCCGACCTCGCGCAACGCCGCCACCGACTCTTCTCCCATACCCAGCGCAACGCGCTCCCGGGTGCCGAACAGATTGGCGAGGAGGGGCAGCGTTGAACCCTTAACCCGTTCAAACAGGAGTGCGGGCCCGCCCGATCGCAGGGTGCGGTCGCAGATCTCCGTAATCTCCAGGCGGGGATCGACCTCGACCCGGACACGTTTCAGCTCGCCCCGTTGTTCCAATTGCCTGATGAAGTCGCGCAGATCTTTATAGTTCATCTGATCATGAGCCCTTTCCCGTTGTTTCCTTCCCGGCTGGAAAGAATTAGATCCGGAACCCGCCGTAGCGTCTCCTTACAAGATAGTCCTTGAAGGCGACGCCGATTACGAATCCGCCGAGCGCCAGCAGCGCCAGCAGCAGATACCACCAGGAGGACTCCTCCTCCGTTACCGGTGCCGGAAGTTCCATCTTCTCTGCCGTCCCCAGAAGCTCGGCCGCTTCGGTAATGCGTTCCCATAGGGCTCGGTTCGCCTGCTGCAGGCGAAGCAGTTCGGATGCTTTGACGCTGTCGCTCTTCTTTGCCTCCTCCAGCGCCTTAAGGGCCGTTGTCAGCCGGGTTTCCAGATCGGCAATACGCGCCTCGCCGACTTTCCCGGCGGCGGCCTCACCGGTGAGCATTTTCAACTGATCCCGCAACAGCATCGATTCGGTCTTGCTTTCCTCCAGCGCCGTCGCGGATACGTCAAGTTCCTTCTCCAGTGCGGCGACCTTCTCGTCCACCGGCATGTCCGCCTTCTGCAACTCTTCGATCTTCTCGTTTGCCTGCGCAAGCTCTTTGCGTGCCTGGGCAAGTTCCTGCTCGAGTTTTTCCGCCTCGCCGCCACCGGATGCCGCAGCGGTGCGGGCCGCCTTCAGTTCCTGTTCCGTCTTGCTCAATTTTTGCTGTAGATCAGCGGTTTTTGCCTGCAGTTCGAGCACCATCGCCTTGGCGGGCTTGTCATTGGTGATGTAGTCAGTCTTGATCCAGCCGACGGAGCTGTCGGGCAGCCGCACTTGACTGAACGCCGCCTCTTTCTTTATCACCTCCAACGGGGTTCCGCTGGGGAGAACCCGGGAAGGCTGGGTGGCCTCATCCGGCTCATCATAGAATCCAACCAGCAGTTTGTCGGTGATATGGGCGGCCTCGATGGTGGTAAAGGCCGCGAGCAGCAGGACGAATAATATCTTTCGCATGGTTATTTTCATATTTCTTGGGTGTCGATACCGCAGTGACGGAGCAGGGCGTCGATCTTTGGTTCCCGTCCGCGAAAAGCAACAAACAGCTCCATGGCATCCTTGGATCCGCCCAGTTCCAGGATATTATGCAGAAAGGCGCGGCCGGTTTCCTCATGGAATACGCCTTTTTCCTCAAATAGGGAGAAGGCGTCGGCGGACAGGACTTCCGCCCATTTGTAGCTGTAATACCCGGCGCCGTAGCCCCCGGCAAAGATATGGGAGAAACCGTGAGCGAAGCGATTGAATTCCGGCGGGTGAACCACGGCGACCTGCTCGCGCACCTGTTTCAGGATCTGGTAGATACGCCCCCCGGCGTCGGGATCGTACTCCCGGTGTATGCGGAAGTCGAACAGGGCGAACTCCAGCTGCCGGACCATCTGCATGGCGGACTGGAAGTTTCTGGCGGCAAGCATGCGTTTATAGAGCTCATCCGGGACCGGTTCGCCGCGCTCCCAGTGTCCGGATATGAGATCCAGCGCCTCCCGCTCCCAGCACCAGTTTTCCATGAATTGGGACGGCAACTCCACCGCATCCCAGGCCACGCCGTTTATACCCGCCACCGCAGGGTAGTCGATACGGGTCAGGAGATGGTGCAGGCCATGACCGAATTCATGAAACAGGGTTAGCACCTCGTCGTGAGTGAATAGCGCCGGCTTCTCTCCCACCGGTGGCGAAAGGTTGCAGGTAAGGTAGGCGACCGGTATCTGATCAAGCTCGTCCGTTACCAGCCGGGAAGCGCAATCGTCCATCCAGGCGCCTCCCCTTTTGTGCCGACGGGTGTAGAGGTCGAGGTAGAACTGACCACGGATCTCTCCGTGGTGATCGCGGATCTCAAAAAAGCGCACCGCCGGGTGCCAGGTATCCACGCCCTCCACCTCGGTGATATGGATGTGGAACAGCCGCTCTACGGTAGCGAACATGCCGGGGATCACGCGGGTTTCCGGAAAGTAGGGTTTCAACTCTTCCTGGGTGATGGCGTAGCGCTGCCGACGCAGCTTTTCTGCGTAGTAGCCGATATCCCAGGCCTCCAGGTCGGCCATTCCGTAAGTCTCGGCGGCGAAATCCTTTAACTCGCGCAACTCCTGCAGGGCCTGGGGATGGGAGCGTTCCGCCAGGTCGGTGAGGAACGCCACCACCTCATCGGGAGAGCGGGCCATCTTTTTGGTCAACGAGCGCTCGGCGTAGTTTGCGAAGCCGAGCAGCAGGGAGGCCTCGTGACGCAGCCGCAGGATCTGCTCCATGATCTCCCCGTTGTCCCATTTTCCGGCGTGGGGGCCGCGGTCGGAGGCACGGGTTACGTAGGCCTCGTACATTTCCCGCCGCAGCTGGCGGTTGTCCGCATAGGTCATTACCGGCAGGTAAGAGGGAAACTCCAGGGTCAGCATCCAGCCTTCCGCTTGGTGCTGCTGCGCGGTCTGACGGGCCAGGTCGAGGGCTGATTGAGGCAGGCCGGAAAGTTCCTGCGGGTCGTTGATCACCTTGTTCCAGGCATTGGTGGCGTCCAGCAGGTTCTCTTCGAAGCGGCTGGTGAGCCTGGAGAGTTCCTGGCTGATTTCCTTGAATCGGTGCTTTTTCTCCGCTTCCAGATCCACCCCGGAAAGATGAAAATCGAGCAGTGCGTTCTCCAGGGCCTTGCGTTGCGGCGGGTCCAGCGCTTCCCCGTCTTCCAGCACCTCATGGTAGGCCTTGTACAGCGCCTCATTCTGTCCCATTTTAGTGGCGTACTCGCTCAACTTTGGCAGGCAGGCGTTGTAGGCCTCGCGCAGATCATCGCTGTTGACTACCGAGTTCATATGGCTCACCGGAGACCAGGCCCGGCTCAACCGGTCATCGGCGATCTCCAGGGGTTCAATCAGGTTCTTCCAGGTGTAGGTGCGCCCCTCCCGGAGCAGTCGTTGCGTAAGCTCGCGGTTCTCCCGAAGCAGCTGGTCGATGGCCGGCTCGACGTGAGCCGGCCGTATCTTGGAGAAAGGGGGCAGCCCGTCGAGATTGAGCAGAGGATTTTCTATTGTCACGGTCTGAAACCAATATGTTACCGGCGGCTATTCTGCCACGATTCCGGCGGTGCCGGGCAGTTACCCCAATAAACGCGCGGTGAGCATCAATGTGGCCAGCGCCCCGGCACCAAAAAAGACCACTATGGCAAAGGCGGCGATGAGGCGATAGCGTCGGATCAGATCGTCCTGGGATCTGGGGGAGAGCAGGAACGGATGCCGGCTGTCCTCCGGCTTGCTCATCATATGGGGGATCTGCTTCTCCTGCTCCGCCTGATATTCCCGTCGGGCCTGAGCGGCGGCGCTGCGCTGCACCTGCTCCCATTCCCGGAGATCCACTTTGCCGTCGCCGTCTCGGTCGAAGCTTCTCATCACCTCCGGCCGCTGCTTCCATTCGCGCAGCAGTACTCGGGTGATTTCGCTCCGGGCGGTCTGGTGGTCATGATCGTCCAGGGAGCGAAATTGCCCAATGGCGTAAAGGGGGTAGCCGGGAAACAGATATTCTTCGGTATAGCGATATTCCGAAAACAGTCCGAACCCACCGGCGGCGCTCCCGGTTTGTGGAAAACGGGTGGAGCCGTACCAGACCTTGCGTTCCCTGGGGGTAACCTCGGCCCCGGTCGGATCGATAATACAGACCCCGGTTTTGTCCCTCAGCAGGAACAGCTCTTCACTGCTTTTCTTCTCCAGCAGATTCCACCCGCCTTTGGAGCCCTTGCGATGGATCTGGTAGCGCCACCAACAACAGTCGGTACCGCTCAGCGGTGCCAGAATCGGCTGGCCCTCCATGAGTTCCGCTTCCCCTACCAGTTCCACGTAACCCTGGTGGGCCGAGCGGATGCGGGCGGTAGGCACATCCTCGATGATGCGTGCCCGGCGCAGGGACCTGAATCCAAAGTAGAAGCCCGCGATCGCCGCAGCCAGAGAGAGCAGGGCCCAGGTCCAGAAGTCGTCCGCCGGAAGGGCGGCGATGTATTCACTCAACGCAGGGATTCCGCACGCTATCTGCAGGTGCTAATCAAACAGCGCCTTAATATCCACGTCCTGTTTTTCCGCTTCCTCGAACTCCAGTAGCTCCGCGGACTTGAAATTGAACATGCGGGCGACGATTACGTCGGGAAACTGTTCGATACGGACGTTGTTGTTATTGACGCTTTCGTTATAGAACTCGCGACGATCGGCAATGCTGTCCTCCAGGCCGCTGATTCGGCTCTGCAGGTGCTGGAAGGTGTCATTGGCCTTGAGGTCGGGATAGGCTTCAGCAACCGCGAACAGATTGCCCAGACCGAATCGGAGCTGACCCTCCGCCGCGCCAAGGGCACCCACATCGCCCCTTTCGCGCGCTTCGGAAACCGCCGCCCGCGCCTTCATCACCCGTTCCAGGGTCTCTTGTTCGTATTGCATGTACTGCTTGCAGGTTTCCACCAGTTTCGGCAGTTCGTCATGACGCTGCTTGAGCAGAACATCGATGTTGGACCAGGCCTTGGATACACCGTGTTTGAGACTCACCAGGCGGTTATAAATCACTACCGCGTAGACCCCGGTTACGGCGATAATGCCGAGGATGATAAAAGTGCTGATGCCCATTGAAATACTCCGTTAAATTGGATCGTGGATCAGTATAGCATCAAGCTTGGTAGGGTATTTCGTACCAAAGCGCGCAGATTGCGTTAGGCCTTTTTGCTGAATGAAGCCCTTCAGGAGTGGTTTATGCCGGACATACGACCGTTTCAGGATCTGATTCCCCGTATCGCCGCGGATGCCTGGATTGACCGGAGCGCGGTTATTATCGGTGAGGTGGAGATCGGGCCGCAGGCGTCGGTCTGGCCGCTGTGTGTTGTGCGCGGAGATATCCACTACATCCGTATCGGCGCCCGCAGCAACATTCAGGACGGAACCGTCATCCATGTGACCCATGACAGCCAGTACAACCCGGGCGGTTTTCCGGTGCAGATCGGCAACGGAGTGACTGTGGGGCACAAGGTGATGCTGCACGGTTGCAGTATCGGCGACAACTGCCTCATCGGTATGGGGGCCGTGGTGCTTGACGGTGCGAAGATCGAGTCCAATGTGATTCTTGGTGCCGGCAGTCTGGTTCCGCAAGGCAAGGTTCTGGAAAGCGGCCACCTCTATCACGGATCGCCGGTGCGCAAGGTGCGGGAACTGACCGAGCGGGAACTGGATTTCCTGATCTATGTGTCGGGCAACTATGTCAAACTGGCGCAACAGTACCGGGAGTCGGAACAGGGGTAAGACGCCGCTTAACCGGGAACGACGATCCGGAACAGGCTGCCCCTGCCGGGAGCGCTCTCCGTTTCAATTTCCCCGCCCATGAGTCAGCCCAGTTTGCGGCTGATGGTGAGACCCATGCCGGTTCCCTCTATATTGACCTTGTTTGCGGCCACGCGGGAGAAGGGCTCAAAGGCCTCCGCCAGCTGCCCGGGATTCATGTTCTTGCAAAGGGCTTCTTCCAGGGGTAATGGGCATATTTTGAGTTTGGCTAACTGTCGCGGTGGTGGTCGCGCCCTGGCGAAAGGGCCTCAACAGTTCCCTCGCAGTTGATCGATTACCGGGCCGGTCCGGGGCCGGACGCCGCGCCAGAGGAAGAACGATTCAGCGGCCTGTTCCACCAGCATGCCCAGGCCGTCCATCGCTTTTGACGCCCCCTGCCCCTGCCCCCAGCAGACAAAGGCCGTCGGAAGATCGCCGTACATCATATCGTAGGTCCATCCGCCGATCTTCAGGATTTCGTTGGGAAGGAGCGGCACGTCTCCTTCCAGTCCGGCCGAGGTGCCGTTGATGATCAGATCGAATTTCTGATTCGTCAGGGCGTCAAGACCACAGCCCTCCACGTTCCCCAGATCGGCCACAGCGGCCGCAAGATCAACCGCCTTTGCGGGAGTGCGGTTGGCGATAAGCAGACGTTTCGGTTGTGCTTCCAGCAGCGGGCGCAGGACACCGCGGGAGGCGCCCCCGGCGCCGAGCAATAGGATTTCGCATCCTTCCAGATGACAGCCGTGATTCGCGGCGAGATCCCTTACCAGCCCAATGCCGTCCGTGTTGTCCCCCAGCAACCGGTCTCCCGGCAAGGGAATCAGGGTATTGACCGCGCCCGCGGTCTCCGCCCGGTCACTGCGCAGGTCGGAGAGGCGCCAGGCTTCTTCCTTGAATGGAACCGTGACGTTCAGCCCCAGCCCCCCGCGGGCGAAAAATTCGCGGACGTCCTGCTCAAAGTCTTTGCCGAGGATGCGACCGTATTCCATATCCTGGCCGGTCTGCTCGGCGAAGGCGGCATGAATCTCGGGAGATTTGCTGTGCTCGATGGGGTTGCCGATGACGGCGTACCTGTCTGTCATTGCCTGTCATACCTTTGTTGAACCGCAGAGTGGCGGTGGTACCGGGAAACCAAATGCGAGAAAAACAAGAAGGTTAAGCGTAGGCGCCTGGTGTCCTTTTGTTAAGTCCCCGAAGGTGAGACGGCCGCCCCGCCCCTTTGTGTCACTGCGGGAGAAAATCAATCATTCAGCCACCGGGCCGCTTTCTTCGCGAAGTAGGTGAGTATTCCATCCGCGCCGGCACGTTTGATGCAAACCAACGATTCCATCGTCACCGCCTTTTCTTCCAGCCAGCCGTTTTGTGCCGCCGCCATCAGCATGGCGTACTCACCGCTCACCTGATAAACGAAGGTGGGAACGCCGAACTTATCCTTCACCCGACGCACGATATCCAGGTAGGGCATGCCGGGCTTGACCATCACCATGTCCGCTCCTTCGGCAAGATCCAGCGCCACTTCCCGCAGGGATTCGTCCGAGTTGGCCGGGTCCATCTGGTAGGTGTATTTGTTGCCCGTTCCGAGGTTGGCGGCGGAGCCGACGGCGTCGCGAAAGGGGCCGTAGAAGCTGGAGGCGTATTTGGCCGAGTAGGCCAGGATGCGGGTATGGATGTGGCCTTCCGCCTCCAGCGCCTCACGGACAGCCCCGATCCGGCCGTCCATCATGTCCGAGGGAGCCACGATATCCGCCCCGGCCGCGGCGTGGGAGAGGGCCTGTTTCACCAGTACCGCCACCGTTTCGTCGTTCAGAACGTAGCCGCTGTCGTCGATAAGTCCGTCCTGGCCATGGGTGGTAAAGGGGTCCAGGGCTACATCCGTGATGACCCCCATATCCGGAACCGCGTCCTTCAGTGCCCGGACGGCGCGCTGGGCGAGGCCGTCAGGATTGAACGCCTCCCGCGCATCCTCGGTTTTCGCCTCCGGCGGAGTAACTGGAAACAGCGCCATGGCCGGGATTCCCAGGGCATGAGCCTCCCGGGCCTCCGCAATCAACAGGTCGATGCTGAGCCGCTCGATACCCGGCATGGAGTCGACGCTCTCCCGGACGCCGGACCCTTCCAGTACGAAAACCGGATAGATAAAATCCGCTGGCGTGATCTCGGTCTCGCGCATCAGGCGGCGGGAAAACTCATCCTTACGCATGCGACGCATGCGGATGGAGGGAAAGCGGTCGGATGGGCTGTGTTTGTCTCGCATCTGATCAAGTTCTCCGGATAAGCGTCCGGTCAATGGGTGGAGAATGCGGGCCGTGAAATGGCAATCTCCGGGGATTAGCATAAGATACCCCAAGAGCCGGAAGGGGCAAAATCGGATTGAACCGTAGACGAAGGTTTGATCGACTAATTGTAGGAATGAGGGTGAATATATGCGTAACGGAAGTCGTTGGCTGTGAAAGGCGGCTCCCCCTATATATTCGATGTGGATGAAGCGGGCTTCCAGACGCGGGTGCTTGAGGCTTCAAGGGATCAGTTGATCCTGGTCGATTTCTGGGCGGAGTGGTGTGCGCCCTGTATTGCCCTGGCGCCGGCCCTGGAACGGGTTGTGGAGGAATACGATGGACAACTGCTCCTGGCTAAGGTTGAGGTGGACGATAATATGCGTCTGGCCGGCCATTATCGTTTGCGGGGTTTTCCGACGGTTATACTCTTCTTTAAAGGTGAAGAGCTTGGGCGCTTTGCAGGATCCCGCGCGGTTCACTGGATTCTGGAGTGGGTACAGGGACAGGCGGGCGAACAAATTCTTCCTCCAGGGGCCTAAAGCATTGTGCCCAGCGAACGCTACATACAAGGCGGAACTTTATGAAGCAAAAAGGAATTTAATTATGGTTGCCCAGGTCAGCTCCAGAGTCTTTTTATTCTCGGCTCTCTGTGGATGGTTCGGTCTTGCGCTTTCGCTGCCCGAAACGGCGGCGGCGGAACAGCTTGAAGAGCCGCAGGCGGTAATCCAGAACATTTCCGACAAGCTCCAGGATATCCTGAAGAAAGATCGGGATCGGCTGCAGAACGATCCGGGTTATGTCTATCAGCTTGCGGATGAGCTATTGGTTCCCTATATCGATTTCGGCCGCGTTTCCAGCCTGGCCCTGGGGAAACACTGGCGGAGCGCTCAGCCCGCGCAGAAAGAGGAGTTCGTAGAGCAATTCAAACTGCTTCTGGTTCGTACCTACGCCACCGCTTTTCGTGAAATCAAGGAGTGGGATATCCGCCATCTGCCGGTAAAACCGGGGAGCAAAGACGGCGAGGTTTTCGTGCGCACCCAGATATTGCGCCCCGGAGCTCAACCCGTTTCGGTGGACTATCGGATGTATCGCAGTAAATCAGGGGGCTGGAAGGTCTACAACGTCAAGATCGAAAACGTCAGTCTGGTAACCACCTACCGGACCAAGTTCCAGCAGGAGATCCGTCTCCATGGTATGGACGGTCTTATAGAGACCCTGAAAACCAAAAACAGCAAGCAGGTGGAAACGGCGGTGCTGGATGAGGATGCGACCAACGCGGGATGACTCAGGCAGCTGCGGGAGATGCAGCTGCCGAAAACGAAATTCAGTAATGGGGAGGAGGGGGGTCCTCCTCCTTGTTACCGGGGATGGCGGCCGCAACGCCTCTCAGTCCTTCTTTTAGACTATCGATCTCCTTTTTCAGATCTCTGATTTCCTGCTGTTGCCGGGCGATGACCGCATTCAATCCCTGCAGGGTATCTTCCTGGAATGCCAGGCGGCTTTGAATATCGACAATCTTTTCCTCTTCCATAACTTGTCCGTCGGCCTCTGGCTGTCAAGCTTTTTCAGTTAGTCAAAATAATGGCTAAAGTTTTCGGCCTTCCAGCCGAATAATTAGGTAAAGACAGGATTATACCCCGGAGTTCTCGGGGCTCGTGTTTTGATCCTCCTCCTGCGCTAAATGAAGGCGCTTAGGTCCGCTTACTCCCCAGGCGGGCCTTTTTTTTAAGCACAGGATGCGCAGTATTCCGCGGGAGGCCAGGGATGCTCGAATGTGGCGAACGGACACAGATAAGAAATCAGCGCAACATCCTGGAGATGGTCCGGAACTGTTCGTGCCCCGCATCCCTGAGCCACTCGAACAATACCGATTCGGTATTGGTGATGACTATATTTTCTTTGTACATCCTCGCCAGGGCATTGCTGCGGTTCTCCTCCGAGCGCGAACAGACCGCGTCCGCCACCACAAACACCTGATACCCGCGCCGCTGTAAATCGAGTGCTGTCTGGAGTACGCAGACATGGGTCTCCATGCCGGCAACGACTATCTGCTTTCGTTCCGGATCCAGTCCGGTTTCGCAGAATCCTGCGGTGCTGCAGCAGGAAAAAGTGGTTTTTTCGAAGTGCTTGGCGGTTGCCGGCATCTGCTCCAGCAACATCCCTTCGGTCGGCCCCAGGCCTTTGGGATACTGCTCGGTTCGTACTGCCGGGATGTGAAGCAGCGAGGCTCCCTGAAGCAGGAGAGAGGTGTTTTTCAACACCCGTTCACGGCTGGTCGCCGGCATCGCGACGGAGAGCCGCTCCTGGATATCGATTACCAGCAGCAGGCTTTGGTCGGCGTCGCAAAGAGGTTGAGCAGGGTGTCCCATAAACGCATTTAACCGTGAATCGAAAGAATCAGCCCACTTTCGGCAAATGGGCCAATGATTCCCGGATCGCATCCTCCGGATAATCGAAGTCTTCGAGCTCTCCGGAAAAATAGCGGTCATACGCCGACATATCGAAATGACCGTGACCGGACAGGTTGAACAACAGGGTCTTGGATTCTCCGGTCTCGGTACATCGTTTCGCTTCACGGATGCATGCGGCTATGGCATGGGTCGATTCCGGTGCCGGTACTATCCCCTCGGTGCGGGAAAAGAGCACTCCGGCTTCAAAGGTTTCCAGCTGCGGTACAGCAACCGCCTCCACCAACCCCTCGTGGTAAAGCTGACTCACCAGGGCCGAGTCCCCATGATAACGTAGTCCGCCGGCATGAATGCCGGGCGGGGTGAAATCGTGACCCAGGGTATACATCTTCAGCAAAGGGGTCAGCCCGGTGGCGTCTCCGAAGTCATAGGCATAGAGGCCTTTGGTCAGGGTCGGGCAGGAGGTGGGTTCCACCGCCACCAGCCGTACCTCTTTCCCCGCCGCCTTGTCGGCGAAAAACGGGAAAGCGATGCCGCCGAAGTTGGAACCGCCGCCGCAGGGGGCCATGACCACGTCCGGATACTCGCCGACCAATTCCAGCTGTTTTTTCGCCTCTTCCCCGATGACGGTCTGGTGCAGCAGCACATGATTGAGGACCGAGCCTAGGGCGTAGTTGGTGTCCTCGCGGCCTGCCGCCTCTTCCACCGCCTCCGAGATGGCGATGCCCAGGGATCCGGGGGAATTCGGGTCGCCGGCCAGGATTTGTTGGCCCGATCTGGTCATATCGGTGGGGCTGGCGAAGACCTCCGCTCCCCAGGCCTGCATCATGGAACGGCGGTAGGGTTTCTGGTGATAGCTGACCTTCACCATGTAGACCCGGATATCCAGCCCGAACATCTGTCCCGCCAGGGCCAGGGAGCATCCCCACTGGCCGGCACCGGTTTCCGTTGTGAGCCGTTTGATCCCGGCCTGTTTGTTGTAGTAGGCCTGGGCCACTGCAGTGTTAGGCTTGTGGGAGCCGGCCGGACTCACGGCCTCGTTTTTGTAGAAGATCTTGGCCGGGGTGCCGAGGGCCTGTTCCAGCCGGCGGGCGCGATAGAGGGGCGAGGGGCGCCAGAGGGTAAGGGCCTCGCGTATCTCTTGTGGGATAGGGATCCAGCGCTCCGGGCTCATCTCCTGCTTGATCAGCTCTTCCGGAAAGATCGCCGCCAGGGCATCGGGTCCTACTGGATTGCCGTCAGGCCCCAGGGGCGGTGCCGGGGGATTGGGCATGTCGGCCATGACATTGTACCAGTGAGTGGGGAGTTCGTCTTCCGGCAACAGAATTTTGGTCGTCATGCAACCTCCAGAGAGCGGATCAAGATATTACGGATTGGATCAATGTTAAGACCAAAAGCGGGGTGGATGCCAACCGGGACGGGTTAAAAATTTCAATATAGAGCATTCAATAACGAACGATTGCCCCACTGGCGGCATCGCGGATGACCGTCGGTCTGGAAAGTTGCCCCAGGGGGCCGTGCAGGATGTAATCGATCCGGTCGTCGAACCGGGTGCGCACCTGAATAGGGCTGCGAGCGGGGGGGTGGCCTTCTACATTGGCGCTGGTGGAGACCAGCGGCGAACCGCACGCGCGGCAGAGGGCGGCCGCTACCGGATGCGCCGTGACACGTACCGCAACGGTAGCGTGTCTGCCGCAAAGCCAGGGGGGCAGGTCGGGCGCAGCGGGAAGCAGCCAGGTTGAGGGGCCCGGCCAGCTCGCCAGAGGGGTTTGCATCTTGTCGTCGGGGAGGGGCTGCACAAAGGGTAGAAGCTGCTCGAAATCCGCCGCGATAAGGATCAATCCTTTTTCTACCGTGCGTTGTTTGATTGCCAGGATGCGTTCTACCGCGTACCAGTCGCGGGGATCACATCCCAGACCGTAAACCGCCTCCGTGGGGTAGGCAAGGATGCCGCCCTGATGAAAACAACGGGCGGCTTCACGCAGCCGCCAGGAGGGAAGTGGGGAAGCGCCCCCGTCTTCACCCATCTTTTTACCTTGCCAGCTCCGCTTGAAGTTGGGCGTCCTTTGCCGCCACCCCGTCCGCGTTGGCCTGGCGTTCTCTGCGGATGCGTTCCGCCAGTTGTGGATCGGAAAGGGCCATGATCTGGGCCGCAAGATAGGCGGCATTCTTGGCGCCGGCCTTGCCTATGGCAACAGTGGCCACCGGGATACCCCCCGGCATCTGAACCGTGGAGAGAAGTGAATCCATGCCCTGCAACGGACCGTTATCCAACGGAATGCCGATCACCGGTTTCAGGGTGGCGGCAGAGACCGCGCCGGCCAGGTGTGCCGCCAGTCCGGCGGCGGCGATGAAGACGCAACAGCCCCGTTGGTCGGCATCCCTTACGTAAGCGTGGGTAATGTCGGGTGTACGGTGGGCGGAAGTGATCTTCGCCTCGAACGGGATGTCCAGCGCCTTGAGTACATCCATGGTGGATTGCAGCACCGGCAGATCCGAATCCGAACCCATTAAAACGGCGACAAAGGGTTTACTCATGTTTCACCGCTCTCTGTCTGTTTGGGGAGGAGGGAAGATACCGGATTTTCCGTCCTCAGGCTACTGTGCAACGGAAATGGGCGGGCGTTTTCTTCCCCTAATGCTCTTCCACTTTTTCGGCAAAGGAGCACTCCTGCTGGGGGCAGATCTTTTCCGATCCCTTGCGTTTTGTGGTCTTGATGGAGAGTATCGGCCAGCCGCAACTGGGGCAGGGTTCCGCCACCGGTTCGTTCCAGATGGCGTAGTCGCAGTCGGGATAGGTGGAGCAGGAGTAGAAGATCTTTCCGCGCCTGGACTTGCGTTTCAGCAGGGTGCCGCTGGCGCATTTCGGGCAGGTGACCCCGGTATCTTCCGGTTTCTCCAGGGGCTCGATATGACGGCAGTCGGGGTAGGATGAGCAGCCTATGAATTTGCCGTATTTGCTGCGTTTGATTATCAGGTCGGAACCGCAGTCCGGGCATTTCCGCCCTTCCACGATCTCCGGCTTCTCCGGTTCTCCGTTTTCGCTGTTCAGATCACGGGTATAGTCACACTCGGGGTAATTGGTACAGCCTACGAAACGACCGTGACGGCCGAGACGGATAGAGAGCTGGCCTCCGCATTTGGGACATTGTTCGTCCAACGCTTCGTGAGTGACGTCGCTCCGTTTCACATTTTCCTGGGTGTAATCGATCAGCTCCTTGAACGGGCGCCAGAAGTTATGCAGCAGCGGTACCCAGTCCTCTTCACCCCGGGAAACCGCATCCAGCTCGTCCTCCAGGTTGGCGGTGAATCCATAATCGACATAGCGGGTGAAGTAGCGGGTCAGAAACTTGTTCACCACCCGGCCCACGTCCGTTGGGTGGAATCGCTTCTTCTCCATCTGCACGTATTCTCGGTCCTGCAGGGTGGAAATGATGGAGGCATAGGTCGAGGGCCGCCCGATGCCGTACTCCTCCAGGGCCTTGACCAGGCTCGCCTCGCTGTAGCGTGGCGGCGGCTCGGTAAAATGCTGTTCCGGACGTATGGCTTTGAGCGCTACGGCTTCCCCTTCCTGCAGCGGCGGGAGCATTTTTTCATCGCTCTCTCCCGCTTTGGCGTCGTCCACGCTCTCCATGTAAACCGCCATGAACCCGGGATTAGCAACGGTGGAGCCGTTTGCGCGGAAGATGTTGTCTTCCCCGCAACTGAGGTCCGCGGATACGGTGTCGAGTGTGGCATGAATCATCTGGCAGGCGACGGCGCGTTTCCAGATCAACTCATACAGCCGATACTGATCCTTACTGAGGTACTGTTTCAATTCCTCCGGCATGCGATGCGCCGAAGTGGGGCGGATCGCCTCGTGGGCTTCCTGGGCGTTCTTCGCCTTGGTTTTGAAATGGCGTGGTTGCTGCGGCAGATTTTCCTCTCCGAAGCGTGCGCTGATGAATGCGCGCAGTTCGTTCACAGCCTCATCCGCCAGGTGTACCGAATCAGTACGCATGTAGGTGATAAGACCTACGGCGCCGGCCCCGGTGTCGATACCCTCATACAGCTGTTGGGCGGTGCGCATGGTGCGTTGCGCGGTAAAGCCGAGCTTGCGTGCGGCTTCCTGCTGCAGGGTGGAAGTGGTGAAGGGGGCCGCCGGATTGCGTTTGCGTTGCTTCTTCTGAACATTTGCCACCAACAGGCTGCCTTTAGCCGCGTCCAGCAACAGGCGTTCGGCGTCTGCCGCACGTTCCCCGTCGGTGATACTGAATTGTTCCAGTTTTTCCCCCTGAAGCAGGGCCAATTTGGCGCTGAATTCCTGGCCTTCTTTGTTCAGATCGGCTTCGATAGTCCAGTATTCCTGGGACTGGAAGGCCTCGATCTCTTCTTCCCGCTCCACGATCATGCGTAGGGCGGGGCTTTGGACCCGGCCTGCGGAGAGGCCGCGCCGGACCTTTTTCCAAAGCAGAGGGGAAAGGTTAAAACCCACCAGATAATCCAACGCCCGCCGCGCCTGTTGAGCGTTGACCAGATCCATAGAAAGTTCCCGGGGGTGTGCGACCGCCTCCTGAATCGCCTTTTTGGTTATCTCATTGAAGACCACGCGGTGCACGACCTTGTCCTTCAGATTTTTCCCGTTCTCAAGCAACTCGTAAAGGTGCCAGGAGATGGCTTCACCTTCACGGTCGGGGTCAGTTGCGAGATAGAGGGCATCCGACTTTTTCAGGGCCTTGGCAATGGCCTGGACATGGCGATCGTTTCTCTCAATCGCCTGGTATCGCATTGCAAAGTCGTTGTCCGGGTCGACGGCGCCCGCCTTTGGAACGAGGTCCCGCACGTGACCATAAGAGGCGAGGACCTCGAAATCCTTGCCAAGGTATTTCTTGATGGTTTTGGCTTTAGCGGGGGACTCGACGATGACCAGATTCATTGGCGATGTTGCGGGTGGGTCCGGTTTCTGGATGAAAAGACTAGTGAAGATAAAGCGGTTGTTCGTTGTAAACCAGGTCTTCCATTTGTGCGTAAGCACTCTCCTGTCCGGGCTGGTTCATCAGCACCATCAGAACGATCCATTTCAGCTCTTCGACGCCGATGTGAATGTTCTCAAGGGCGATGGCCCGGTCGATTACCAGCTCCCGGCTTGCCTGATCAAGGATGTTGTTCTGTTCCAGGAACAGAAGCAGGCCGCGGCAGTCGGAATCCAGGCGCTGGATCTCCTGTTCCGTGTAAATGCGAAATGATGGATCGGCATTAGGGCGAAAATCTTGAGAACTTTGATGTGACGCCAGTTCGTCAAGCCATAGAAAGGCCCTGTCGATCTCTCTTTCGGGGAAACCTGCCTGTACCAGTTCATCATGAAGCTCTGCCTGATTGGAGGGGGATTGCTGCTCGCTGTCCATGTAGTTCTCGTAGAGATAAATCAGGATGTCGACGACATTTTCATTCATGATGGGTCCTTGTAGCAGGCTTTGTTACCACCCTCAGGGGCTGCTGTCAGTGAGGGGCAAATCGATTCGGCTTTACTGGTGCGGCAAAAAAGGCCGCCGGGCGCAGATGATACATAACCTTCCAGCTCAAGCAAGAGCAGCATGGAGGAAACCGCATCTGCGGTCAATCCGCTGCGCGCAATCAGATGGTCCATTGTCACCGGGTCAAAACCCATACATTCCAGGAGGAATAGGTTCTCATTGTCCGGCCTGAGCCCGGGATTTTCCTCCCGGCAGGGAGTCGTTTGCGGGAGAGTCGCAATGCCGCCGAGCAGGGAGCTCAGTTCCTCCGTTACATCACCGGCCGTCTCCACCAGTTTGGCGCCCTGGCGGATCAGGGCGTGGCAGCCGCGGGCCAGGGGGTTGTGGATGGAGCCGGGAATGGCGAAGACCTCCCGCCCCTGATCCGCCGCCAGCCGAGCGGTGATCAGGGAGCCGCTTTGCCGGGCAGCTTCCACCACCAGGGTGCCGACGCTTAGACCACTGATGATGCGGTTCCGGCGGGGAAAGTTCCCTTTCAGGGGCGGAGTCCCCGGGGGCAGCTCGGAAACCAGGGCCCCCTGCTCCGCGATGCGGTGGGCAAGTTGCCGTTGCCGGGCCGGGTAGACACGATCAAGTCCGGTTCCGGCCACGGCGATGGTGATTCCGCCGGCATCCAGCGTCCCCTCGTGGGAGGCGCCGTCAATACCGACCGCAAGGCCGCTGGTTATGGTGAGACCGGCGGCTGCCAGATGGGCCGCAAAGTTGCGGGCGGTCTCTCTTCCCGAAGGGGTGGGATTGCGGGATCCCACCATCGCCAGCTGGGGTGCGAGAAGCGCTTCCGGGTCTCCGTGAACGAACAGCGCGGGAGGCGGATCGTGGATCTCCTTCAACAGCACCGGGTAACGCGGGTCATGCAGAGTGATCAGGTGGTTGTTCGGTTGCCGCAACCATTCAAGGTCTGCGTCAATTTCTCGCCAGCGCGGGGAAAGGAAATAGTCCACGGTTCGCCGCTTGATTCCCAGTGTAACTAACCGGGCGGCGGGGGAGTGAAAAAGCTCGGATGGGGATTGCACCCGGTTTATCAGGGCGGCAAGCCCGTGGGCGCCCAACCCGGGTGCGCGCATCAGCGCCAGCCAGTAGCGCAGTTCGTTTTCGTCCGCGAGGGTGTTCGGTGAATCATCCATGACCACCTCGAAATGATCCGCGCCCGTCCCTGGGCGCCGGATTACAGTATTAACAGACCCTAGGGATTGCTCACCCGGTCCAGCACATGGATGGCGCGGGTGGCGTCCAGCACCAGCCCGAAACTGACCCGGGAGAAGGTGCGGAACACCATCAGGTGACCGGCCTTTTCATCCGGGAGTTTAACCGTATCCGTCAGATTGGCGGTGACGGTATCGCGAACGGTCTCTCCCCGATGTTCGATCGCAAGCACATCGCCCGGCTGCAGTCCGTCATCGGCTCCACGATCCAGAACCACGACGTCATACTGGCCGATCTGGGTGACACCGTCCATAACCGAAATGATACTGCCCCTGACTTGCGAGTCGGGGGCTTTAGGGTAAAAGTCCTCCAGCGGCTGGTCCTGGGCCGCCACCAGCAAACGGTCTCCGATC
Source organism: Sedimenticolaceae bacterium (assembly GCA_050287965.1). Lineage (GTDB taxonomy): Bacteria > Pseudomonadota > Gammaproteobacteria > Chromatiales > Chromatiaceae > CBFDBF01. The sequence goes on from JBNKCX010000050.1 coordinate 61,170, forward strand.
AGGGTCTCCTGCCCTGTGCTGGTCAACAGGCAGGTCGCGGGATCGCCGGTGCGCAGCAGCTTGGTGTTTCCGATATAAAGCGCTTCGTAGCCCAGGATTTCTCCCGTGTCGGCGTCCTTGTAGGCTCCGCCGGGGCGAACCACATCGAAGTTCGTGGTGTCATCTGTTTCAATGGAACGCACGTAGACGTTTTGCCCGGAACCGCCTGCCAGATGTTCGTCAGCGAAGTCCACGATATAAGGCGCCGCCTCCAATTCCTTTTCTCCAACCACATACGGTCTGGTGAGGAAAGGATAAATGGCATCGATCGGTATCGTGGGGATGGCGTCCTGAAGTGCCGATGTCCGAACCTTGGGAGACAGTTTAACCTCCGAACCCCGCAACAGCCGGAGCTGCGGCTTGCCGTCAACATAGGTCATTTCTATGATGTCGCCGGGATAGATCAGGTGCGGGTTTTCGATCTGAGGATTGACATACCAGACATCAGGCCAGCGCCAGGGATCGCGCAGAAAGCGCCCTGCGATATCCCATAGGGTGTCACCCGCAACCACCGTGTAACGGTCCGGGTGCGCCGGGTTCACGGCGACCGGATCAGCTGCGAGGGCGGCACCGGAGAAGATCAGGCCCAGGATAAAGCCGGCAAGCTTGGTTTTGAGTTTTGGCATGGCGATCCCTTTGCAACATGAAATAGTTGGAGTTTAGTCTGGAAAAAGCTCGGATTAAAGCCGACATTTCGGACTAGAATCCTGTATCATCATAATGTTAGCGAATTTTTTTACGTTTGTACTATAACCCAGTTTTCCCTGATGTACATGATCTGAGTAGCAAATTCCGGAAATCCCAATGGCGATCCTCGAGATTTTACATTTCCCTGATTCACGACTGCGCAACAAAGCGGATCCGATAGAAAAGATCGATGCAGATATCGGCCGTTTGGTGGAGGACATGTTTGAAACCATGTATCAGGCGCCGGGCATCGGACTGGCTGCGACGCAGGTCAATGTGGCGAAACGGGTTGTCGTCATGGATGTTTCCGAAGAGCACGACACTCCTCTTTGTCTGATTAATCCGGAGATCCTGGAATCTGACGGGGAGGAGCAGATGGAAGAAGGATGTCTGTCTGTTCCCGGCGTCTTCGACAAGGTCACTCGAGCCGAACGGGTAAAGGTGCGGGCACTGGATAAGGAGGGCAGGCCGTTCGAACTGGAGGCGGATGGTCTGTTGGCGGTTTGCATTCAGCATGAAATCGATCATCTCGACGGCAAGCTGTTCGTGGATTATCTCTCGGGCTTGAAACGGCAGCGAATCCGGAAAAAGCTCGAGAAGGAGGCGCGGCAGAAAGGGCCTGCGGAAACCCCTTCCAGGCGCGTAATTTAGCATTTGTTCGAGATTCGCGTATTAAACGCGGAGGAATAATTGCGGGGGCTGCAATAACATTCGATCTCAGCGTCCTCAACGCCTTTGTGTTCTCCGCATCCTAAACATATCCCCCAATCCATTTTGCCTGCAGGAAGCCTCAATGACGGAATCGCTCAAAATTATCTTTGCCGGGACCCCGGATTTTTCCGTGCCTCCTCTTGAGCGCCTGATGGCTTCGGATCATCGGGTTGTGGCTGTCTACACTCAACCGGACAGGCCCGCTGGAAGGGGGCGGAAGATTGCGGCCAGCCCGGTCAAGGTGTTGGCCGAGGCCCGGGACATTCCGGTATTCCAGCCAAAGAACTTTAAAGCCGAGGAGGCGTTGTTGGAGCTGGAGAGTCATGGCGCGGATCTTATGGTCGTGGTGGCTTACGGCCTTATACTTCCCCGTCGGGTTCTGGATGCCCCGCGGCTCGGATGCGTAAACATCCACGCCTCCCTGTTACCCCGCTGGCGGGGTGCGGCTCCCATTCAGCGGGCCATATTGGCCGGAGACAGTGAGAGCGGTATCACCATAATGCAGATGGAGGAGGGGTTGGATACCGGCCCCATGCTGTTGAAAAAGCGTTGTCCTATCTCCGCGCAGGACACCGGGGGCTCGCTGCATGACCGGCTGAGCCAATTGGGAGCGGAAGCGCTTATGGAAGCGCTCCCGGGAATAGCGGAGAGGAGCCTGACCGAAGAGCCTCAGGATGATTCCCTGGCGAACTACGCCGATAAACTGCAAAAGAGCGAGGCGGTGATCGATTGGGGGCGCAGCGCCGGGGAGCTCGATCGTCAGGTGCGGGCGTTCAACCCCTGGCCGGTTGCCCAGACCGGTTTTGCCGGCGGGATGCTGCGGATCTGGGAAGCGGAGCCGTTGCCGGGGATCGGGGAAGGACAACCCGGATCGGTGGCGGCCACGAGCAAAGCCGGTATCGACGTTATTACCGGGGATGGTGCGCTGCGTATCCATACGCTGCAGGCGCCGGGTAAGCGCGCCATGAGCGCGGCGGATTTTTTGAACGCCCATAAACTGGACGGGGTCGTATTTGGCTAAAACCAAATCGCAACAGGGTGTGGATAACGCCGGTGACGATGTCCGGGCCGGCGCAGCGCGGGTCATGCTCCGGGTACTGGGAGGGCGCTCGCTTAACGAGGCGCTGGCGCCGGTGCTGGCGGAGGTGCCGCTGCGAGACCGAGCCCTGTTGCAGGAGATGTGCTATGGGGTGGCACGTTGGTATCTGCGGCTCCAGGCCGTAGCAAAGCAGCTTCTTGAACGCCCCCTCAAGCAACGGGACCGGGATATAGAACTGTTGATTCTGGTCGGGCTTTATCAACTGCTCCATATGCGGGTTCCCGATCATGCGGCGGTGGCGGAAACGGTGGAAACGGCGCGCCGTATGGGAAAGCCCTGGGCCGCCGGACTGGTGAACGGCGTTCTAAGGGGGTTTCTGCGCCAACGGGAACGGCTGCTGCTGACGGCGGATGAAACCCCCGCCGACCGTTTTGCACATCCGGAGTGGCTGCTGACCCTCATCCGGGAGAGCTGGCCGGATCGGTGGCAGGAGATACTGACGGCTGCCAATTCAAGACCGGTGATGAGCCTGCGCGTGAACCTGCGCAGAATCGGCCGGCAGGACTATTTTGAAATGTTGCGGGGAGAGGCCGTCCCCGCGCGACCGATCGATGGGGTGGCCTCCGGTGTGGTTCTTGACCAGCCATTGGATGTAACAACCCTGCCCGGGTTTACCCGCGGACTGGTATCGGTACAAGACGGCGGCGCCCAACTGGCGGCCGGGCTGCTTGATCTGCGGCCGGGACAGCAGGTACTGGACGCCTGCGCCGCTCCCGGCGGCAAGAGTTGCCATATTCTGGAGATGGAGCCCACGGTCCGGTTGACCGCGGTTGATGTGGATGAGATGCGCCTGGAGCGGGTGCGTGAGAACCTGCAACGGCTCGGCCTGGAGGCCGAGCTGTTCGTCGGAGACGCTGCCGCTCCGCAGGGGGAGTGGGGACAGAAAAGCTATGACCGGATACTGTTGGACGTACCCTGTTCAGCCAGCGGTGTGATACGGCGCCATCCCGATATCAAATTGCTGCGCCGACCGGAGGACATTCCGGCACTGGTGGAACTCCAGGCCCGGATACTGTCAAAGGTCTGGCGCCTGCTGAAACCCGGCGGCATACTGCTATATGCTACCTGTTCTCTCCTGCGGCAGGAGAATGAACGGCAGGTAGAGCGCTTTTTGGCCGCAAGGGATGATGCCCGGGAACGCCCGATCCATGCATCGTGGGGACATGCATGTGACTACGGCCGGCAGACGTTGCCCGGTGACGACTCCATGGATGGTTTCTTCTACGCGGTGCTGGAAAAGGTCTGAGTTTTGACGGGCAAACACTATCGAAGGGGATTCTGGCTGCCGTCGTTTTTTGCGGCATGTCTTGTCATGGCGCCGTCGGTTGCACCGGCTGCCGGGTTTCAGGTTGCCCGCATGCAGGGCAGACTGGTGGAAGGGACCTATGTGCTGGATGCGGTTATCGACTATAAGTTTTCGGCAAAGGCGCTGGAGGCGCTGGAAAACGGTGTGCCACTGACGCTGGAGATTCATATTCAGTTGCGGCGCAAAGGGGCTTGGATCTGGGAGGAGGATATGCTGGATAGCCATCTGCGCTACCAGCTTCGTTATCACGCCATCGCTTCCCTGTACCAGCTGCTGGATATGCAGAGCGGGGAGCAAACCAGCTTCGCCACCCGGGACGCAGCTATCGCCGCCCTGGGCGATATCCAGTCTTTGCCCATAATCAAACGGGATCTGCTTGAGTCGGGAGAGGTGTACGAGCTGCGGCTTCGCACCTTCCTTGATATTGACGCCCTGCCCCTTCCCCTGCGGCCGATGGCCTATCTTTCCCCCTCCTGGAATCTTTCGAGTAAGTCGGAATTATGGCGCATCACACCGTAAAGCGGTTTTTCCGCGGGGCCACGCCGGTGGCGGCGTTGCTGCTGCTGTTGCTTATCGCGCTGCATTTGATGAGCAGCGCGGTGCAGAACGCGGAAGAGCTGAGCCGGCTGTTTGTACCGCTGCTCCTGTTTATCCTGTTCGGACTCATCGCGCTGGTGAGTCTGGTGGTGGTTAATGTCGTCCAGCTGGTGAGCAGCTACCGCCGGCAGGCGGCCGGGTCGAGACTGACATTGCGGTTGGTGGTGCTGTTCGTGGTATTGGCGCTGGTCCCGGTGTCGGTGGTCTTTTTCTATTCCCAGCAATTTCTTTTACAGGGTATCGACAGCTGGTTTGACGTGGAGATCGACAGCGCCATGGAAGATGCCCTCGGCTTGAGCCGCGCTTCCCTGGATCTGCATCGCAGGGAACGGCTGCGCGCCACCCAGAAGGTTCTATCCCAGTTGACCGAGGTTTCGGTGGCGGGATTGACCCTGAGCCTGGAAGAGGAGCGGCAGCGGATGGGCGCTTCCGAAATGGTGCTTATGGAATCCTCCGGGCAGGCGATAACCAGCAGTAGTGCGGATCCCACCGACCTGGTACCGGAGCTGCCGGACAGCTCCATACTCCAGCAGGTACGCGAGGGAGGCAGTTTTGTGGGGTTGCTTCCCAGGGGCGAGGGGGCGCTGCTCGAGGTGCGGGTGGTTGTGGCCGACCCCATCCGTCCGATTATCCTGCAGGCCCTCTATCCCACCTCCGAGAGCATCAGCGTACTGACGGAAAAGGTGCAGAAGGCCTACAACCATTATAAAGAGCTGGCCTATCTGAGGGGTAGCCTGAAGAATACCTTCACCCTGACCCTGGCATTGGTGCTGCTATTCAGCCTGCTCTCGGCTATATGGGCGGCGTTCTTCACCTCGCAGCGGCTGGTGGCGCCGGTCACCGATATCGCCGAGGGTACCAAGGCGGTCGCCGAAGGCGATTATGACAAGCAGCTTCCTCTGCCCCGCGGCCTGGATGAACTCAGTTTCCTGGTGTCGTCGTTCAATGCCATGACCCGCCGTATAGCCCAGGCACGAGACGCGGCGCAACAGAGCCAGCGGCAGGTAGAGGCGCAGCGCGCCTATCTCGAAACCGTTCTGGGTCATCTCTCCTCCGGGGTGATGACGTTTGATCTGGAAGGAAAACTGCGTACCGTCAACGCCGCGGCCTGTGACATCCTGCGTATAGAGCCGGCCTCGTATATCGGCGAGCCGTTCACCGCCCTGGCTGGCGGAGGGGCTCATCTGGAGCGGTTTGCGGAGGTGCTGAAACATCCGTTTTCAGGGACGGCTGAGGAATGGTCGGAAGAGATTACGCTGTACGGCGGAGACGGTCGGCAGATTCTTCTTTGCCGGGGCACCCCGCTGAAGAAGCCGGAAGGCGGTCATACCGGTTATGTCCTGGTGTTCGATGAAATAACGGAACTGATCAGGGCGCAAAGAGATGCGGCCTGGGGTGAGGTGGCGCGTCGTCTGGCCCACGAGATCAAGAACCCGCTGACCCCGATACAGCTTTCCGCGGAGAGGTTGCGGCATAAATACCTGCATACCATGAACAGTGATGATGCCCAGGTCCTGGACCGTTCAACACACACTATCGTTCAGCAGGTCGAGGCGATGAAGGAGATGGTCAACGCCTTCTCCGATTATGCCCGGCCGCCGAAGATGAATCCGCAACCCATCGATCTGGATAAGTTCATGGCCGAGGTGTTGGACCTGTACCGCGCCGGCGGGGTGGGACCGGAGATCAAATTGACGCTGGAGTCGGAACGGGCCCGTATCGAGGGTGACCCCGTGCGGTTGCGGCAGGTGCTGCATAATCTCATCAAGAATGCCCAGGAGGCGGTGGCTGAAATCAGCGGCGGCAGGGTGGAGGTGACCACCAGCCAGAAACAGGAATCCAAATGCCGATTCGTTGAGATCAGGATCGCGGATAACGGACCGGGGTTCGAGGATGACCCGGCCCATCTGTTTGAGCCCTATGTGACCACCAAGGCCAAAGGAACGGGCCTCGGGCTTGCCATCGTGAAAAAGATCGTGGAAGAGCATGGCGGTATGATCTGGGCAGAGAACAGTCCCGAAGGCGGTGCGCTGGTTGTGTTGCGGTTACCGCTATTGGGCAATGATATTGCTAAAGGACCGGTATGCTCCGCGCTTCCGGGACCCGTGGAGAGGAGTGCAAGTTAATGAAAGGACCTTATGTCCTGGTGGTGGACGACGAGCCGGATATCAGGAACCTGGTAAAAGAGATTCTGGAAGATGAGCGGTATGCCGTTGCGGTAGCGGAAAACGGTGGTGCCGCCCGAAAGGCGTTGCGGGACCGGCGGCCGGACCTGGTACTGCTCGATATCTGGATGCCTGACGTGGACGGAATCAGTTTATTGAAGGAGTGGTCGGAAGACGAAGGACTGCCCTGTCCGGTGATTATGATGTCGGGGCACGGGACGGTGGAGACCGCGGTGGAAGCGACCCGCCTGGGGGCCTACGATTTTCTGGAGAAGCCGCTGTCTCTGGCCAAACTGCTGTTAACCGTCGAGCGGGCACTCCAGGCCGACAAGCTGCAACAGGAGAATATCGGGCTGCGCCGGCATTCCCATCCGCCGGTGGAACCGACCGGTAAGAGCGCGGTTATTCAACGCTTGCGGGAACAGGTGAAACGGTTGGCGCAGCACGATACCTGGGTGTTGATCACCGGCGAACCGGGAAGCGGCCGCGAGACCTTCGCGCGTTATCTTCACAGCCAAAGCCATCGACAGGAGCGACCCTTCGTGGACGTAGGGGTCTCTTCCATGGCGGCCGGCAATTCGGCGCGGGAGCTGTTCGGTAGCGAGGAGGGCGGTCGTATCGTCTACGGAGCGCTGGAACAGGCCAGGGGCGGCACGCTGTTCCTGGACGAAGTGGCGGATATGGATATGGATGCCCAGGGGCAACTGCTGGGCGCTCTCGACAGCGGCTCCTTTCTGCGGGTCGGTGGTACGGAGCCGGTACAGATCGACGTGCGTATTATCGCCGCCACCCAGCGCAACCTGGAGGAAGAGGTAATGGAGGGGCGCTTCCGGGAGGATCTCTTCTATCATCTGAACGTCGTACCGCTGCAGATTCCGCCGCTACGGGATCACCGTGAGGATGTGCTGGACCTTCTCAACTATTATGTGGACTATTTCTCCACCCATGAGAAGCTGCCTTATCGCCATTTCGGAATGGGCGCGCAGAACTATCTGCGCAATTACTCCTGGCCGGGTAACGTGCGGGAACTGAAGAATATGGTGCAACGCCTGCTGATACTCGGGGCGGGCGATGAGATAGGTCAGGATGAAGCCGAGGCCACCATCGGCGGCGGCCGGTTGGCCATGGACAGCGGGGCGCGATTGCCGTTTTCCTTCGATCAGCCTCTGCGTCAGGCACGGGAGCAGTTTGAAAAGGCCTATTTCGAATACCAACTGGACAAACACGAGGGCAACGTGGGTAAAACGGCCGAGGTGGCCGAGATGGAGCGCACCCATCTGTACCGGAAGCTCAAGTCGCTGGGTATCGAGATAAAGACCCGTAAATAAAGGCGTCTTAAGAAGAAATGAAAATTATCATCCTGGGTGCGGGGCAGGTCGGTACCTCGGTGGCGAACAACCTGGTTTCGGAGGCCAACGACATCACGGTCGTCGACCAGGAGCCCGGGTTGCTGCGTATGCTGTCGGATCGTCTCGATTTGCGTACGGTGCGGGGTGACGGCGCTCATCCCGATATCCTGTGGCTCGCGGGGGCGGAAGATGCCGACATGATACTGGCGGTCACCAACAGCGATGAGACCAATATGGTGGCCTGCCAGGTGGCCTACACCCTGTTCCAGACACCCACCAAGATCGCCCGGGTCCGGGCTCAGGGATACACCCGATATCCGCAGCTGTTCGGTACCGGCGCCTTGCCGATCGATGTGTTGATCAGTCCCGAGCAACTGGTGACGGACTACATCATGCGGCTGATCGAGTTTCCCGGCGCCCTGCAGGTGCTCGATTTTGCCGGGGGCAGGGTGAGTCTGGTCGCTGTACGGGCCTATTACGGCGGACCGCTGGTGGGAAAGGAGCTGCGCACCCTTTACGATCGCATGCCGAACGTGGATGCGCGGGTGGCCGCCATCTACCGTCGCGGTCAGGCTATTCAGCCGGAAGGCAGCACCATCATCGAAGCGGACGATGAGGTGTTCTTTCTTGCCGCCAGCAACCACATCCGCGCCGTCATGAGCGAACTGCGAAAACTGGAGAAGCCGTTCAAGCGCCTGATATTCGCCGGCGGAGGGAATATCGGCAAGCGTCTTGCGATGGCCTTGGAGAAGGACTACCAGGTCAAGGTGATCGAAAAGAACAAGGAACGGGGGAGGCAGATCGCGGAAGAGCTGGCCAGATCTATCGTTCTGCACGGGGACGGGGCGGACGAGGAACTGCTGCTGGAAGAAAACATCGAGAACGTGGATGTCTTCTGTGCCGTCACCAATGACGATGAAGCCAATATCCTCTCCGCCATGCTGGCCAAGCGTCTGGGTGCGCGCAAGGTGATGTCTTTGATCAACCGCCCGTCTTATGTGGATCTGGTCCAGAGCGGTCCAATCGATATAGCCATATCCCCGCAACATGCCACCATTGGTAGTTTGTTGGCGCACGTACGACGCGGAGATGGGGAGGTGGTGCATTCGCTGCGCCGCGGCGCTGCCGAGGCGATCGAGGCC
>JBNKCX010000051.1:0-5242 GCA_050287965.1 Sedimenticolaceae bacterium
GGACTGTTGACGGATCCTGGCCGTCCAGGAGTTCATCCAGGAGTTCGGCGCTAAACGCCGGGGTTTTCTTCTTTGCCATACTTGTTCCCTCCTTTTCGAGGTATAGTATGGCTCACAAACACAAAATTCCTGACAGGCTCACACACTCATACGTTTCTTCGCCTAAATCGCTTGCTAGAAAAAAACTGTATTCACTTGTTGATGGACTGCATTCGGCCTCTTGTGAAATCGAAAGCTTTACCGTCTCTCCCGTAAAATTTCCATTCAACCCTTCGACACGCTCACCGTATATATTCCCATACTCGTCTGTTGCAAACGGTCCATTTGTCATCACCACTATCGGATTTTTGACCAATTCTGAGAACTTATCGTTTCTTGTATACGGGCCAACCTGCGAACATGAAGCTATAGTCACAAATAAACAAAAACTGATTAATATAAATCGATAAGTCATTTATTAAGCTCTAACCATCACCCTAAATAGGAAAAAACACCGCCTGCGCCACCGACTGAATTACATTCTTTATGCGCCGGTTGGTGCTTTCCGCAACGATCCGCGCCGAGCTGTCCTGCAACGCGATCAGCTTACCGAACAGGCGCTCGAAACTGAGGTTATGGATCGGACCCGAGGTCTCGTTGCTGATAAGAAACAGTTGCCCCTGACTGTCGCGGTCATGGCCGAGTTTCCAGACGGCGATTTCGATGTTGCGCGCCCCGAGATAGAGCTTCTGCGGATCCAGTTCGTCGAGGATATACAGCACCCGTTTGCCGTTGTAGGAATCGAGGATCATCCCCCGCAGCCCCTCCACCAGCGCCAGCACCCGGTCGCCCCGGTACTGTTCATCGAAGGCGAGACGCATGCTGTTTATGGAACGGTTGCCCTGCAGCTCCGGGAAAACCGCCGGACGCCGGGGACCGAACACCCGGGATACCGCGTCCGTCAATGAACGACTTCCACCCTTGCGCCACTCCTTCGGATTGCGCCGATAGAGTTTCTCCATCAGCTGTTTGAGATACTCCATGGAGTAGTTGATCTGAATCTCCATAATCAGATCCGCGTCGCTCTTGACCAGCTGCTCCACCTCGAAGGGACGCGCCTTGACAGAGGAGGACTGCCGGGTGGCCGTAGGGGTGCATCCCGCAGCGACAAACCACAGCAGCAGCGATAGCAGAAAAATTCTATAACCGTTCACACAGATCCCTGATGCCGAAACCCACCAGCGGTTGATCCATACCCCGGGTCAGCGCCAGTACCTTGAAACGCTCTCCCATCTCCATGGGGAGGGTGAGCCGCTTCACCCCCTGCACCAGGTCAAGATAACCGCCGCTGTCCCCCGGGTCCAGCGACCCCATCACCTGTTCCAAACCGCAACCCATAAGAAAATAGGCCTGGGTGGTATAGCCGCTGACCGTCAGATCCGCCTGCCGTGCGGCTTCCGCCAGGGCGGTGAAATCCACGTGAGCGGTAACGTCCTGCAGCCCCGGGTAGACCAGGGGATCGGGGTGGGCGAAGTGGCGGTAGTGACACATCAGGGTCCCGCCCCGGCGTTGCGGATGATAGTACTCCGCACGGGGGTAGCCGTAATCGATAAGGATCGCGGCGCCCGCTTCCAGGGTATGACTCAACTGCCGCATCCAGGGCCGGGCCCGCAGATTGATCTCCGACTCATAGCCCGGCTCCAGTTCCATCTCCAGATCCAGGACCGCACGTTCCAATTCCGGTTCCTGCGGCACCTGCCAACAGAGATGAAACCGTCCCTCCCGCCAGGTCACATACTGCTCACTTATCCCCTCCGGCTCCACACGAAAGCGATGGACCGGCATGGCATCCAGCAGTTCGTTGGCCACCACCAGTCCGCGAAACCCCTCCGGGGGCGCACCCTGCAACCAGGTGATCCGCTCCGCCAGGTGGGGAATCCGATCGGCAACGGTCTCTCGCTGACGCTGTTGCAGATCGGGGCTAACATCCAGGATCAGATAGCGCTCCGGGAGCGACCCCAGGGCCTCCAGCTCCACCAACAGATCCGCCGCCAGGGCACCGGTGCCGGCACCGAACTCCAGCAGATCCCCGCCCCCCAGGGACCCCAGCACCTGCCGGGCCTGACGGGCCAGGCAGCGTCCGAATACGGGGGATATCTCCGGGGCGGTGACGAAATCCCCCGCCGCCCCGAATTTGCGCGCCCCTGCCGAGTAATACCCGAGGCCGGGGGCGTAGAGCACCATCTCCATGTAGCGGTCGAAAGGAACGGCACCACCCCGGGTCTCGATCTCCTGACGGATAGTCTGGATCAGGCGCTCACTGTGCAGGCGCGCTTCCTGCTCCGGCTCCGGCAGCTCATGGGACGGAATGGATACCGGCACGGTTTTCCCCCTGTTTGCGTTTCAGTTAGAGTGGGAGTTTACCAATCCTGGAGAACGACCGTGGCAGAGAATTGCACCCCGCTGACCGGCAAGGTGGCACTGGTAACCGGCGGCGCCCATCGCATCGGCGCCCAGACCACCCGCACCCTGCACCGGGCGGGCATGGACCTGGTGCTGCACTACCGGAGTTCCGAAGCCCAGGCCCGGGCCCTTGCGGAGGAACTGGAAAGGGAACGCCCGGACTCGGTACTGCTGCTCCAGGCCGATCTCGCGGACAGCGCCCGCTTCCCGGCGCTGATCGAAAACATCCAGGCCTGGCGCGGCCGCCTGGATGTGCTGGTGAACAACGCCTCCAGCTTCTATCCCACCCCCGTGGGTGAAACCACGGAAACCCAGTGGGACGACCTGATGGGCAGCAACCTCAAGGCCCCCTACTTCCTCGCCCAGGCCGCGGCCCCGCTGCTGCGGCAGGCGGGCGGCGTCATCGTCAACATGGTGGATATTCACGCGGAGCGACCGTTGAAGTCCTATCCGGTCTATTCCATGGCCAAGGCGGCCAACGCCATGATGGTCAAGGCCCTGGCGCGGGAACTGGGCCCGGAGATCCGGGTCAACGGCGTCGCCCCCGGCTCCATCCTGTGGCCGGAAGGGGGGCTGGCGGAGGAGGCCAAGCAGGAGATACTGTCCCGCACTGCGCTGAAACGCCCGGGGAATCCCGAGGACATCGCCCGCACCATACTGTTCCTGGTGCGGGATGCGGACTACATCACCGGTCAGGTGATCGCGGTGGACGGCGGGCGCAGCGCACAGCACTGACGCCCTAAGGCAGGAACGACGCCGTTCTCCGCAGGAGCCCGGTCCGCCGGGCGAAAAACCGGACCTGTTCCATCGTCCGGAGAGAACTAGCTGAAGAGCCTTCTCTTGCCTTTTTTGATCTTTATCTTCCCGGCCGCCAGGAACCCGGCCACCGCTCCGACGCCAAGGCCTATCATGGACTTGGTAAAGGTCGCTGTTCCCGAAACCCTGTCCAGGTCTTCCACGCCGATATGTCCCCGGAACAGCGCCTCCCAGAACAGTCTCCAGGCCACTTCCTCCGCCGTATCAAAGAAAAAACTACGCACGATCAACAATCCGACGACCGCGCCCACCACTACAAGAACCGCTCTCATGTTTTTGCTCCTACGTTACTCGCGGTAACCCTATTCCGGCTGAAACTCGGACGGCCAGAGGGGCTGCTCACCGGCGTCGAACGCCTGCCATAGCTCGCGGAAACTTTTTCCGTTTACCGGATGACGCTCCTCCCCCGCAACTTCGGAAAGAGGCAGCAGCACGAAGGAGTACTGGGTGATCTCCTCCCGTGGCAGTCTGATGCCGCCCCGGTTCAGTACCTGATCCCCGTAGGTCAACAGGTCGATATCCAGGGTCCGGGATACAAACTTCCGCTCCTGCCGCACCCGCCCGTGGGCGGTCTCAATGGCCCGCAACCGCTCCACCAGACGCTCCACCGGCAGTTCGGTGAAGAACCCCACCACCAAGTTAAAAAACAGCGCCCCCTCAAACCCCACCGGAGGACTTTCATACACCCTGGAAAGGATCAGATCAGGAAACTCCGCGCGCAGCGCCCGCACCGCACCCCGGATATGCTGTTCACGATCCAGGTTGCTGCCGATACTGAGCCAGACGCGCGGCATTAAGAGCGTTCACCACGCTCAATGATCACCCCCACATCGCGGGCCCCCCGTACGGCGCCGATCTTGTTCAGGGTCAGCCGTACCCACGGCACGCCGAACTCCTTGCGTACAATCTCGGCGCACCGCTCGGCCAGGGTCTCCACCAGCTGGAATTCGCTCTGTTCCACGAATTCGATCAACCGCTTGGCCACGGATTTGTAATCCAATGCGTCGTCGATATGGTCGCTGGCCGCCGCCGCGGCCACATCCGCACCCATCTCCAGATCCAGCACCACGGTCTGTTTGATCTCGCGTTCCCAGTCATAGATACCGATTACGGTTTCGATTTTGAGGTCCCGCAGAAAAACGATGTCCATATTTATTAAGGTCACTAAGATTCCGAAATGTCGTGTCCCATGGTAAACAGAGCCGCAGCCAATAACAAACTCCCTTGACCCGAAAAGGGGCGGCCCCGACAATCACACCATAATTAACGATAACAATCCCTGGGAGGCTCCTGTTTCAGAATGATCGATCTCCTGCTCATCGTGTTCGGCTATCTGCTCGGCTCCCTCTCCAGCGCCGTCATCGTATGTAAACTCATGGGGCTGCCCGACCCGCGCAGCGAAGGCTCCAATAACCCGGGGGCCACCAACGTGCTGCGTATCGGCGGCAAAAAGGCGGCCGCCGTCACCCTGCTGGGGGACAGCCTCAAGGGTTTCCTGCCGGTATTGATCGCCGACCTGTTACAGACGTCGTCCCTGACCCTGGCCGCGGTAGGCCTGACCGCCTTCCTCGGACACCTGTTTCCTGTCTTCTTCCGTTTCCGGGGAGGCAAGGGGGTGGCCACCGCACTGGGAGTGCAGTTCGGTCTGGGCTGGCAGATCGGCGGCTCCATCGGCCTGATCTGGCTGATCGCCGCCCGGGTGGGCAACATCTCCTCCCTCGCCGCCCTGATCTCCATGGCCCTGGCGCCGCTGGTGGTCTGGATCTTCCGGCCGGCCCCGGAGCTGATCATCATGCAGGGGTTGATAAGCCTTCTCCTGTTCTGGCGCCACCGGGAGAACATCCTGCGGATCATGTCGGGTGAAGAGGGCAGGATTAAGGAAGAGGAATAAGCCCGAGCGCAAATACAGGGCGTCCCCCGTCCCGCCGTCGCAATAGACATCGAGTAATAAACGCAGAGGCCGCAAAGGCGCGGAGACGCAAAG
>JBNKCX010000052.1:0-49106 GCA_050287965.1 Sedimenticolaceae bacterium
CCTGCGCTATGAGGAGATCATCTCACCCGATTTCGACTGGGCGCCCGTGGAACATCATATCGGACATCCGGTGGACAAGACGCAACTGGAGGTCCGTGCCACCGGCCATGGTTCCGATACGACGCCGCTTGATCCCGCCACCCTTAACCATGAACTGTTCCGGTTGTCGAACGTGGTGCATACCTTTGCCTCATCCATCGGTTACTGGCTGCCCAACCCTTCCGAGATGCGGGAGTAAAACCGCTACGGAGCTCCATCTTGCAGATCCCATCTTGTCGGCAAGGTATGAATTTCCCTCCTTGAGGTTACAATAACCGCTGAATCTTCGCCGTAAGCGGCATTAAAATCGCGCCGTTAAGGAGTCGTGGTATGGAACAGAAACAGGTCGATGTCGCCATCATCGGTGCCGGAAGCGCCGGTCTTTACGCACTGGGCAGGGTCCGCTCTTCCGACAAGAGTTTTGTTCTTATCAACGGCGGCCCTACCGGCACCACCTGCGCGCGGGTGGGCTGCATGCCCTCCAAGGCCCTTATTCAGGTGGCGGAAGACTACCACCGACGCACTATTCTCGATCGCTACGGTATCGAGGGTCAGGACGACCTTAAGCTGGACAGCGTTGAGGCGATGGAACACGTGCGTGATCTGCGCGACACCTTTGTTGAACGTGTGCGCTCCAACAGCACCGACAAGATGCCGGAGGAACGCTTTATTGAAGGCTACGCCCGCTTTATCGAGCCCCACGTACTGGAGGTGAACGGACAGCACATCCGCGCCGAGAAGATCATCATCGCCACCGGCTCCCGTCCTTTGATACCCGCTCCCTGGATGCCCTACCGCGATCGCATCCTCACCACCGATGAACTGTTTGAGTTGGAGACCCTGCCGGAATCCATGGCGGTCATCGGCCTGGGCGCCATCGGTCTGGAACTGGGTCAGTCCCTCGCCCGTCTCGGGGTGGCGGTAACCGGCTTCGATATGCTGGAGAGCATCGGCGGTATCACCGATCCCGAGGTGGCGGCGACCGCCCTGGGTCTGATCAAAAAGGAGTTTCCCATACACCTGGGAGCCACCGCGGAGATCGCGGAAGAAGGGGACAAACTAAGGGTCAGCGCCGGCGAACACTCGGTAGTGGTGGACAGGGTTCTGGCCAGCCTCGGCCGCATACCCAACCTGGACCGCCTGGATCTCGCGAATGCCGGTATCGAACTGAACGAACGGGGGATGCCCCTGTTCAATCCCAATACCATGCAGTGCGGTGATTCCCATATCTTCATTGCCGGCGACGTTGATGGCGAACGCCCCCTGTTGCATGAAGCGGGTGATGAAGGGCGTATCGCTGGATTAAACGCCGGCAGCGACCGGGTCCACGCCTTTCAACGCAAGACCCCCATCGGGATCGTGTTCTGCGATCCCAATATCGCCGCCGTCGGCAAACGCTGGAATGAACTGAATCCGGAGACCGTTGCCGTGGGTGTGGTCAACTTCCCACCCGTCGGGCGTGCCCTGATCATGGGCAAGAACAAAGGGATACTGCGCGTCTACGCCGACAAGACCTCCGGCAGGCTGCTGGGCGCGGAGATGTTCTGCGTCAGGGGTGAAAACCTGGCCCATCTTCTGGCCTGGTGTATCCAGCGGGAGATGACCGTGGGTGAACTGCTGCAGATGCCTTTCTACCACCCGGTGATCGAAGAGGCACTGCAGGCCGCGCTATACGATTGCTACGCCCAGGTGGAGACGAAGAACCCAGGTGAGATCACGGAACTGAGACCCCTGACGAATCAATAACACGCCTTCGGCGCTCCCGCCCCGGAGCGCGTGGTCACGAAACCCCGATACCCTGTTGTTGCCGTAATCTGTTTTCCGCGATACCGCAGGCGGCTATAAAACGCTGCACGTTGGTTTGCGGATTGAATTGTTCGTCTTCCCATCTCATTCGTGCGTTCCGTACCGCCGTGGCATAGGTCGTTTCATCCCGCATAGCATTTATCGCTTCCACCCATTTCCGGGGATTCAAAAAATCCTCGACGATCAGGCCGCCGTCACCCACGGCTTCCGGAAGCGCGCCGCGTTTGCTGGCGATGGAAGGCACGCCACAGGATTGCGCCTCCCGGACCACCCTGGGAACCGCCTCCTCCCAGACCGAGGGCACGAGAAGAAGCCGCGTTTGGGAGTAGATCTCCCGTATATCCGCCACATGATGCATAAAACGCACATTCGGCAATTCCCGCAGACTGGCTTCAATCCAATCACGCATCTCCGTAGTCATGGACCAACCCTCGACCAGAAGAAACTTCTCCTCAGGCATCAGCTTGGCAAATGAAAGAAACGTCCCGATCCCTTTTACCCCCGCCGGATTGATCATGGTCAGATAACCCTGCGGATCCCCCTGGGCGCCGACCTCTGATTCGTAGATAGAATAGGCCAGGCTCGCTTCCACATTACACAACTGCTTCACCTTATCCACCAGAAACCTGCTCTGACACACGATCTCCACGCCCAGTTCCGCCAGCTCCACCAGTCCCCGTGCGTCGATCACCGAATCCCGTATATAGACTATGCCGGGAATCCCAAGCCGGACTCCCAGCTTCAGTATGTTTTTCATCCCTTCCAGTTGCGACCAGATAACCGTCGGTTTAAAGAACCGTATGGCGCTTTCCAGGGATTCATAGAACACCTCCCGCGCCACCATCCTGTTTTCATAACCGCAATCGAACAGCAGTTCCTCGCCGTTTCGTTCAAGCCCCTTAATACCCAACACATCATATTCGGCCGCATCCGGGATGCGACTCCCGCCACCCCCCGTGGTTGTAAGCGCCATACACTCCGCGCCATGATCCTTGACCAGCATGCGGATCAACGCGTCAGAGGAGCGGGCGGCGCCACCGAGCCGAAGAGGGAAAAAAGGACGTTCACTGGCGTAAAGAAGCCGTAATTTGTTATCAGGCATTTACTGACTTGAGGACATAGAAAGGTCTAAATCGGCAATCCCGAGTATTCTAAGCCGGTAGCACTTCCGGTTCAATTTACCGAGGAACGGAGCGAGTTCGAATAGGACCCGGCGTTTCCGGTAAACCCCTGTACATTTGTTGATTTCAGGCCCAATCCCCGCCAGAACTCAGGAGGATAGGAAAGATTTTCCTTTATCTGCCGTTGGTCGGCGTTGAGCTCATAACCGTTATCCAGCTTATTATATTCGACGAATTGGCTGTATAGGGGATCCCATTCACCGGTGAACCTGATCTCCTCAAGGGTGTTCGGATATTCGCCGGTTCTTATACGGTGCAGCTCCACGAGCGCTATTGCTGTCTTAAACCCCTGATCCACGAATTTTTCCTGAGCGTCCGGCATGAACGACATGGGATCGCACGCCGACACCAGGAACGCCATAAATAACAACAGCAGTGCTCTTTTCATTTCATGCGCCCCCGAAGCGATTTACCGGAATTTTCCCAGTCAACTCCCATCCGCGGCAAGTTTTTGCTTACGCTCCGCCGTATAGGCCCACCACGGCCGTTTGGGCTGGCCCTCCATAAACCTGACCGCGGAGATAAATACGTCAATAACGCAAGGGTCGTGTCGCCGGCCTGTTTTTCCGCACAGATCGTCGTACAGCGCGTAGGGATCGCGACCGACCAGGTCCCTCGGATTAAAAATCCCAATCAGACGCAGATCTTCCGCGCAAGCCGGACCTATATTGGGAATCTGCTCCAATCTTATGTATTGCTCACGATCCTCCGAATAAACCACGGTATCCCTCTATTTTTTTCAGCCCTTTAGCCAAGCCGACACGATAACGACGTATCCACCGACCGTCCTCGCCAGAGTGTTTTTCGCTCAATAAAACACTCATATCTCAATACGATCGAAATATTTTATTTCCGGAGGCGCCTCAAGAAATGTGATTAACTCGGCCATGACACCGGTGCCCGCGATGGTATCGATATACTTTTGATGATCATTGGCGGACAACCACTCCTCATCGAATATCATTTTTCTCGATGCCTGATCCAAAAAAACCGTCACGTTCAGACAACCCTCGAACCCGCGGGTATTCGGCAGGTTTGCCGCCAGAAAAGGCAACAGCTTATCCTGGACCCCCTCCTTAACGATCGACTCAATAACCACTTTCTTGCTCATTTCTCATCTCCTGTAAGTTATAACAAGGAGACAGGGTAGCCTGAAGAAATAAGTCCGCTACCAGAAGCTGGTCAGAAATACGGGTTTCTGCTCATTCTTCGGATTGTATCCGCTTGGGCGTTTTCCCGTATTTCTTCTTAAAGGCCTCGATGAAGTGAGAAATATTTCCGTATCCGACTTCCGCAGCGACGGCGGTTACGGACCATCCGCTTTTTGACAGCAACGAGTGCGCGTGCGCCAGGCGCCTGTGAATTAACCACTGTTTCGGAGTGGTACGGTAGAGAGCCTTGAATTCCCGATTAAACGCCGAAACACTACGCCCGGATAATGCCGCTAATTCCTTGGCACTTACACCGGAGATCGCATATTGATCCATCAAACGCCTTATATTCCTTTTTGCCCTACCGGTTTGAACCGCCAGCAATCCTGCTCTCAGACCCCCATCGTCATATATATCCAGCAAATACAACAATTCCAGCAGCTTCAGCTGCAGCAGATGCGGTGAATTGTTCAATGATTCATAGATCGAGCCGAACGAGGCGAAATACTCCTTGACCGCGCGGCCCACCCGTATCTTGCGAATAGCCTGTTCATTTGACACCGGCACGGCTGAAACGGACCCGACAGAAAGGAACCGGGACAACACATCTGATCCAAAGAACAACAGATAGGCATTTAATCCATTTCCTTCATGGATATAGTCCGAATACAGATTCAATCCTTTTGGCAAGAATATCGCCTCGCCGGAGTTGATCTCAACCGAATCGTTATTGCAGGTCGTTATAACCTCTTTCCCGGTCTCGATATATACAATACAGGGTACTCTGGTATGGAACTCGATATTGATCAGATCGCGCTCCAGATCCTTATGGAAAATCGCGGACTCGCCGTTAAACAGCATCGGCTTGATATCCCGCATCTCATATAGTGCTTTCGGAATATCAAGTACGCCGGATGCACAATATTGCGCCAGTGTCTGCGGCGGATGCATATATGTCCTTATCTGCCTATAGCTCCCGGGATTTACCTAACCCCGATAAGTTTCCGTCAGGATATTTTTCCAGAATTGCAGATTGCAACCATACATCTCCTGCAAGGCATCGTATACCAGACTGCCCGGTTTATTTGAATTTTCCGACCACCAGAGTCCCGAACAGAATAGCTGACCCCAAGAATATCAAAATTGTGCCGACAATTTTCGGCAGCTTGTTATTGGTTTCTTCCGATATCACCCTGGCAAACGTGCTGCGCAAACGCAGCAAATTCCATTTATACGGCAAAAGCCACCCGGAAACCCCTATTGCTACAGCTAAAACACCAATTGCAAGTTGTTGGATTATCTGTTCTTCCATACATACCCCCCAATATACCTAAACACCAACGACACAATAACTCCCGCAAGAAACCAAAAAATTACCAGGAAAACTATAGTAATGGGCGCATAATTAGGCGTCATTCTCCCGAATACAAACAGAGTAAGTTCACGCATCAACTCTCGATTCTCCAGAAAAGGCATGAGCTTCGTCGGGGCTATGGCGACATAAAGAAGCGGATGCGAATAAGGCTCCGGCACCAGAAACGCATTAGCCATAAAAAACGCCGGTACTGCCAGCCCGACAACCAGATGTTTTACTGAAGGCTTTATTCTTCTCTTTGACTCCATTCGTACACCCAACGCTAAAGCTAAGCGGAGAGAATCCTCAACGCCGCGACGGATCGGTTGGAGTAATTGGCATCGCGCATATTGCCCGCTATCGCCTCTCATCAGCGGTCGAGTGCTGCTGGGGGAGCCGGCAGCACGAGGTCCGGCCGCTTGCGTTTGTCAGGCGGCCATAGTCTCTACTCACGAATAGCACCCGCAAAATGCCTCATGGGAATTTCATTGTAACGAGATAAAAGCTTTGAAAATCTATGCCACATTTCTGAAACGGTTATCCCACCACCATGCGCGCTTACAGATATCTCCGTCACTCTATTATCCAGAATAGAATAGAGACGCAGTATTACAGCATCTGAGAATTGATCGTCGTTGTAGAGGAAAATCGCTTGTCGATCGGATCGCTCAATTACCCACAGCCCCTTCCACATGGAAGAACTGGATATTTCACTCGGGGTAAGCATAACCCGTTCAGGTGGGCCGGGGACGATTGGTAATTGCGGTGCCAGTTCTTCAATTTCTGATTTTGCGTACGCGAGAAAGTCCTCTTCGAACGACACCTCCACGGAAGCACTATAGTCCGCCAGAGTCAGGTCGCCCGTGCCGTCTGCTTTAACGGCCTTCTTATCGATCTCACCGTAAAACAGATACTCGCCCATCGCCTCTCTTCCCCAGCTAAATACTTCATAAAGGGTTCTGACCTGTTCCGAATCCGGCGGCACTTCATATAACACGACGATTTCCATTGAGGCGCTGTTGGTCTCTTGAGCGTGTAGATCCAATGAAGACATTCCCATACATAACCAAGATAAAAGTACTAATGTTATCTTTAATGCCGGGCTTCTAATACTCATGATAATGCCGCAACTCTCCGAGAGAACAATCTTTACCGCCTAACGCCCCAATAACCTACATCTGGAGCGTAGCGTAAGCTGTCCGGCGCCGCAGGCGCGTAGTTGACTGGTTTTTTAGTTGCCACTCTCTCTAAAATCGATAACTTGCGCCATGTGATCTTCTTTAGGATCAAACTTAATTCGTGCATAGTCTTTTAAAAATATGGACACACAGCCATCGATTGAGATCAAAGCCCCTTCTTTGTCTATTGTCGTTTCGCCGCACAGCTCTATAGATGAAACGCCTGTGCTGTTATTGACAATGTCTAACTTTTTGACAGAATTAAAACAATAGCTACCAAACTTGTGGAATTTGGCTTTTAGCTCTCCGTTGAGATGAAGGTCGAAATACAGCATTGGCATGCCTCCACACGCACCATGACCAATCGGCTCCCGGATCATATACGCAAACTGGAATTTATCTCCCCCCACCTCACACTGAACAGAGCCGTCATTAGTGTAACGAGTCGTCGGCCCTCTATCGTAAATTTCTTTTTCGCCGGAGACTGTGACAGTAAATCTCTCTTTATCAATACAGCTTATATCAAAAGCATCGCCAACACCTTCTTCCGCCATTGCCATTGAGTTAGAAAGAAATAAGGCCAAAATGGTTAGGATATTTTTCACTTATGCTCCCTGGCAACTAACATTGAGTAACGTGCGATCTGCCTGTTAATCCGACTATACAATTCTCGGTGATTTCATCAGCCACGCCCAGATACCTAAATTCGTGCATATCGCCTGCTATTCGGTGCTTTCCGGTTGTTGCGGCAGGGACCTGACCACGCGCAGCCCGGAGGTGTTAATCCGCAGCTCTTTCCACAGGGAGGTCCGGTACGCCGCCCGCAGCTCCCCGGGACCGCTTTTCCATGAACCGCCCCGCAGTACATGCCGTTCGCAGTCGGCCGCCTCGACGGCACCGCCGTCCTCCGGCGCGGACATATAAGAGTCGCTCCAGCAGTCTTCCACCCATTCGGCCACATTGCCGTAGATGTCATGCACGCCGAAGGTGTTGGGTAGAAAGCTTCCCACCGGCGCGGTCTTGACATACCCGTCTTTACAATCGAAGAAGGAGAATTGGGGATCCCTATCCTGCAATACCCGGTCCGCACCGTTTGCATATTGACAGGTCTTGTCATCACCTTCCCAGTACACATCGTTGCTGCTGTTGGCGCGGGCGACATATTCCCACTCGGCTTCCGTGGGCAGCCGGTACTGTTTTCCGGTCTTCGTCCCGATCCATGCCAGATACTCCTGCGCATCCAGCCAACTGACCCCGGTCACCGGACGTTCCCCGCGGCCAAGGCCGTCATCCGCAGGTTTGAAACCGCATCCATCATCCGCAACACAGGCGTCCCACTGGGCGTAGGTGGCTTCGAACCTGCTCACCGCCAGCGCATAACCGATTGTAACCTCGTGCACCGGTCGCTCGACGGCCGAACCGGAACCCGTGATATCTCCCATACGGAAGGACCCGGCGGGAACTACAACCATCTCCGGACACTCGTCGCAGTCCCGGAAGGAGTCACCAGGCTGAAACCGCTCCTGCAGCGCGGGCTTCTGTTTCTTTTGGTTCTTTTGGTTTGCTTCCTTTACTGCACCTGTTTCATCGGCCCCGGACTCTGTATCACCCTGTTGTGCCTCTTCGCTATCCGCATCGGTCAACTGAGTGATCTTTTCCACCGCCAGTCTGGATCCCGCCTGACCGTTTTGCTGCCGTTCCGCCGCAGCACCGCTCTGCGCATCACCCTCCTGCTCTTCCGAATCGCCGAACCAGTCAAGCGACAAAAACGAACCCATTGCCTCCTCGTCCTCCTCCTGCTGCTCCTCCACCTCCCCGGCTTCCGCTTCCACCGCCTTCAGGGTCTCACGCAGCGCCTTCCATCTCGGATTGAGTTCCACCGCACGTCTGAGATCGCGCAGGGTTTCCGGAATCTCCTGGCGCCGCATATGCACCCTGGCCCGGGCGTAGTAGATATTCGCGGAATTTCTCTTATCCAGCTTTCCGCTCTCCAGTACCTCGTTATAGCGGGCGATCGCTTCATCGTAAGCCCCCCGCTTTTCCGCCGCGATCCCCTTGGTGAAGACCTCATATACCCCCGAGATGGATTCCGCCTGCGCCAGGGTGTTCTCGGCGCTTTTCCATCCGGGCTTCAGTTCCAGGGCCTTTTTGTAATCCCTGATCGCGCTCTGGTACCTGTTCATGCCCGCATAGGCATTACCACGGTTGTAGTAGGCCGACGCGTTCTCCGGCTGCAGCTGGATCACCCGGGTATAGTCTATAACCCCCAGATCAAAACTCCCCATCAGGGAATAGGCGCTGGCACGGTTGTAGAGCGCCGGTGGGTAACCGGGATTCAGCTCCAGGGCGGCGGTAAAGTCCTTGACGGCGGCCGGCAGCTGCTTCTGGGCAAGGTGGACGTTGGCCCGGTTGTCGTAAACGGCGAAGGTCGGGAAACGCGCTCCGGCCAACGCATCGGATTCGAGCAATTCGGTATAGAGATAGGCCGCTGCGCGGAAATCGCCACGCTCTTCGGCTTCCGCCGCCGAAGCGAAATTCAACTCCCGCAGTTTTTCGCCCTTTTTAATTCGCGCCAGGATCTCCAGCGCATCCGAATAATCGGACTCTATCGCCAGCGCCTTATTGAAATCCTCCTCAGCTCCCGGGTAATCCCCTTCGTCAAGCAGCAGCATCCCAAGCCGATAATGTACTTCCGGCAGATTCTGATCGAGCTTTATCGCCTCCTGATAATCGGCATAGGCCTGATCAGGCATGTCTTTATCCACATAGGCGTTGCCGCGATAGAGGTAGAACAGGGCTGTCTCCCCGGGCTGCTTCTTCTCCGATGCAAGGGCCTGGGTGCAGATCCGGATCGCCTCATCCGCCAGCGGGTCGGCTCCCATCTGCAGACATTTGATCCGGGGGTCTTGCAGCGCGGCGGCGTCAGATGTTTCGCCGCCACAAGCGATACCCGAAACAAAGAGCAGAACAGTCGCTGGAAAGATAATTTTGTGCATGAAAATCAGGTAACCTCTGTTTGGCGCGTTCAGGAACCGAGTTTGTATGCAAATAGGGATGATCGCAAGGCGCACTGCACGGCCCCCTTTCCGTCCGCAACGACCTGCGCGGGAGCGCAAATAGTTGCGAGCTTCGTGTCTGATCCTGACCTGCCGTCTCTGTGGTGAAAGAAACCACAGCGTGTAAAATACGCGCTCCTGCTTATTGAACAGAGTGCATTATGGCCCAGTACATCTATACCATGAACCGTGTCGGCAAGATCGTGCCGCCGAAGCGCGTAATCCTGCGTGACATCTCCCTCTCCTTCTTCCCCGGCGCCAAGATCGGCGTACTCGGCCTCAACGGCGCGGGAAAATCCTCCCTGCTGCGTATCATGGCCGGCGTGGACACCGAGATCGAGGGTGAAGCCCGGCCCCAGCCCGGCATCAAGGTGGGCTACCTGCCCCAGGAACCGCGGCTCGATCCGAACAAGGATGTGCGCGGCAACGTGGAAGAGGCCCTGGGTCATGTAAAGGAAGCCCTGGAAGAGCTGGACAAAGTGTACGCCGCCTATGCCGAACCTGATGCCGATTTCGACGCCCTGGCCAAGCGCCAGGCGGAGCTGGAAAACATCGTGCAGGCCACTGACGGCCACAACCTGGACCGGACCCTGGAGGTGGCCGCCGACGCCCTGCGCCTGCCGCCCTGGGACGCCGACGTCTCCAGACTCTCCGGCGGTGAGCGGCGACGGGTTGCCCTCTGCCGTCTGCTGTTGGAGAAGCCGGACATGCTGCTGCTGGACGAACCCACCAACCACCTGGACGCCGAGTCCGTAGCATGGCTGGAGCGTTTCCTGCACGACTATCCCGGCACTGTGGTGGCGGTCACCCACGACCGTTACTTCCTGGATAACGTGGCCGGCTGGATCCTGGAACTGGACCGCGGCTACGGTATCCCCTGGGAGGGTAACTACTCCTCCTGGCTGGAACAGAAGGAGCAAAGGCTGGAGCAGGAGCAGAAGCAGGAAGCCGCCCGCATTAAGACCATGAAGCACGAACTGGAGTGGGTGCGCTCCAATCCGAAAGGCCGGCATGCCAAGAGCAAGGCGCGCCTGCAACGCTTCGATGAACTGCAGAGCCAGGAGTTTCAAAAGCGCAACGAGACCAACGAGATCTACATCCCCCCCGGGGAACGGCTGGGGGATCTGGTGATCGAGGCCAAGGGGCTGAAGAAGGCCTTCGGCGACCAGGTGCTCTACGAGGATCTGAGCTTCAACCTGCCCAAGGGCGGTATCGTCGGTATCATCGGCCCCAACGGCGCCGGCAAAACCACCCTGTTTCGCATGATCACCGGCGAGGAGCAACCGGACGGCGGCGAGCTGCGCATCGGTGAGACGGTGCAGGTGGCCTACGTGGACCAGTCCCGTGACGCCCTGGATAACAGCAAGACCGCGTGGGAAGAGGTCTCCGGCGGGGCTGACATCATCACCGTGGGCAAGTATGAACTCAACTCCCGCGCCTGGCTCAGCCGCTTCAACTTCAAGGGCACTGATCAGCAGAAGCGGGTGGGTGATCTCTCCGGCGGGGAACGCAACCGCCTGCACCTGGCCAAACTACTGCAGAGCGGCGGCAACCTGCTGCTGTTGGACGAGCCCACCAACGACCTGGACGTGGAGACCCTGCGGGCCCTGGAAGAGGCGTTGCTCGCCTTCCCCGGCTGCGCCGTAATCATCTCCCATGACCGCTGGTTCCTGGACCGTATCGCCACCCATATCCTCGCCTTCGAGGGGGACTCCAAGACCGTCTGGTTCGAGGGCAATTACGCCGACTACGAAGCGGACCGCAAGCGGCGCCTGGGAGCGGATGCGGATCAGCCTCATCGCATCAAGTACAAGCGGATCGATGCCTGACGGTAAAGGCGCGCCCTATGACTCCACCCTGCGCAGCGAACCGTTGACGTTTCCGGTCACCCCCTCTAGCTCCCCCTGAAAGGGGGAGAATCACTCTTCCCCACCAATGCGGCAAGAGCGGCGCAGTGCGTCCGGATGAATATCGCGGGATCGATCGCAGCTACAAAGCCGCTACGGGCAGATTGAGAAATTCTGACGTCGAGTAATAATCGCAAAGAACAGAAACAAACTTTGCGTCTCCGCGCCTTTGCGTTCTTTGCGTTAATTTCCCATGGCCCGGAAGGACGACTGTTACAAACCGAAACATTCCGTTACCCCCCTGAGAGGCTTTTCCCGCCTTTCCGCCCTACTCTGACAACATTGATTCACCAAAGAGAGGAGCGACACCATGAAGACCGCAACCAAATGGATTCTTGTTTCCGTAGGGGGCATCGCCCTGGTCAGTACCCTGGCCTTCGGCGGCTCACGATACGGGCACCACGATCCGGGGGCATTCGCCGAACGATTCATGGAACGGGTAACCGAGAAACTTGATCTCAATACAGCCCAGACGGAAAAACTCCACGGTATCAAAGACGCTATCACGGAGGCGCGGGAAAAGCTGCGGGAGAACCGCAAAGATAAACGCGACGAGGTACTGGCGTTGCTGGAACAGCCCACCCTTGATCAGGAGAAGGCCATGGCGCTGCTCACGGAACGCGGCGACGCGATGAAGGAGCAGGCTCCGAAGGTGATTGCAGCGATTGCCGACTTCTATGACAGCCTCACCCCGGAACAGCAGCAGACCCTGCGGGAGACCATCAAGAAGAGAATGGAGTGGCGCGAGAAGTGCGGATCGGGATGGTCCGAGGGTGACCCCAAGAACGGCGCTATCGATCTGGATAGTGACAAATCCTTCGTATCCAACAAAGATCGCCATTTCCACCGTTCCGATGCGGAAACCACTTTTTACATGTAGGAGACCGTGTCTATCCACAAGGCTGTGCGCTGGGTTAACCTAAGAGTTATGCACAAAATCCTTTTGATCGATGACGACGAACGGCTGGGCGATCTGCTCAGCCGTTACTTCGAGCGCCATGATCTGGAGCTGGAAAGTGCCATGCGACCCAGCATCGGTTTACAGAAGCTGGCGACGGGCGGATTCGACCTGGTGATCCTTGATGTCATGCTGCCGGAGATGGACGGATTCGATGTGTGCAAGGCGATCCGCAAGGAGAGCGAGATCCCCGTCATCATGCTGACCGCCCGGGGTGAAGTAATGGACCGGGTGGTGGGTCTGGAACTGGGCGCGGACGATTACCTCCCCAAACCCTTCGAACCCCGGGAACTGGTCGCCCGCATCCAGAGCATCCTAAAACGCACAATGCATAACGGGCGATCCAACCCGGCGATTCGTTTCGGCGACCTCACCATCGACACCGAACTGAAACAGGTGACCCTGGCCGGAAATCCGCTGGAACTGAGCACTATGGAGTACAAACTTCTTGAACTGCTGGCTACCCACCCCGGCAAGACCTTCAGTCGCGATGAGCTGTTGAACCGATTGAAAGGGATCGAAGCGGACATCTTCACCCGCTCGGTGGATATCCTGGTAAGCCGCCTTCGCCAGAAGCTGAAGCCGCTGGAGTGCATAAAGACCATGCGCGGCAGCGGCTACTGTTTCGTGGGGAGAAACGAATGAGGTCCCTGGTGCCGTTCCGCTCCCTGTCGGCAAAACTGATCCTGCTGTTTCTGGCGATGGCGTTGGTGCTGGCATTGCTTACAGCGGGCGGGATTCGCTCCGCGTTCCGCGCCCATTTCAAGGAGAATATCCGCCCTCACCTGTTTCATTATATGGAGTATATCCGCCACGATATCGGCACCCCTCCCGACCCGAGAAAGGCCGGACTGCTAGCGAAAAAACTCCCGCTGGAGATCTTCATCAAAGGACCCGACATCGACTGGTCATCGGACGGCAGCAAGCTGGCGGTGGACACGCTCGAACCACACCGCTCCTTCTCCCGGGAGGGCGTCGACTACACCCTGGGCGAACAGAACGGCCGCGAATATCTGATCAGCAGGGAGGGCGAATATATCCTCGCGTTCTCCGTGCGGCATATCCACGATCGCTCCGGATGGAGCGGGATTATAGGCATCGGCGCTTTGCTGCTGCTGTTGATGATCCTCTATTACGCCATCCGGCGGCTTTTCTCCCCCATCAGTGCCATCCGCGACGGTGTGAAGAGATTCGGTTCCGGCGATCTGACCCACCGTATCCAGATCAAACGTAAAGACGAGCTCGGAGAACTCTCCAGAAGCATCAACACTATGGCGGACGACATCCAACAGATGCTGGACGCCAAACGGCAACTTTTGCTGGCCATCAGCCATGAACTGCGATCGCCCCTGACCCGTGCCAAGGTCTCTATCGGTATGCTGGACGATGCCGACACCCGTCACGAGATCAACCATGATCTGGACGAGATGGAGAAACTGATCGAGGAACTGCTGGAGACCGAGCGGCTGAGCAATCGACACCATACACTCCATCGGGAACAGGTCTCCCTGTCCGAACTGGTGCGCGACCTTATCGATGACCAGTTCGTCAACCGCCGAATTCGTCTGCAACTCCCGGACGAGCCCGTCATCGCGTCGATCGACGCTTCACGGTTACGGCTGCTGCTGAAGAATCTGCTGCAGAACGCCCTGCAGTACACCCCGGAAGACGCGGATCCCCCACAACTCCGGCTCGAACCGGACGGAGACCGGGTTGTTATCCGGGTACGGGACTTCGGCACCGGGATCAGCGAACAACATCTGCCCTATCTGACGGAACCCTTCTACCGGGTGGATCCGGCCCGGCAACGGGAAACCGGCGGCTACGGCCTCGGACTCTACCTTTGCCGAATGATCGCCGAGGCCCATGGCGGAACCCTCACCATCGACAGCACCCCGGGAGAAGGCACCGGCGTCCTTATCGAAATCCCGTTGCGACAGGGGAACTGATCGCCCCCTACCCCCTCTGGAATGTGGCCACCGTTTCGTTTTGCGGATCACGGCCGATGCACCCACCGACGGATCGGCCCAAACCGGCGATGAACGCAGCGTTTTAAACGCGGTTTGCCGGCTCCCTCTTCGCAGCGGGACAACCTGATAAAACATGCGTTAATTCAATAGGATACAATTAAATCCCCAACTCCTGCGACATAAATCCCAAAGGAATGTGACCGATCCACCGCCGGTTTGTTAAACTCCGGGCAGGCGTCCGCGCTGAGACTGAAATACAATACGGAAACGAAAGAACTCGCCGTCACTACAGATAGGATATCCCGGGAAGAATAAATATGCAGGTGGCCACAAATACCCTTCCAAGCCCATTGGACGACCTGTGTGCCGACGCGGTACAGATTGTCATCGACGCGGGTATCGAACATCTGCAGATCCGCTTCTATGGCCCGAACCGTACGGTTCTCGGTGACCGTTCCTATCCGAGCAGCGATATCCAGCAATTTCTCGATACCGAAGGTCTGCGCGATTTCCAGGGGTTCCGGGATAGATCCGTACCCGTATACGTCACGGGCAAACTGGCCGAGGTCCTGCGAAGCCATCTCGGTCAGGCACAAGTCATTCAACCCGCGGCGGCTTTGTGGGCGGCGGCGCGGACCCTGATCAAACTCCCGGAGAACGGGGCCTATCAGTCACTGGCGGTAATCGACCTCTCCGCCTCCGGTTACCACCTGGTCGGTATCGATGCCAAGGGCATGCTCAAGGACGATCTGCTGGTGGTTAACCCCCGTTGCGGTGCCGGTACCGGTGCCAATATCGATCGGGTGCTGCAAAAACTGGATCTTTCCCGTGACCGGGTCGACACACTTCTCTCCGACTATCTGGGTGAAGAGGGAGAACAGGCACGCGGAAAACTCACCGTACGCGCGGATCGCTGCGGTGTGTTCAGTTCCTCGGCAACCATATCCGACAAGAATCAGGGCATCCCCCTCGAATACGCCCTGGCGGTAACCCTGAAGTCTGAGGTGATGAAATCCTGCAATCGCCTTACGCCGGGTTTCGAGAAGGTGTATCTCACCGGGGGCGTCTTTCGCTGGCAGTTCGCCCGGGACTGCGCCGCGGATTATCTCCGCGGTATCGGCGTGCGCGATATTGCCTACGACGCGGATCAATCCGCGCTCATCAAAGGTGTTCACAGCCTGGTGGATAACATCGGCGAAAGCAATTTTCTGCGGCCGGAATACCGCTTGAAAAAGGCAACCCCACTGATCGAACTGCCCTCCTTTCGCACGCTCAAAGCCACCAGTACCGCACAGAATCTCTACCGCAGACTGCCGGATATCGACCTGTGCCAGTGGAGCGCCAGTGAGCTGCAGATGTTGCCGGTCATTGTTGCGCTGGATGTAGGCTCCACCATGGCCAAGTTCGTCGTCGCGGACGCGGTGACCGGGGATCCGTTGGTGCTGAATTCCTACAGCAACCATGGCGATACCATCGAGACCATTAAACATATATTCCGTGACCTCCAGTCGCAGGGCGTACGGCAACTGAACATCGCCCAAATCGGCATCACCGGCAGCGCGCGCTACCAGGTGCAGGAGGCGTTGCGTGAGATCTTCCCACAGTTGAAAGAGAGGGTATCGGTCCTGGTGGAGAACTACGCCCACGCGCGGGGATCCATCGATCAGGCCAGGGATCACATCCGGCATCTCAAGTCTCTCGGGGTGGAAGAAATCAACGAAGATTTCTTCGTCCTGGTTGATATCGGTGGAGAGGACACCAAACTCTCCACCATCTCCCTGAAAAAGGGCGAGCTCTACGACAACGCCATGAACGTAAAATGCTCGGCCGGTACCGGCAGCCTGATGGACTCCCTGAGCGCGCTGTTCGGTATCGAGAGCGTTGCAGAAGCATCCCAACGGGCCTTCGATGCGGAAAAGGCGTTTGCCATCAATGCGACCTGCGCCGTCTTCCTGATCGAAAACGCGCGCAAGCTGCAGACCCTGGGATACTCCAAGGATGAGATATTGGCCTCCTGCAGTTGGGCCATTGTGGAAAACATGGCGCAAACCCTGTGGGATCAGGTGGACCTGCCCAGGAACGCCGTGGTCCTGCTGCATGGACAGACCATGCTTTCCGACCCACTGCCGTTGGCGGTAACCCAACGACTCCAGGAATATCTGGGCGCACCGAGCTACGCCCTGGTACCGTCCAATCCGGGGCACCGGGCCTGTTTCGGGCTCATAAGGACCCTGCTTGATCAGGAATCCCGGGACGCCGCACCCTGCACCCTGGAGTATTTCGTCAGCCGGCAGTTCAAGAAACGGATTGTGCAGTGTCGCGGCATCGCCTGCGGCGACAAGGCCGCCTGCTGCAACCGCACCCTGCTGAGTTTCCCCGATACCAAGGGCCAGCGTACCAAATTGACCCTAGGCGGCTGCACCGCCATTAATGAATTCCTCGCCCTGAAGAAGGCCGGCATCAAGGTCGACAGCGGCAGGGATACCTACAAAGAGATCTGGGAATATATCAACGGCAGACTGCCCCATTCCGAGGCGGAGGACCGTCTGGTTATCCCCCGCAGCTTTGCCGTTTCCGAATGGGCGTACTTCTTCGCCAGAATCTTTCACCACCTCGGACTCCCGGTACATACCGACAGCGTCAAGGAAGCGGACCTGATAAAGGCCCAACCCCGCTTCGATACCGATACCTGCGCCCCGCAGATCGGCGCCGTCGGGCAGTATCTCAGACTGGCCCAGGAGCCGCACGGTATGATCCTGGTGCCGCAGCTCGAGTATCTTCCCACCGGAGGTGCCAGTTTCGGCCGCACCTGCACCATCAACCAGGGCGGCGGCCTGGTGGCGAAGAACATCGCCGAAACTGATTCCCCGGACGCCCGTTTTCACCTGTTCCACCTGGACCTTTCCAATCCAGACGCGGAGTTCATCAGCCACCAGCTGTATCAGCAGCTCGCTGCGGTTTTCAGACACTACGGCATCCGACCGACTTCCGGCGCCCTGCTCGCCGCCGTCCAGCACGCCCTGGACGACAACCTGGCGTTCAAGGCGGAACTGGAGAATATGGCCGCGGACATTATTGAAACGGCACTGCGGGAAGACCGGCAAGTGGGTATCGTGGTGGGCCGCGAGTATGTTCTGAATCCCGGCATCTACGACAGTCACGTGGGGCGCCTGATGCGCGACAAACAGATCGTGGCGCTGCCGGCTTACTTAATGGATATCCAACTGGATCAGGACTATTCCCACCTCTACTGGCGCAATCCCCACACCATTGTCAGCGTTCTGCGCGCTGCGGCGGAGAAAAAACTGCACCAAATACTCACCAATCCGCGCCTGAAGGAGCTGTTCCGGCAGATTGAGACCGGGTCCGACGAAAGGCTCCTGCCGGTGGTGCAGGTTTCCACCTTCCGCTGCGGTCCGGACAGCGTCACCACGTCGCTGGTGGCCGAGATCATGAAAAAGCGTCCGTTCCTGCTGATTCAGTCGGACGCGGTGATCCAGGAACTGGCGCATCTGGAAAACCGCATGAACACCTATGCCAAGCAGCTGGAACAGGGACTGCACAGTGAACTTATGGCAGGCGGTGAACCTTTCGATATCAGGATCCTCGACGGATTTACCAATTCCCAGGCACTGGACAGAGAGAAGGACGTCATCTATTTCCCGACACTGTCCGATAACCGCACCGTGACCACGGTCATCCGGGCCGCGGGGTTTACCTGTATCGACAACTATTCAGACGACACCTACAGTCTGGTGGAACTGGTGAAGAAAGGCCGCAGATTCACCGGTGATTCGGTGTGTGCTCCATTGGCGGCGGTTTATGGAGATATCGTCCTTGCCGTAGAGGACTTCCTCAGACGCAAGGAACGTTCCGACCCGCTGGTCGCAGGAAAACAGCGGGTGCTTATTTTTACCAACAAGGGCACCGGACCCTGCCGCCAGGGCCAGTATTCCGAGGCGCAGAAGCTGTATGCCTACCAGACCTTCGGAACCCCGAAGGGCATAAACGGAGATGAGGCCCGATCGCAGACATCCGCCGATCCCATCATGCAGCTGCTGGTGGGCGAGGAGAGCTCCGGCTACAACTTCGGCATCGATGAATGGGCGGTGGTACGCGCCTTTCAGGGTGTTATTCTCCAGGGGGTCCTGCACGCCCTCCTGTTCAAGTGCGGAAGCCGATGCCGCGACTTCACAGAATACCAACGGTTCCTTACGGAATACCGGCAACTGAAGCAGGAGCTGTACCGTATCCTGGAGAATAAACCGGGGCCCGGCGAAAAAATAACAAAGGTGTTACGAAGATTCGGCGACGGTAACGCAGCGGCTGCAATAAAATATTTCGCATACCGCCTTCACGATCGCGACCTTCATCGCAAACTGCGCAAGTTCTCCAGGAAATGGAACCGGGGAACCCAATCCGACGGGCTGATGAAGATCTATATCGACGGCGAAGCCTATATGCGCACCAGCCAGGCGGAGGACATATTCCAACTGCTGCTCTCCTCCGTCGGCTTCCGCCGCTTCGACCTGGAATATTCGCCGGTCTGGTACTACCTCGCCTACCTGCTGGACGAGGAAGAGATGGTCAACACACACAAGCTCCAGTCGGCACAAAGACAGCTGCGTAGCTGCTCTGCGGAAAAACGGGCGGAGCTGTCCCGGACCATCTCCGGCAGCAAAGCGTCCCTGTCCAAAACCAAGGGTCTGCGCTTCCTGCTGCGGGAGATCCTGGCGCGGCCGCTCTACAGGGCGGCGGGCGTCGGCATACCGGCGGCCATGCCGGCGACCCTGCGGGTGGCGGAGCAACTGATGTCCACCCTGCGGCCGTTCGGGGAACTGGGGCCCTATATCGGTGAGGTGGTCAGCAAACTGCGCAAGGGTTACGACCTTTGCCTCAACGTGGCGCCCGAGGGCTGTATGGTGGCCTCCATGGGGGCGACATTGACGCACAATATCATCAGTACCGCCGCCTCACCCAAGGGGCGTATCCAGAACCTGTTCTCGGCGGACGGCGAAGTGGATGAAGAGCTGCTTACCCAGGCGGTGCTGAAGGTGCTGGGCCCCGACGGCTACTACCGCGCAACGGCTTCGGCCGAGTAACCCCCTCTGACTCCCCTGAGAGGGGGGGACCGTCCATGCCCCGCCCCCCTTCCAGGGGGGGGACGACAGGGGGGTTCCTCTACCCCCGCCGCCAGGTGGTGCCCTGGGGGCCGTCCTCGAGGATCACGCCGGCCGCCTGCAGCTGGTCGCGGATACGGTCCGCCTCGGCCCAGTTTTTGTCTTTCTTGGCTTGGGTACGTTCAACGATCAATGCTTCAATACGATCTTGAGAATAAGTCACCGTAGCCGTTGCAGAAAGTGACATGTCTGAGAGGGCGATATCAGCTGAAGCCGTAATAACATCACCCTTCAAAAACGTTTCGGGATCATCCTGCAATATCCCCAGCACACCGCCCAGCTCCCGCAGCACCGCACCCAGGTCCGCCGCGGCGGCGGGATCGGATGCCTTTATCCGGTTGATCTCCCGGGTGAGATCGAACAGTACCGCCAGGGCCTCCGGGGTATTGAAGTCGTCGTCCATGGCCTCGCGGAAACGGGCCTCGAATGCCTCGCCCCCGGCGGGTTGCGCCTGCGGGAGCCCGCGCAGGGCGGTATAAAAACGGGTCAGGGCCGCACGGGCGTTGTCCAGATGTTCGTCGTCGTAGTTCAGGGGGGAGCGGTACTGGCTGGTGAGGATGAAGTAGCGCACCTCTTCGGCCCGGTAGCGTTCCAGGATTTCGCGCACGGTGAAGAAGTTGCCCAGGGACTTGGACATCTTCTCCTCGTTGATGCGCACGAAACCGTTATGCAGCCAGTATTTGACGAAGGGGTGGCCGGTGGCGCCCTCGGACTGGGCGATCTCGTTCTCATGATGGGGAAAGGTGAGATCGGCACCGCCGCCGTGGATATCGAAGGTATCCCCCAGGGCCTTGGTGGACATGGCGGAGCACTCGATGTGCCAGCCCGGCCGGCCCCGCCCCCAGGGGGAGTCCCAGGCCGGTTCCTCCGGCTTGGCCGCCTTCCACAGGGCGAAATCCAGGGGGTCCCGCTTGGCCTCCCCGGGTTCCACCCGGGCACCGGACTGCAGGTCTTCTATGGACTTGCCGGAGAGCTTGCCGTAGCCGGGGAAACTGCGCACGTCGTAGTAAACATCGCCGTTCTCCGCCGCATAGGCGTGCCCGCGCTCGATCAGGCGGCCGATCATGGCCAGGATCTCGTCCATGTGTTCGGTGGCCTTGGGCTCGCTGTCGGGACGCAGCACTCCCAGGGCGTCCGCATCCTCGTGCATGGCGCGGATGAACTCCTGGGTCAGCTCGGTGAACGGCATCCCCCGCTCGTTGGCGCGATTGATGATCTTGTCGTCGATATCGGTGATGTTACGGATATAGGTGACGTCATAGCCGCTGGCCTGCAGATAACGGTAGATCACGTCGAACACCACCATCACCCGGGCATGCCCCAGGTGGCAAAGGTCATAGACCGTCATACCGCAGACGTACATGCGGACCTTGCCCGGCTCCATGGGCGCAAACTCTTCTTTCTGGTTGGTGAGATCGTTGTAGACCTGGATCATTTGACTTCCGGATTTCATACAGAGACCGACGGACACCGGGCATGCGCACGAGGCGCCATAACCGGAGACTAATCGCGCATAGTAAACGAAAGACCGGCGACGACAAAGGATTGGCGCTTTTTTCCCGCTTGCGGAAGCTATATCATGCTAGGTTTTCGAGGATATACCGGAATACCATGAAAAACAGGCTATTAAACCTATCCCTCGTTCTCCTGCTGAGCCTGGGACTGCCGGCATCCGCAAGTGCCGGCACGGTTCATGTGCTGGTAAAGACCAGCATGGGTGACATGGAACTGGCCCTGGACGAGGACAAGGCGCCCCAGACCGTGGCGAATTTTCTCCGTTATGTGGACGAGGGCTTCTACGACGGCACCATATTCCACCGGGTGATCAACGGTTTCATGATCCAGGGCGGGGGATTTACTCCCGATCTGGTAAAGAAGCGGACCCATGCCCCGGTCAGAAACGAGGCCAATAACGGTCTCAAGAACGTGCGCGGCTCCATCGCCATGGCGCGCCTGGACGACCCTCACTCCGCCACCGCACAGTTTTTTATCAATCACGTGGATAATTTCGGTCTCGACTATCCGGATCCGGACGACTGGGGGTATACGGTATTCGGAAAAGTGACCAAAGGGCTGGAGACCGTGGACAAAATCGCGGATGTCTTCACCGTATCCCAATACGGCATGAACAACGTACCGGAGAAACCCGTTATCATCGAAAGCATCACCCGGATCAACGACAGCGAAAAGGCGACAGAGAAATGATTACCCTGAAAACAAACCTCGGCGATATCGTCATTGAACTCGATTTTGAAAAGGCCCCGAAGACCAGCGAGAACTTCGCCCAGTATGTGCGGGACGGCTTCTATGACGGCACCATATTCCATCGCGTGATCAACAGCTTCATGGTCCAGGGCGGCGGTTTCCTGCCGGGCATGGTGGAGAAACAGACCCGGGAACCGATCGAAAACGAGTCGAATAACGGTCTCAGCAACCTGACCGGCACCATCGCCATGGCCCGCACCATGGATCCGCACTCGGCCACCGCCCAGTTCTATATCAACGTGGCGGACAACAAGTTCCTGGACTTCCCCAGCCAGGACGGATGGGGATACTGCGTGTTCGGTAAGGTGACTGACGGTATGGATGTGATCAATCAGATCAAAGGCGTGGACACCACCGGTCGCATGGGTCATCAGGACGTGCCGGTTGACGACATCGTTATCGAAAAGGCGGAGATTGGCGAGTAACTGCCGGAAACAGCGCTTTTAGGGCTGCCGGCCATGGCGGACACCCTGTTAATCTCCGATCTTCACCTGTCGGCACGGCGCCCGGCAACCGTGGCCCTTTTCCTGAGATTTCTGGAACAGGTCGCTGCCGGCGCCGGACGCCTGTTCATCCTCGGCGACCTGTTTGATGTCTGGCTCGGCGATGACGACCGCACCCCGCCGATACCGCAGATACAGGATGCCATGAGGCGGTTGGTGAAACAGGGGACGGCGCTTTTTCTGATGCACGGCAACCGGGACTTCCTCATCGCCGATGAATTCTGCCGCCAGGCAGGGTGCGAACTGATCCCCGACCCGACGGTTATCGATCTTGCCGGAACCCCCTCACTTATCACCCACGGCGACCAACTTTGCAGCGACGATCTGATCTATCAGCAGGCACGCAACCAACTGCGCAGCCCGACCTTTATCTCCGAGTTCCTGTCAAAACCCCTGGCGGAACGGTCGGCCCAGGCCGCCGAATACCGGCGGCAGAGCGGAGAAACCACGGCGCTTCTTCCCGAGGAGATCATGGACGTGAACCAGGAAACGGTTGCCGATCTCATGCGCAAGCATAACGTTCAGCTGCTGATCCACGGTCATACCCACCGCCCGGCCAGTCATGAATTCACACTGGAGGGGAAACCGGCCCGGCGTATCGTGCTGGCGGAGTGGCACGAAACCCATGGTGCCTATCTGAGAGTGAACGAGCAGGAAATGGAAAGCCGCCCCTTTCCGGCGTGACTTATTCGGATTCCGGCATCAGGGCCGCGTGCTCCCGCCGGATCAGGTACAGGTTACGCAAATAGATAAATACACCTATCCCCTGGCCCAGAATAAAGACCGGATCCATACGGTAGATGGCATAACCAAACAGGGTGATTCCGCCGGCGATACTGAAATACCAGAACGCGATAGGGACAACACTGCGGCCCTGGCGTTCGCTGGCAATCCACTGCACCAGAAACCGTGCCGAAAACAAGGCCTGCCCGACAAAACCAACCACGAGTGCTATTGATTCAATCGACACGGTCTACTCCTGTTCTTCCACTTCGGTAAGACGCACCCGCCGTTGCAGCCACATCAACCCCAGCAGATCGACGATGCCCACCCACAGTCGATTACCGACGCCGTATTTGGATACCCCCCTGTTTCGGGGACGGTGATTAACCTCCAGCGATAGAGTCTCTCCCCCGTTGCGCTGGATCAGGGCCGGCAGAAACCGGTGCATATGATCAAAGTAAGGCAGATCCAGGAATACATCCCGCCGGTACATCTTCAATCCGCACACCGAATCGGGGGTGGCATCCTTCAGCAGGGCGGCCCGCACCTTGTTCGCCACCCGGGACGAGAAGCGCTTTACCCAGTCGTCCTGGCGTCTTTTGCGATAGCCTGCCACCATCTGCAGTTTGCCGCCCTCCTCCCGGTTCCGCATGACATCTATGAAGCGCGGGATGTCCGCAGGATCGTTCTGACCGTCCCCGTCCAGGGTCACGATCCACTCGCCCCGTGCCGCCTTGACACCGTTACGCACCGCCGTGCTCTGCCCGCTGTTGTGCAGGTGACGTATGCACCGGAACTGCGGATAGGCGCGGCGCAGCTTCTCCAGCACCTGCGGGGTTCCGTCGCTGCTGCCATCGTCAACGTAAACTACCTCGTATTCGTATTTACTCTCCAACGCCTGGAGTATCTCCGCCGCAAGGGCCTCGATATTCTCCGCCTCGTTGTAAACAGGAATCACGACTGAAATATCCATTGCCAACCCCACCTGTTGTCCGCGGCAGGCCGCGGATTTCTCGGTATATGTATCGAAACTGGGGAACTTTACCTTATCCCCGGGGGGAATTCATCACCATCGACCTGGAGAGAGGCATCACCCCAGGTTTTAATCTCCCTGTGCTCCTCTGTGTCCTCCGTGGTGATTAATAGCTTCGTAGGGCGGGCTACGCCCGCCGGAACGACAGAGCCCTTTCATGTCTCGCCGCCAGAAGCGGCAGTTTACCTCGACTGAATTAATACTCTTTGCGCCTCCGCGCCTTAGCGTTCTCCGCGTTAAGATTCGACGGCCCTGGAAGAGCCGCGTCTTACGGACAGCTATGGACACGATACTCCGCTAACCGCCGGGAACAAGGGTGATGTGGTAATAATCCACCTGCCAGCTGCGGATACCGGCCCGTCCGCGAAACAGCTCCTCGGGCGGTGGATCCTTATCCATCAGCAACACCCAGGAATCCCGCTCGTCCCGTATACGCAGATACAGTTGTTCCCTGGATTCGCGGGTTATGTTTCTGTTGAGGTACCAACGCATGACGTGTTCGTAGGTCTTATCCCCTCTGCCGCCATAGAGTTCGGCACCCTCCGGGAGGAGTTGCAGGATGGTCTCCGCCGCCGCGCGCGGGCTCTTGGCCGCATCCAGCTGCGGCTTCACGCCTAGAGAGAAAGGCCATACCAGGGTCCAGGCGATAGCCGCCGACCCTACCACTATCCAGGCGCTCCGGCCCTTTCCCGAACCGAAAACCCCCACCAGTGCCGCCGCCACCGACAGCAGGGAAAACACCAGACCTGTGACGGCGAGTCCTCGGAGCAGATCCCACCCCTCCCGCACCTGTTGGGCGCCGCCCAGATTGCGTCCGCGCAACAGCAGGTTCAGCGCCGGTTCGAAATCCATGGCCGCCGCCAGCATCAGGACAAACACCGCTACCGTTCCCATCAGCACCAGGGAAGCCGCCGCGATCAATAATCTGCGATGAACCTTGCTGATCCCGTCGGCGATTCGATCCCAGTAGAAACCGGCCAGAAGCGCAAACGCCGGCATGAGGGGCAACAGATAACGAGTCGCCTTTTTACCACCCAGACTGAACAGCACAAACCCGCCGAGAAACCAGAGCAGCACCGATTTCAAACCCGGATTCCCGCTCCTTCGCGCCTCCCGCAGCCCGTAATATACGATCCCGGGCAGAAACAGCGACCAGGGGAACGCCCCCACCAGCATGTGCGGCAGATAATAGAAAAAGGACTTGCCGCCGCTGTCCGCAATCTTGCCGCTGCCGCCCCACCAGTGCGATAGCTGTCCGAACAGGAAATTGTTGACCAGTTCCGGGGGGGCGGTCACGGCCATGGCCACATACCAGGGAACCGCCACGGCAAAGAACAACAGCAGACCTCTGGCGGTAATCAGGTCCCTTATCAGGGTCCGCTTCCCGGACACAAAGAGGTGAAACAGAGCTACCGCAAAAGGCACCAGAAATCCGACAGGCCCTTTCGCCACCACCGCCAATCCGCTGCAGACATAGAATCCGTATATCCAGCTGCGTTGCCGTTCGTCCGACAGGGCGCGCCAGAAAGAGTAGAGGGAAACCAGGATAAGCAGTGTAAAGAGAATATCAATGCGGGACGCCGAGGCGTTCTGCAGAAAGAGTATGGAGGTCGACAGCACCACCACGGAATAAGCAGCCGCCCGGAATCCGAACAACATCCGGCCGATAAGAAAGACCATCCAGATGGAGCCCAATGCCGCCAATACGGAGGGCAGGCGAACCACCCAGTTCGACCATCCGAAGGTTGAACCCACCGCCGCCACCAGCCAGTGAAACAGAGGCGGCTTGGTCAGGGTTCCGGCGGATACCTCATGGTTGAGTGAAGGAAGAATGAAGTTGTTTCGTTCCACCATCTCCCTGGCAATCTCGGCTGCCCGCGCCTCCCCCGCACGGATCAGGTCGGCATCCAGAAAAGAAAAGAAATAAACAACACTCAGGAACAGGGCAAACAACAGCAGGACGAGCATGGCCCTATCGGGATTATGGTTATTCGATACGGCAATTCCGGCGGGTATGGTCACACAATAATCCTAGATAGAAAAATGGGACAGGGCTCACCCCCGGTCGCCGCAAACCACTCGGATCGCGAGTGAGGTACCGCAGGAATTATAAGGGTAAGGAAACAACCTGAACCAGGGCCCGCCCTCCCCGAAAACCATCCCCGCAAGAAAAAGCCCTGGAGAGGACTCCAGGGCTTCAGGAAACCTCGGCGGTAAAAACCGTCTACTTCATGTTCGCCAGATAGGAAGCCACCGCCTCCATATCCTCATCGCTTAAACCGACGGCCACACCGGTCATCCAGGGGTTGATCCGCCGCTCGCGATCATCGCGAAAGGTCTTCAACATCTGTGTCACATAATCCGCCCGCTGGCCGGCGATCATGGCGTAACCCGCCTGTCCTCTGCCGTCTTCACCATGGCAAGCATGGCAGATCTGCTTGAACAGCTCCTTCCCGTGCGCCCGCAGGTCGGGCCGTCCGCCCCCCGCGGTCTTCGGCCTCAGTCTGGAGTAGTAGATGGCGATTTTGATCATGTCCTCTTCCGTGAAGTTCTTGGCCAGACCACCCATCATAAAGTCCTTGCGCCGACCATCCTCGAAACGCTGAAACTGATCGATGATATAGACCGGATTCTGGCCCGCCAGATTGGGCACGATGCGCTTCAGGCCCGGCCGTTGAATCGCGACGCCGTCCTTACCGTGACAGTGGTTACAGAGAATGGTCCGCTCCTGCCCCTGTTCCAGATAGGCCCGGAGCCGCACCGGATCGGAGGTCACCTCGGCAATACGGGCCTCGAGCCGCTTCTTCAACTCCTCGGTTCTCTGGACAAGGTTATCGTCTGCGGCGTTCACTGCTACTGCGGGAAACACGAGAAAACCTATCCCGCATATCAGACCTGAGACTAGAAATCGTATTGGTGCCCTTTTGCCCATTGAGTACTCCAGATTATCTATGTTTGTCTTGTTCAGCGTGGTCAACCGGCTCTTTCGGCCTTTTTTGCCCCTTTTCCGGAGATTTTAACCATATTCTCCGTATTATTAGCATGTTATACATGTCATTTAAAGAAAATCTTCAGATTAAGCGGGTTTCCTCGCCACTTGATCCCTTAGATAGACGGGCAATGCCCTATCCGCCCGTACCGCCGCCCCACGTCGAAACCCGACTGAACCCAGAAGCGCCACATCACGGGCACTGC
Organism: Sedimenticolaceae bacterium; assembly: GCA_050287965.1. GTDB lineage: Bacteria > Pseudomonadota > Gammaproteobacteria > Chromatiales > Chromatiaceae > CBFDBF01. The sequence continues at coordinate 27,500 of JBNKCX010000052.1, forward strand.
AATGAAGGTCCGCGGTCACCGACTCCAGATCGCCACCCATGCGTCCTGTGAGAAGATCGCCATAGGTGGACCAACCACTGCCCACTCCGTGCCAACCACCGCCCTCAGGCCATTGAGCCCTATCCGATGAGACCAGACAATCATCCCTGACCGGCTCCACCACCCCCTCAGCGCCCACCTCATAACAACCCCAGTAGAGTTCACCCATGCGGGCGTCAAAGGCGGGTAACAGCCGCTTCCGCCCGCTCTCCCGGTAATGCCGCTGCGCCAACGCCGCCAGCGTAGAGACCGATACTACTGGTATATCGGCGCCGAAGGCGATTCCTTGAGCCACTCCGGCCGCGATCCGCACCCCGGTGAAAGACCCGGGACCGCAGCCAAATGCAAGGGCGTCCAGTTCCTCGGGCCTTATCCCGGCTTCGGCCAGTAATCCCTCCACCAGGGCCAGGATAAGTTCGCTCTGTCTACGGGGTTGGACCTCATAACGCTCGCGGAATTCACCATCCTGCAACAGCGCGGCGGAACAGGCCTCAGTCGCTGTTTCGATCGCCAGTAGTTTCATACGCCCATTGTAACTTGCCTGGGGTATTCCTATGAAATCCCTTTGCCCCCAGTCGATGCATCACCTAGTGATCTGGGAACCTTGAGGTTGTCTTCCACCAATTCCATAGCATATAAATCAGGAATCAGGGGACTGTTAAAAGACTGCACCATCCGCCCGGCACTCCAATCCGAAAGCATAACGCGGATCACTCACCGGACCTGTCGAGTTCAAAGAATTTCTGGACATCGACAAGCTCCCGGGTCCGGGCCATGGGCGGCATGCTGTCCAGAAAGGTATGGCCGTACCCCTTTTTCAGAAGCCGGGGGTCACAGAGCACCAGGACCCCCCGGTCGTTTTCATCCCGGATGAGACGCCCGGCACCCTGCTTCAGGGCGATGGCGGCCTGAGGTACCTGATATTCCATAAAGGGATTGCCGCCACGCGCCTTCAGGGCATCGATCCGGGCCTGCAGCACCGGATCCCCCGGGGAAGCGAAAGGCAATTTGTCGATAACCACGCAGGAGAGCGCTTCGCCGCGAACGTCCACCCCCTCCCAGAAGCTGGCGGTGCCCAGCAGAACGGCGTCCCCGTGCCGGCGGAACCGGTCCAGCAGCTCGCTCTTGGGGGCGCTGCCCTGTACCAACAGAGGGTAATCCAGCCGTTCCTCAAGGGTCTCCGCGGCGATACGCAGGGCCCGATGGCTGGTGAACAGCAGAAAGGCGCGGCCACGGCTCACCTCCACCACCGGCACCGCCACATCGAGAACCGCATCGATATAGTCGAAACTGCTCGGTTCCGGCATATCGCGGGGCACGTACCAGAGGGCCTGGTTGGGATAGTCGAAGGGGCTCTCCCAACGGGCGGTCTGCGCCTGTTCCAGACCGAGCTGATCCTGAAAGTGGCGGAAACTATCGCCCACCGCCAGGGTGGCTGAGGTAAACACCCAAGCGGCCGGATGGCGTTCTATCTGGGCCTGGAACAGCTGGGATATATCCAGCGGCGTGCGATTCAGACGAAAGCTCTGGCGGTAGGTCTCGAACCAGCGAACATCGCTTTGCTCCTCTTCATCGCAGAGGCCGGCGAGTCCCGACATCAGCTGTTCACAGCGGTTGCTGCAGCTCTCCAGTCCCTTGCCCCGTCCTTTGATAAGTTCCAGCGCCGATCCCAGACGCGTCAGCTCCTCCCGGAGTTGCGCCAGCGCATTGCCCACCGCCGGATCGCCGCTCAGTTCTTTCCAGGGACCGCGACGCAGCTCCACACCGAAGGCAAGCCTGAGATCGCGCACCGCCTTACTCAGGGCCGCCGCCCGGTTCGGAATCTCAGGTATATCACCCGCCTCCCGAAGGTATTCCGCCTCCGTATCCCGCGCCAGTTCCAACAGCTGTCTGCCGCTCACCGTCAGACCGAAAAAGTTGCTCGCAGTATCGGGAAGTTGGTGGGCCTCATCCACGATGAAACAGTCGGCGCCCGGCAACAGCTCTCCGAATCCCTCCTCCTTGAGGGCGAAATCGGCACACAGCAGATGGTGATTGACCACCACCACGTCGGCCTCCTGTGCCCGGCGCCGCGCTTCAACCAGATGACACTTGCTGTAGACGGGGCACTCCTGACCGAGGCAGTTATCGGTAGTGGAGGTGACCAACGGCCAGATATCGGAATCCTCGGGGATAGAGGACAACTCCGCGATGTCGCCCCGCTCGGTGGTACCTGACCACTGTTGCACGGCCATCAGGTGATCCACCATCTGCCGGGAACGCAACCGACCTTCCAACAAGGCACTCTCCATACGGTGGGTGCAAAGGTAGTTGGCCCGCCCTTTCAACAGGGCCACCTGCGCCGGCAGCGCCAGGGCATCCCGCATCAGCGGCAGGTCCCTGTGGAAGAGTTGATCCTGCAGGTTCTTGGTGCCGGTGGATATAATCACCTTTAATCCGGACAACAAGGCCGGTGCCAGATAGGCGAAGGTCTTGCCGGTCCCGGTGCCCGCCTCGGTGACCAGCACGCCGCCCTCCTCCAGGGCTGCAGCCACCTTCTCCGCCATAGCCAGCTGCTGGGGACGAAAGGAGTAGCCCTCCACATGGCGGGAAAGGAGGCCATCCGGACCCAGTACCGCGGCAATGTCCATCAGGAAAAAACCGGCTCAGCCGGTCTGGTTGTCCCAGACCTCCGGATCCAGACCCTCTTCCCGCGCCCATGCAAGACGTCCGATAATTTTGAATCGGGCCACCGAAAGGGCACCGCGCTTGGCCCGGCTACTGCTCGACTCCTCCATATACTCCAGCAACTCATCACGCTCAGCTTCATATATCTCATAGGGTTCATACTCCTCATCCATGAGGACCAGCACCACCGAATCCCATTCCTTATCCACCTTGATCTGACCGATACGTTGGCCGGACTTGCTCTCATCGAAGATGGTACGGCTTTTAATCTGGATACGCCTGTTATCCCGCGATGGATCGACTGCATCAAAACCCGCCTCCCCCCCTGGCGCCGGTTGAAGTTTAAGGAGACGAATGGCGTCGTGCTGCGCGATCTCGTTACTGATACCGGGTAGCGGCTTGCCCATGGTACGACGGTATTCCGCCGCCAGCAGCCTGGCCTGACTGATCAGCTTTTCCTCAGCATAAAGGTTCACTCGGTGACCCCTCTCCAAACCCGGGAATGATGAAATCGCCTGATTCTAGCGTATCGACAGAGACGGGGACATCCGCATTTTTGCGGGACCAATCACGGCTACAAGGCAGCTCCTACACAGGTAGGGGACCGCTCGACTCCCCCGAAAGGGGAAGTCACGCCCTCTGACTCCCCCTGAGAGGGGGAGGACCGCTCAATAGTTCATCCCAGCCTGGCGTTCCGCCGAACGGGCGCCCTCGAAATCACCCGTGGCCCGCCGCGCCTGGCCAATCAACATCCAGTTATCCCGCTTCAGTTCCGGATCCGCCGCCACCAGCACATTGGATTTAGCGGCCAGCTCCGCCGCTAATACCGGAAGTTGCTGATCCAGTCGCAAATGGGCCAACTGGTTCCAGAGGTGGGCGTTCCTCGGCTCAATACGCAGGGCGCGTTCCAGGGTCGCCACCGCCTCCGCCAGATTACCCTCCTCCCGCTGTAGACGCGCGGTCTGCAGCAACTCTTGCACGGCCGTGCTGTACATAGGGGTTGCCGTATACCCCTCGGATTGCCGGTAGGGGGTTATGGCCACCACATCCTCGTCGGACGGTGCCCCCGCCCACCCCCCGGCCTCTTCCACCGGCGCCGGCTCCGAGTCACTGAAGAAGGGAACGCCGCCACACCCGGCCAGCCCCGTGGCAAGGATCGTGGATAACAACAGGTATCGAATACTAGTCATTGAAAAAACCCTGGAAAATATTTCGAACCGACCCACCGGCACAGTTGGCATGCGCAGTGGGAGCAGACCCTATTATAAAGGGATATTGGCGCACGTCGCTGCAAAACCCACCTCCCCTCAGCCCGGACGCGGGATCGATGGCGATCATCTCGATCTTCTCGGGCTGCACCAGGGCGAGCGGCGTCGGATGCAATCGGCGCATCATATCCCCCCACACCTTGAGGGCACCGCTGGCGCCCGTAAGCCCCGCAGGGTTGTTGTCATCCCTGCCAACCCAGACCACCGCAACCTTGTCCCCGGTAAATCCTGCAAACCAACTGTCACGCAGATCATCCGTGGTGCCTGTCTTCCCCGCGATGTTGAAATCCGCGGAAATGAAGTTCTTTAAGCCGGCACCGGTACCCCGTTGCACCACCTCCTGCAGATTACTGTTCAGAAGATAGACGGGCTCCGGTGCTACCGCCTGGGTTACCGTCAGGGGGTAACGTTGCAGGGCGTCGCCTTCCGCCGTCTGCACACTTTGAATAGCCCGCAGCGGCGATCGGAAACCACCGGCGGCAAGGGTCTGATAGACCTGTGCCACCTCCAGCGGCGAGAGTGAGATCGCTCCCAGCAACAGGGAAGGAAACGGCTGCACCGGCCGGTTCACGCCCAAGTGGTGCAGGGTGGAGGACACCTCCTCCAATCCCACATCCATTCCCAGGCGCACCGTCGCCAGGTTATAGGAGTGGGACAAGGCATCGTGCAACAGTACCCTGCCATGACTCTCCTTGTCATAATTGCTCGGCGTCCAGACAGTCCCCCCACTGCTCTCGATGGAAACCGGTGTATCCTCCAGCGGGGAGACCAGGGAGTACCGCTGCGGCTGCTGGAGAGCGGTAAGGTAGACCGCCGGCTTTACCAGAGAGCCGATAGGACGCACCGCGTCCAGTGCCCGGTTAAACCCGGCAAAGCGGGGATCCCGTCCACCCACCACCGCCAGTATTTCACCATTCTCGGAACCCACGACAACCGCGGCGCCCTGCAGTTCGCCCGGGGGAAGTTTGTACTGCTTCTCCAGTTTCTCAAGGCGTTCCGACACCGCCCGCTCGGCCTGTTCCTGAACCCAGGGGTCCAGGGTGGTGAAGATGCGCAGACCCTCCGAGGTCAGATCTTCCTCCCGATAGTCGCGGTGGAGCTGGCGTCTGACCAGGTCCAGGAGCGCCGGATAATTGCGGCTGCCCTGCTTTTCAGGTCCGGTTACACCGAGGGGCGCCCGGGCGGCCGCCAACCGCTGCTCATCGCTGATGTGGCCCTGCTCCTGAAGGATCTGCAACACCATGTCACGCCGTTGTCTGGCCCGTTCCGGGTGGCGTCTGGGATCATAATAGGAAGGACCACGTACCAGCGCCACCAACAGCGCAAGCTTCGGCAGATCCAGCTCCTGAAGCGGCCGGTTGAAATAGAAGTGACTGGCCAGTCCGAACCCGTGTATCGCCCGGCTTCCGTCCTGCCCCAGATAGATCTCATTGGCGTAAGCCTCGAGAATGTCATCTTTCGAATAATGGGCGTCCAGCAACAGTGCCATTACCGCCTCATTGGCCTTGCGCCACAGGGTCCGTTCGTGGTTGAGGTAAAAATTCTTTACCAGCTGCTGGGTCAGGGTACTGCCCCCCTGTACCACTTCGCCGGCCCGAATATTAGCCAACAACGCCCGGGCGATGGCCTTCAGGGCCACTCCGTGGTGGCTGTAGAAAGACCGGTCCTCGACCTCGATCAGTGCCTGCACCATAACCTCCGGCAGGTCGCTGCGCTTTACCAGTACCCGATCCTCGTTATGTGCCGGGTAGATACTGCCGATCTCCGGCGCCTCGAATCGCACCAGCGCAATACTGTTTCCCGCCTGATCCCGCAGGGACTGCAGCCGGTCCCCGGCAAAGCGGATAGACAGATCCCCGCCGGGTTGCTCACCGTCCCAGAAATGGAACGGCCGGGTCACAACGCGGTAACTGTCACCGTTGTAGGACCAGGTGGCCGTCATATCGGCGCGATTTACCCGACGATAGCCCAACCGTCGCAGTTCCGCCACCAGCTGCTGAGGACTGACGGAGGCCCCTGGATAGAGCTCCAACGGGTGTCCGAACACCCGTGCCGGCACCGCCCAGCGCTTGCCCTCAAATTTCACGCGAACCGTATGATCCAGATAGAGGAGATAAACCCCGCCCACCAGACCGAACAGGAAAAGCAGCGCGAAAAACCGCTTCCAACGCCGCCGCGTTTTTTCCTTGCGGGCCTTGCGCTCCCCGGCTGTTCGGGCGGTTTTCCGCCGCTGCGAGGAACTCCGGCGCTTGCTGGTACGGGAAGATCTTTGAGCCACTAACTGAAACCTATCTCATAATGCCTTCGCGGCCGGGGCCGTGGCGATTCCCGCTCAGGACGCGACGCGAAGGGTGCAATTTAGCCTATGCTACATGATCACGACGCAACAGAGGCATATTGTTCATGGTTTAATCGGGATATTACAGAGACCGTAGCGGGCTATTTTCGTTCCAACGGAAATCGCCTCATCCTGTCGGCAATACCCTGGTAGAGCTTCCGTTGCCACGGCAGGTCCTCCGCTTGCGCCAAGGGCACCGGATGGACCCGGAAATCGCGGGGACTGATGATTACCGAGACGTTCTCCTTGCCTACCAACGAAGTAAGAACAAACAGTTCCTCAATTGCCTTGTCTCCTATGGCCAGGCAGCCGCTGGAGACGTTGCGGCCATGGATAAAGATATTGCTGCCGGGATCCGATCTGCCCTCCCGCTCCGCCTGTTCCAGATCGAACTCATTGGGGTAGTTCAGTTTCATGGAAAGATGAAAGCCGCTGTTGGGATTGAGCTTTATGATCCGATAGATACCCTCCGGCACCTGCCGGTCTCCCTCTCTCAGCTTCGGCCCCGACCCACCGCTCATTCCCTTTATGCGATATTCGCGGATAAAGTGCCACTCCCCCTTTTGCTCCGCCCAGAGTTCCAGTCTCCGGGTCTCCTTCAGGGCGAGCAAGGTAATCCGCCGCGGGGGCCAGTCAACACCGGCGAATCGAAAACGGGGTTTCAGTACCCGCTCCGCCCCGGCGCTGTATTTCGCCACCACCTGCTCCTCGGTCAGCGGCGACATGGCACAATCCGCGGAAAACGGCAACGCCAGCCCGACCGAGACCAGGACCGGCACAATCCAAGTTCCAAAACCGTATATTTTTTTCTTTTTCGACATCTGTATCTAACCGGGCGCTCCCTGCCCGGGCCAGGGCGGTATCCCCTCGCGGTAAACCGAGACCGATTCTACACGCGTCACCCGGGCGGCGCGAATGTCCGCATGGACTCAGCTCTTGATCCCCACACCCCGTTTCAGAAGTGAAAGACTGTATGCGGTCAAACCACCGATAAAAAGCAGGATTATCGCCAGCGCCAGGAACATGGGAATATCGGATACTCCCAACAGACCGTAGCGAAAGGCGTTGACCATATAGAGCACAGGGTTGCCCAATGAAACCTGCTGCCAGAACTCCGGAAGCATCCGGATAGAGTAGAAAACACCCCCCAGGTAGGTCAACGGCGTAAGAATAAAGGTGGGGACAATGGAGATATCGTCAAAACTCCTGGCATAGACGGCGTTAATAAATCCCCCCAAGGCAAACAGTATGGAGGTCAGCACAAACACCACCAGGGTCCAAAAATAACTGTGCACGGAGAGATCGCTGAAGAACAGCGAAACCGCGGTAACAGCGATGCCGACCACCACTCCGCGTGCCACGCCGCCGGAGACGTAGCCGGCCAGAATGATCCAGTTGGGTACCGGCGCAATCAACAGTTCTTCAATATGGTGTTGAAACTTACTGCTGAACATGGAAGAGACAACGTTGGAGTAGGAGTTGCTGATCACCGCCATCAGGATAAGACCCGGCACGATAAAGTCTATGTAGCGATATCCGTCCATTTCTCCGATACGTGTACCGATCAAGGTACCGAAGATAATAAAATAGAGCGTGGTGGTGATCGCCGGCGGCAGCACGGTCTGCACCCAGATCCGCATGAAGCGCAGGATCTCCTTGGTCACAATGGTGCGATACGCCACCCAATACCCTCTGGAATGGGTCATGCGGCATCTCCGCGGCGGCCGGCGTCCAACATATCGATAAAAAGCTGCTCCAGCCGGTTCTGTTTGTTACGCATGCTTATTACGTCGATGCCGTTGCGGGACAGCGCCTCGAACAGGCCGTTGATGCCCTGGTCGCGGGACACCTCCACCTCCAGGGTGCAATCATCCAGTTGCTGCAGAACATAACCGCCCAGTTCCGGCAGTTCCGCGAGTCTCCCTTTGAGATTGAGGACGAAGGTTTCGGTATGGAGCCGGTAGAGCAGATCCTCCATACGACTCTGCTCAACGATCCTGCCGTGATTGATGATGGCGATGTTGCGGCACAGGCTCTCCGCCTCCTCCAGGTAGTGAGTGGTCAGAATAATGGTCGTACCCTGCCGGTTCAGTTCCCGCAGGAAGCCCCACATGGAATGACGGATTTCGATATCCACGCCGGCGGTAGGTTCATCCAGAATCAAAAGCCTGGGCCGGTGCACCAGGGCGCGGGCGATCATCAAGCGCCGTTTCATACCGCCTGACAGCTCCCGGGCCATCTGCCGCCGTTTCTCCCATAAATCGAGCTGACGCAGACTCTCTTCCGCGCGCCGGTACGCCTCCGCCCTGGGTATCCCGTAGAAACCGGCCTGATTCACCACGATCTCCACAACCGGCTCAAACTGATTGAAATTGAACTCCTGGGGAACCAGACCTATACATGCCTTGACCGCCTCCGGCTCCTGATCCAGATCATGGCCGAAAACCCGCACTTCACCGCCGCTCTTGGTCACCAGGGAACTGATAATGCCGATAGCGGTGGATTTACCCGCTCCGTTAGGCCCCAGCAGGGCGAAAAAATCCCCTTCCTCCACCTCCAGATCGACGCCCCTCAGGGCCTCAAAACCGTTGTGATAGACCTTGTGCAGATGATGTATGGAGAGTGCGCCCACGTGTGATGTACATCCTTGGAAAAGGAACACAAATGATACACCCATTCAGGTCCCTTGAAGAAAAGATACCCGAAGGGGGGCAAAGCGAGGGTGAGGAAATGCAAGCCGACCCCTTTCGCGGAAGAATGGTGTGCCATCATCGGCTCGTATATTTTGCGGAAGGACCTATCCCTGCCCGCCCCTAACGCGGCAGGTGAATCACCGCCCGCAATCCGCCTTGCGGTCGGTTGGCCAATTTCAATCGGCCGCCATGGGCATGAACTATGGTCCTCGCCACCGTGAGTCCGAGTCCGGTACCGCCCGTATCCCGGTTCCGGGATGCCTCCAGGCGCAGAAAAGGCGTAAACACGTTTTCCAACTCCTGCTCCGGAATTCCGGGACCCTCATCCTCAATGACGATATCAACACCGGAGCCGTCTTCGGATAACAGCACCTCCGCTTTACCTCCATACTTCAGCGCGTTATCGATGAGATTGTTCAACGCGCGTCTAAGAGAAATCGGTCGACATTCGAAAACCAGCCGGTCAGGTCCCTCGTAGCCGGCTTCTCCTCCCATTTCCGCACGGTCGTCAACCAGGCTCGACAACAGGGCGGCCAAATCGGTGGCGCGAACACGCTCGTCCGCCGCCTCGTCCCGGGCAAAACTAAGGGTAACCGTGAGGATCTTCTCCATTTCATCCAGAGTCGCAAGTATTTTCTCCCGGGTTTCCACATCTTCCACATATTCGGCGCGTAACCTCATGCTGGTAATGGGCGTACGCAGATCATGGGAAACAGCAGCCAGCATTTGCGAGCGGTCGGTGATGTGTTTGCGCAGACGTTCCTGCATGCGATTAAAGGCGCCGATGGTGTTACGCATCTCACGCGACCCCGTCTCCAGCAGAGGCGGCTGATCCTGCCCGAGACCGAAACGGTTGGCCGCATCCGCCAACCGCGCCAGGGGCTGCACCATCCATCGTGCGATAAAAAGCCCGCTGACGATCACCAGCAACAACAGCAACGCCAACAGTTGCAGGGTTTTGCCGGCCCAGGGAGGCGCCCCCTCGAATTTACCCGGCCGGAAATTCAACCAGACGCCGTCGTCCAAGCGGATAGAGATCTCCATACCATCCAGGTCCGGTCCGCGTCCGTGTTCCCTCCGTTCGCGGATCTCTTCTCTCGTTCCCGGAACCCCGCCATCGGAGGCGACATGCACCTGGATCGAGGAAGGGTCGGAGAAATGCAGATCACGTTTCAACCTGAGATGGATCATGCGCTCCAAGGAGGCGGCTCGCGATCCCGCCGCCATCGCCGGTTGATCGCTCAATTCCACAACATCACCATGTCCGGAAGCCCGTTCGACAATACGCCTGCGCTCACCGCCGTCAGCGTCGTTCAGCAGGCGCGCCAACATGGTAACGCGATCCAACACCTGAAAACGGTTGCGTTCCCCGAAACGCTCTTCGCGCTCACCGTGCAACAGCAGGGCACCGCCGACCACCAGCAGCAGGGCCATGCCGATCAACAGCGTCAGAATACGGCCGGCAAGGGTATCAGGCCACGTCCGCATCACCGCTCTCCACCTTGGGCACGAAAAGATAACCGCCGCCGCGTACGGTCTTGATGATCTTCGGGTTCCGTGGCGGATCGCCAAGTTTGCGCCGCAGGCGGCTGACCAGGGTATCGATTGAGCGGTCGAATACCCGCGTGTCGCGGCCCCTGGCCAGATCCAGCAACTGGTCGCGACTGAGCACCCGTCCGGAACGACTGACGAAGGCCATCAACAAAGCGAATTCCGCCGTGCTCAGCGGCACCAGAGTCTGCTCCGAATCGACCAGCTCCCGTGTTCCCGGAAACAGGGTCCACCCGAGGAAACGTAGCTGTTCCGGGGCCTCACGCGGCGCCCGTTCCTGCGCATCCCCGCTGCGGCGCAGGACCGCCCTGATACGGGCAAGCAATTCCCGGGGATTAAAAGGTTTGGCCAGATAATCGTCCGCCCCCATCTCCAGCCCGACGATCCGGTCGGTCTCCTCACCCATGGCCGTCAGCATGATCACCGGGATATCCGAGCCTGCGCGCAGGTTTCGGCACAGGGTCAGACCGTCCTCCCCCGGCATCATCAGATCAAGCACGACCAGATCTATGGCCGCATCGGCCAGCACTCTCTTCATCCCGCTACCGTCCGGCGCGGCACTGACCCGGTATCCATGATCTTGGAGAAACCGCTGCACCAGTTCGCGGATCTCCAAATGATCATCAACGACCAATATATGCGGCTGTTTTTCCATGCCGCGCAGTCTACCGCATCGGGAATTCCTACAAAAAAAAACTTTGTAACAAATCGTGTCAAACACGCGGTTGTCACAATTCGTCACAAAAAAGTGGGTTCCCGGCAAATTGCCGACACATGCAGAGGATGAAATAGGAGCCGTAAATACGACACTTTTTACCCCAACACGAGGAAATTGAAATGAACAAAATCGTAAAGTATGCCGCAGTCACCACCATCGTCGCCGCTACCGGCCTCACCGCCCTCAACGTGTCCGCTGATTGGGGCCGGGATCGGGGCGACTGCAGCCGTTCCGAACAGCGTGGTGACTGGACCATGGACAGAAGCTCCATGGACAAGCGCCAACGCATGGCGAACCGCGAGTTGAACCTGACCGCGGAGGAGGCGAAAACGCTGGTGGAGGCAAACCTGATCATGCGCGGCAATAAACGCCTCCAGGCGGGACAGGTGGCCGAAAAGGACGACAACACCTACCTGGTAGACATCGTCACCGTAGACAACTCTCTGGTTCAACAGGTTGAAGTGGATAAGAACCAGGGAATGGCCCGACCCTCTTTCAGAGCAGGAAAATAATCCAGCCGGCCGCGCCTGAACGTTCGGCATGGACCGACCTCCGGATTCTTTCGAAAACAAAGGTCTCGTTCATGCCGAACGGGCAAACCACAACCATGTCAAGAAAGGAAAGAAAATGAAACACGACATACGCAAATGGGCCACACCGGCCATCATCGGAACCGGTCTCTTTGTCTCGGCCTCGGGAGTATTGATCTTTTTCGGCCTTCGCGATCCATTAGAGCAGGCCCATGAATGGATCGGCCTGGCCTTCTTTGCCGCCATCCTGATCCATGTTTGGAACCACTGGCGCTCCTTCAGGAACTATTTTCCGCGGCGCCTGACCCTGGCGATCGTCGGCGCGGTGGCCGTCGTCGCGTCGATTTTTGCCGTAGCCCCCGGAGAACAGGGAAAGGGAGGCAACCCGATGATGCAGGTGGTGCGCAGCTTTGAAAATTCGCCGTTGCTGGAAGTCGCCCCGTTACTGGATCAGAAACCCGACGATATCGTCAGGAAACTCAAGACCGCAGGACTCAAGGTGGAAGGGATTGAAACCTCGCTCAGCGAGATCGCGGCCAGCAACGGCACCGAACCGAGGAGGCTGATGCATCTGCTTTTCGAGGAGTCCTGAAAGGAATGGCGAAAACCCGGACCAACCGCGGGATGGGATTCCACCCCGCGCCACCTTCCAACTACAAACTTCTCAATATTCCCACCCTTCCGGCTGTAACTGATCGGGCCGAACCGGGGCGTTGAAGTATTCGTCGGCATCATCGAGTTCCACCGTTTCACTTTCCTGATCTTCCAGAGGCTGTTCATAATCGTTCCAGCCGCGCAAGCCGGTCTTCAGGGAGGTGACGTTTTCATACCCCATCTCCTGCATGACCTTGGCCGCCAGTACGCTGCGATATCCGGAGCGGCAGACCACCACGATCTCGCGCTTTCTGGCCCGCACCAGCTCCGGCACGGTCTCCTCGTAATTCCATTCACAGGCTGTCTCCAGAATACCGCGCGGTACCGCAAGGGACCCGGGGATACGCATGGCATCGTACTCATAGGGCTCACGCACATCCAGTATCAGCAGATCGGGATTTTCCTGGAGTCGTTCCTCAAGGTCCCAGGGCATTATCTCAGGGACATCCTGCAGGCAACGTTGCACCATCTCCATATACTTCATCATGATTGCAATTCCTGTAAAAACATTCGGCAAAGGACTCTAGATAACAAAATCGAGGGGGCAGTGTATTTTAACAATATACTGACCAATTCGGATCCGTCCGGATTGGATTAAACAGCTTTACATCCATACAGTGTCCTTCGGGTGATTGCAGCAGTAAATGACAAATGTCGATTAAAGAACCTCTGATCAAATCCGAGATAGGCGCTAGGAAAGCCGCACCCTGGGATCGACGATGGTATAAGAAATATCGGTCAACAGAAGGCCGATGATGTAGAGCACGGAACCAAGGAACACCATGGCCCTTACGATGGCGAAATCCTGGTTGTTGATGGCATCGATGGTGTAGCTGCCGAGCCCCGGAATACCGAAGAAAGACTCGGTAATAAGACTGCCCATGAACAGCGTGGGCAGCACCACCACCACGCCGGTAAGAATCGGGATCAGGGCGTTTTTCAGCACGTGCCGGAACAGCACCACCTGCTCCGACAACCCTTTGGCACGGGCGGTACGGACATAGTCCTTGTTGATCTCCTCCAGAAACAGCGTGCGATACCAGCGGGTACCGGAACCGATGCCGCCGATCACCCCGATGATCACCGGCAGGATCAGGAACTTGACCGCCCCCAATCCCGTGTCATATCCGGATATGGGCACCAGATTCAGCAGCTTGCCTATCAGGTATTGCCCGCCGATTATGTAGAACAGGGTTGAGATGGACATCATCACCACGCAGATCACCACGCTCCAGAAGTCGATATAGGTTGCACGGAAAAAGGCGATCAACAGAGCCCAGCTGATATTGACCAGCAGGCCTGCCAACAGCACCGGCACGGCGATAGCCAGGCTCGGCCACATGCGCTGAGAGATGTCGTAGCCGATATTGCGGCCGCTGTCGGAAGAGCCGAAATCAAACTTGAACAGCTTTACGGATTTCTCGAAAAAGATGGTATCGGTAATCTTCTCTACCCCTTCCGCCTGCTCGGCATAGAGTAGCGGTTTGTTATAACCCCGTTCCTCCTTCCATTTCTCGACCGCTTCCGGCGTCACCCGCTTCATGCCCAGCTGCATACGCGCCATATCGTCCGGGGAGTTAACCACGAAGAAGAGCACGAAGGTAATGATGTTCACCCCGATCAAGATGGGAACGGCATAGAACGCTCGACGCAGGATATACGCCATCATGCGCTGGTACTCCGTTCTCTGCGGCGATAACCGAGAACAGCCGGTATCAACGAAACCGCCAGGACGCCGATCAACAGCAGCACCGGCCACCACATCGGGGGATTCCACGCCCGCCGCTTGCGTTCCCGCTCTTCGGGATCGATCGCCTTGTACTTGAGGGTGTTGTTCGCCATCAGATTGGGTTTCACGTTGCTATACCAACTGTGGTGCAGAGAAAAACCTTTGGGGAAGAAGCCCCAGGCCCAGGGGGCGTCCCGGCGCAGGATCTCCACCATACGGTCGATGATCTCCTGCCGCTCCGGGCTATTGTCCATATTCTTCATGCGCTCGAACAGAGCATCGAACTCCCGATTCGAGTAATTGGCCGAGTTCTCCCCGTTCTTGCCCGCCTTGGCGTTGGGGCCATAGAGCATGAACAGAAAATTCTCTGGATCGGGGTAGTCGGCATTCCAACCCCAGGAGAAGATCTGAGCTGTGCCCTTGAGCATCTTTTCCTGAAACCGGTTGTAATCGGTGGCCCGGATCACCAGCTCGATACCCAGTTTTTTAAACTGCTTGCGAAACCAGTTGAGGCGCGCTTTGTCGTCCGGTCCTGTGGCGGTGGTATCGTAATAGAGGATCAGGGCCTTGCCACTTTGCGCGTCCCGCCCTCCCGGATAACCGGCCCGCACCATCAGCTCCCTGGCGAATTCGATGGATCTGCGCCGCGGCCTTTCCGCGACCCGTTCATAGACATAGGGATTGATGTCTCCGTCCCGGTAGCCGTAGATCCCCGGCGGAATGGGGCCCTGGGCCGGCAGCCCGCGGTCGTTCAGAAAGATGGAGATAAACTCTTCATAATCCACCGCGATGGAGATGGCCTGACGCAGCAGCCGCGCCCGTTCCGAGTCGCCTCCCACCACCGGATCGAGCCAGTTGAAACCCATATAAAAGATACTGGTCTGGACCGCCGTCACCAGTTTGATCCCCTTGGCCTCCAGCGCCTCGGTCAGCCTCGCCTCCCCCTGCTGGCCGATGCTGACCGCCTGATCAAAACTGTCGGAGCTGACGCCGGACGCGTCGTAGTAGCCCTGCAGGAACTTGTTCCAGTAGGGGATGCTCTCCTTCTCCAGGCTATAGACCGCCTTGTCGATCAGCGGCAGCGGCCGGCCGGCATCTCGCAGCAGACCCTGTTCCCGGTCTCCGGCCTCCCCCTCTGACGGATAGCGCTCGTCGTGGAAGTTGGGATTGCGCTCCATCACCATACGCAGGTTGGGGTTGTTCTCGGTCAACATGAAAGGTCCGGTACCCACCGGGTACCAGTCCAGCTTGATGTTACGCCGCCATAGTCCTTCCTGGGCGTAGAAGCGGTCCGCTTCCCACGGCATAGGGGCGAAGAACGGCATGGCCATCCAGTAGAGGAACTGCGGGTACTTGCCTCGCAACCGCACTCGGAAGCTGTAGCGGTCCAGCACCTCCACCCCTTCCATGGGGAATCCCCGCAGATCGAGATACGGCCGCTCCTCTCCGGTCTCCTTCTTGAGCCGCTGTTCCTCCGCTTCCAACCGCTTCTCCAACTCCCGGAATCCCACGATGTACTGTCCCATCACACCGGCGATGGGGCAGTGCAGGCGGGGAAAGGCAAGCCGTTTGATCTGGTAGACATAGTCCTCCGCCGTCAGTTCGCGGCTGCCGGTGTGTTCGAAGCCGGAGAGGGTGTGGAGAGATACCAGCTGCCCCTCGGTCAGGGCGTGGTAGCGGTACTCCCCGGTCTCCGTCCGGGCGAAGGCGGGATGGGGCTGAAAACGGATACCGGGACGGATACGGATCTCATATTCGCTATAGGCCACGGTCTCCGGGGCCGCCCCGGGATTGAGGATTTCCCCCCCCTTGCCGATGTAACGGACCTGCGGCATACCGTCGCTGGTGAGGGGTATCAACTGATAGGGGCGCTTCAGAAAATGGTACTGCAGCGGCGGCTCGTAGATCTGGCCGGTAAAGACCGCCTCGGCGGCAGTGTAGGAACGGGCGGGATCCAGATGCTTGGGCCGTTCCTCGAAGGCGCTATAGAGCACATTGCGCCCCGCATCCCCTTGCGGATAGGGGCTGTTCTGCGGGCCTTCCTCGCACCCCCCCAGAAACAGCGGGAGCAGCGCCAGACCTCCCGCAAGGATTCGCCAAATGCGCCTGTACTGGGACGGTTGGATCATAAAAAACAGTCTGTTCCGCAGGGTAATATCAATCCTGAAAACGACCGGGGCGCGGGGCGGACTTCTTTTCCTGTCCGGCCTTTTCCGGTACTGTACGGGGCACCGCGCCAGCGGCACCGGGGACATGATCGCATTCCCCCCCGCCGTTGTCAGCCATTAACAGAAGAAGAGGCAGAGATATCCATGGGCTTTCTACAAGACAAACGTATCCTCGTCACCGGCGTCGCCAGCAACCGCTCCATCGCCTGGGGAGTGGCCCAGGCCATGCACCGCGAGGGCGCGCAACTGGCCTTCAGTTATCAGGGTGAAAAACTCAAGAAGCGGGTGGAGGAATTTGCCGCCCAGTGCGAATCCGACATCGTGCTGGAGCTGGATGTAACCAGCGACGACCAGATCGAAGCCGCTTTCCGGGATCTCGGCAAGGCGTGGGACGGCCTGGACGGTATCGTCCACTCCATCGCATTTGCCGGCCGGGAGCAGCTGGAAGGAAGCTATGCCGATGCCGTCACCCGGGAAGGGTTCGCCGCGGCCCATGATATCAGCGCCTACAGCTTCGCCGCCCTGGCCAAGGCCGGCCGGGAGATGATGCGGGGCAGAAACGGCGCCCTGGTCACCATGACCTACCTGGGTGCCGTGCGCACCATCCCAAGTTACAACGTCATGGGCGTGGCCAAGGCGAGCCTGGAGGCCAATGTGCGTTATCTGGCGGACGCCCTGGGTCCGGAAGGCACCCGCGTCAACGCCGTGTCCGCCGGCCCCATCCGCACCCTGGCCGCCTCCGGCATCAAGGGTTTCAAGGGGATGCTGGACGAGGCGGAGGCCAAGACACCTCTGCGCCGCAACGTCACCATCGACGAGGTGGGCAACGCCGCCGCCTTCCTCTGTTCGGATCTGGCCTCCGGCATCACCGGCGACGTGCTGTACGTGGACTCCGGCTACCACATCGTCGGCATGGCCTGATAACTACCCGATACAGGAGTAAAAAAAAGGCGGGCTTGGCCCGCCTTTTTCTTTGTGTCCTTGTTATCCACCACGGAGGTCACGGAGATGCACAGAGGTTTATATGATCGGCATCTAACTCTACGGACCTCCGTGTCCTCTGTGGTTATATAGAGTTCGTGCCTCTCCGTCCTCTGCGTTTATCCTCCCGGCCGCTCAGACCTCGACCAACTGACTCACGATATGGTGCGCCGTCTCCACCGAGGTGCCGAGCTTGCCGGAAAAGACGTGGAAGTATTTGTCGTCGATCATGTTAACGATGGTGGGTCGGGCATCATCGTAATCCCGATCGGGAAGCACGGCGCGGACCGTATACATGGAGCCGATATGATCGAACTCCAGACCATCGAAAAAGTGGCGGGCGGTATCTCGGAACAGGTCGATGGTGGTTATGGGCGGATTCTTCACAATCCCCCGGTTAACCAGGCCACGGTAGCCAAAGGGTATCTCGATGTTCTGGGAAACCACCTCCTGATGAATGGCGTGGGTGACGTTGCCCATGACGTGCAAACCGGTATCGCTATAAGGATCGAGGCAGAAAAAAGGTCCGTCCATCACCACCAGGCTGATATTGCGAAACCGCTCCGGGAGTTTAACCACCGGTTTTTCCACCAGTTCGAACTGAAGGACGCGCTTGTTGCGGTCCTTGAGGACATAGTTGTAGTTCGCGTAAGTAGCGGAGACGATGTAGTCATAATCCCCTTGAGTCGCACAGTCGAACTCGGCATTGAGCTTTAAAGCAATATTGGGAAGCGCCTTGATCTTCGCGTTTATATCCACCCTCAGTGCGTTGATATCGATAAGCTGCTCTTCTACCCGGAATACACCGTCGACGTTTCTCAAGCCTTCAATGGAACCTTCCCGGTAAGGCAACCCCACGGAGTCCATAAAGGCGACATACTGATCTCTGTCCACCAGACTGTCATGGGCAGATATGGCGTAGTAGTGCTCCACACCCATCTTGTTCTCGAGCATGCAATCCCCGTACTCCGCCAGAAAGGAATCGATCCCCCGCTTGCTGCTGATGGCGGTCTCCTTGCTCCGCGGATAATGGTACCCTGCATGCAGCCGGTATTGATTGATCCCGGAGGCCTCCTTCAGCAGTTCATCATTACGTTCGTACAGCTCGACCTGGTGCCCCTCCCGCGCCAGAAAGATGGCGATGGTTGTACCGAACAGTCCGCCCCCGATTACTGCGATTTTCATAACATCTGCCCCAACAGCTGATCCACTTGACGGTTGACCCACAGGCCCCTACCGTTGTTTCGCCGCTGATCATATTGTGAAGTAAAAGCTGTCAACAACATCTGCTGCAGCGCGTCTTTATCCCCGGGTTTGTGAGTAAAATCGATGGTATTTATCCGATGCGCCTGTGGAATCGCGGGGTCAATCGAGTACTCAATGATCACCTCCCTTTGACCGTAGACGATCGTCAATCTAAACAGATCCGCGCCAACGGCAAATTCCCGTACTGCGGGTTGTTCGCCGCAAACCAGATCTTCAATAAGATATAGATCGTGATAACAGAGTCTGAACAGGACATCCTGGACGGAACCGAATTCCCGGCCGTTCCATTTGTTCCAGAGGATATGTATGGAATCGTTCCCGGCCAGCTCCTGCATGCGGGAAAATCCCGGGTGATAGCTGAAGACATCGTCGATATAGAGATGCGCCCCGAGTTCCCGCGCCATGGTCACCAGATACTCCGAATCGGCGGTCGACGGGGTCAGGGGTTTGGTGCAGAAAACGTTTCGTTTTGCCTCAAGCAGGCCGGCGGTGATCGATCTGTGGGAAGCCGTCGGCGTCGTCACCACCGCCCAATCTATATCGTGCTGCCTGCTCATCGCCAGAAAATCGTCGTTTCTTCCGGCGACAAACATAAGATGAAGATCATGTTCCTCCGAGAGGACCGCGATCTTATCCCTTATCTTCTCTCCCCAGTATCCGCCGCCGATAATTCCAATTTTTGTCATCTTCGGATGGTTTCCGGGCACCCGTCGCTTCGATCCGCTTAATCTTCCTTCTTGGAGACCACGATCGTCGCCGCATCCCGCTCATTGTCGACGAAATGCTGCAGATAACTCTCCCCTAAAGAAGACTGCATAATATTGCGCATGTTTCGCCTGGCAGCCAGATCGGCGTCTTCCATGGCACCGTCCGTAACCGAACGCAGCGCGATAACGACGAAGTTACCGTTGTCCAACACCGCGTCGCCGAAAACCGGCTCCTCTCCCGCGGGACGCGGCAGACGGAACAGACTCTCCCTGACGGGCTGCGGCACAACGGTATCGTCGCGGCTGATACTTCCCGGTTTGGCGAGCTGTTTTGCCTCCGCCGCCGCCACCGCCTGCAGGGTCTCACCCCCCTGCAGCCTGGCGATGAGATCCTTGCCATGCTCCGCGGCCCTGGCCGCCGCCTTTTCCCGGCGCAGAGCCTTGCTTATTCCCTCGCTGACCGACTCCAGCGGCAGCAGACTCGCCTCCTTGTGGTCGGTAACCCGCAGCACCATCACCTGCTCATCTCCCAACTCAATCAGCTCGCTGTTGAGTCCCTGAACCAGAACATCCTCACTGAAGGCGGCATTGGTAACCTTCGGCGATGAGAACAAGCCCGGGCCTCCGTCACGCCCTATCCAGCCGCCGTCCCGAACAGTCAGCCCCAAGGCCTCGGCCGCCGGTTCGAGGCTGTCCTGGTTCTTGAAGGTTTCATTGGCGAGCTTTTCCACATAATCATAATAAAACCGCTCGGCTTCGCTCTGAAGATAGGCATCCCGCACCTGTTGACGCACCTCGTCAAAGGTTTTGCCCTGCGAGCCGCGGATATCATTCAGTTGAATGATATGGAACCCGAAACTGGTCTGTACCGGTTCGCTGACGTCCCCCACATTCAAGCCGAACATTGCCTGGTCAAACGGGACTTCCATACCCCCCTGCTCCATATAACCCAGGTCTCCTCCGATGCTGTTGGATAAGGGGTCTTCCGAAACCTGTTTTGCCACGGCCGCGAAGGACTCCCCGTTGCGCACCCTTTGCAACGCCGCTTCCGCCCGTGATCGCGCCGCATCCACGGCGGTCGCGTCCGCACTATCCACCACTCTGATAAGGATATGACTCACCCTTCTCTGCTCGGGTGTCATGTAGTCACTTTTATATTGCTCGTAATAGTCCCGCAGCGTCTCGTCATCGGCCTCCAGCGTCTTGGCGATATCCCCGATATTCAGTTCCACATACTCCAGTTTCACCTGTTCCGGAGACATGAATTCACTCTGGTGGGACTGGTAATAGGCCTCTACTTCCGCGGGCTCAACGGTCACTGCCGGCAGAAAGTCCCGCACCGGGATCTCCAGGTACTCGAAGGCCCGTTGTTGCCGCTCCAGGCGCACCCGCTCCGCCAACTCACCCTCCGCCACCAGGGCCGAGTTGGCTATCCCCAAGGCCAGCTGATTTTTCAGGACGTCCTGCCGAAACTGGGCTATGAACTCTTCCGGGGACAACCCCCGCTGACGAACCTTGCTGTCAAAGACCTCTTGGCTGAATTTGCCTCCCACCTGAAATGCCGGTATCTGTCGGACGTACTGGCGCACCATGTCGTCCCCGGCCCGCAAACCGATCCGGTCGACGGCCTCAAGAACCAGTTCCGCCGTAATCAGATTTTCCAGAACCTGCGCCCGTAGTTCATTTTCATCCATCTGATCCGGCCGATAGGCGGCGCCCATTCTATTGCTCAGCCGGTTCTGATAATCGCGATAACTCTCTTCGAATTCCCGTTCCGTGATATCCCGTTTATTGATGGAGACCTTTACCGGCGCCGCCCCTCCTCCGAGATACTCCTGGATACCCCACAGGGCGAATGGAATAGTGATAAGAATAACGATTACCCAGGCTATCCACCCCTGAGCCCGATCTCTAATGGTCTGAAGCATGAGATTTGTCCGCGCAAAAAAACCTGTTGCCTGAAAGATTCCTGATTATACGGATTTCCAGGGCATTGTAAGATACTTCCGCAGGCACCCGCCCGGCGGGCGGCGGAGATTTAATCCCGACCACCGCGATTTTTATAATGCAGTCCCTCCGGCATCATCAGGATGGACTGTTTTGCGGGGCCGTCAAATAAAAACGGGGTATCAAACGATACCCCGTTTACAGGCATAAATGGCGGAGTGGACGGGACTCGAACCCGCGACCCCCGGCGTGACAGGCCGGTATTCTAACCAACTGAACTACCACTCCCAAAGCTTGGTGGGTGCTGCAGGGATCGAACCTGCGACCCTCGCCTTGTAAGGGCGATGCTCT
>JBNKCX010000053.1:0-38951 GCA_050287965.1 Sedimenticolaceae bacterium
AAAGTCGCCGTCTCCTGTCACCAATAGCACAGAGTCCAGGTTCTCTACCTGCAGCATAGCGTCTACCGCCAGTTCCAGATCGGCGTTGGCCTTGGTGGTTACATTGCCATCTTCATCCACAAAACGGCGCACCGGTTTCACGATGATCTTCCAGCCATATTCCCGCACCATCTGCTGGTATACGTTGGATTTCTTGGCGTACTCCGGGTCCTCTTTGGCCCGTTCCTGATCG
Source organism: Sedimenticolaceae bacterium (assembly GCA_050287965.1). Taxonomy (GTDB): domain Bacteria; phylum Pseudomonadota; class Gammaproteobacteria; order Chromatiales; family Chromatiaceae; genus CBFDBF01. The sequence continues at coordinate 233 of JBNKCX010000053.1, forward strand.
TAGGCAATATATGTATTTAGGCGCAGCAGGGTGCCGTTATTGCGTGCCGCAAAGCGCCTTAGAATATCGTAGCGTAGCTGGTATCCGCCGTTGAATTTGATATTTTCAGCATCGACATAGACGCCGACCTTTAGTGATGTATTCAATCAGATCTCCAGAGTTAAAAATATAATTGTAAAGTGTAGACATTAGCATCCGAAACCGATCTATAACTACATCATATTGTTAATGACCACACAAAAAAAGGCGGATCCTAAGATCCGCCTTCCAAGTTGTCGGGCCGCTTATTTATTGGCCCGGTTGTTGATCAGGTCATCCACCACAGTAGGATCGGCCAGGGTCGAAGTATCTCCCAGGCTGTCTATCTCATTGGCCGCGACCTTGCGCAGGATACGGCGCATGATCTTGCCGGAGCGGGTCTTGGGCAACCCCGGGGCCCACTGGATGATGTTGACCTTGGCGATGGGTCCGATCTCCTTGCGCACCAGTTGCACCAGTTCGTCCTTGAGTTCGTCGACGTACTCTTCGCCCGACATCAGGGTGACGTAGGCGTAGATACCCTGGCCGGTGATCTCGTGGGGATAACCCACCACCGCGGCTTCCGCCACCTTGGGATGCAGAACCAGGGCGGATTCGATCTCGGCGGTACCGAGACGGTGGCCGGATACGTTCAGGACGTCGTCCACACGGCCGGTGATCCAGTAGTAGCCGTCCTCGTCGCGGCGGGCGCCGTCGCCGGTGAAGTAGTAGCCGGGATACATCTGGAAATAGGTCTCGAAGAAACGATGATGGTCCCCGTAGACGGTGCGCATCTGCGACGGCCACGGGTGTTTGATGGCCAGGTTGCCGGAGGCGGGGTTGCCTTCGATCTCGTGGCCCTGATCGTCCAGCAGCACCGGCTGCACCCCGAAGAAGGGGTTGGTGGCGGAACCCGGCTTCAGCGGGGTGGCGCCGGGCAGCGGGGTCAGCATATGGGCGCCGGTCTCGGTCTGCCACCAGGTATCGACGATGGGGCAGCGTTCGTCACCTACCACCCGGTTGTACCACTCCCATGCCTCCGGGTTGATCGGTTCACCCACGGTGCCCAGCAGACGCAGGCTCTTACGCGAGGTCTTTTTCACCAGGCCCTCGCCGGCAGCCATCAGGGCGCGGATGGCGGTGGGTGCGGTGTAGAAGGTGGCCACGTTGTGCTTGTCGCACACCTGCCAGAAACGGCTGGCATCCGGATAAGTGGGGATGCCCTCGAACATCAGGCTGATGGCGCCGTTGGTAAGGGGGCCGTAAACGATGTAGCTGTGGCCGGTGACCCAGCCGATGTCGGCCGTACACCAGAAGACTTCACCGTCCTTGTAGTCGAACACCAGCTTGTGGGTCATGGCCGCCTGCAGCAGATAACCGCCGGTGGTGTGCAATACCCCCTTGGGTTTTCCGGTGGAGCCGGAGGTGTAGAGGATGAACAGCGGATCCTCGGCATCCATCTGTTCCGGTTCGCAGACCGGATCTGCCGCCGCCAGGGCCTCGTGGTACCAGACGTCGCGGCCCTCGGTCCACTCCACCGGTTCGCCGCCGCGCTTGACCACGATGGAGGTGTGTACGTTGGGGCAGTTGGCCAGGGCGGCGTCGGCGTTGGTCTTGAGGGGCAGGGCCTTGCCGCCGCGGATGGACTGGTCGGCGGTGATGACGCACTGGCAGTCGGAGTCCAGGATGCGGTCCTTGAGGGCGTCCGGCGAGAAGGCGCTGAAGACGATGGAGTGCACGGCGCCGATGCGGGTGCAGGCGAGCATGGCCACCACCGCCTCCGGGATCATGGGCATATAGATGGAGACCCGGTCACCTTTCTTTATCCCGCGGCTTTTCAGCACGTTGGCGAATCTGTTCACATCCGCGTGCAGCTCGCGGTAGCTGATCTTGCGGTCCTCTTCCGGGTTATCTCCCTCCCAGAGAATGGCGGTCTGGTCGCCACGGCTGTCCAGATGGCGGTCCAGGCAGTTGAAGGAGACGTTGAGCTTGCCGCCCTTGAACCATTCGATATGCAGATCATCCCGCATAAAGCTCCAGTCCAGTACCTTATCCCAGGGTTTTGACCATGACAGATAGGCTTCCGCCTGCTCTGCCCAGAATCCTTCCGGGTCGTTTACGGAACGTGTGTACATCTCCTGGTACTCTTCGGCGCTGATATTTGCTTGTGCCGCGAAGTCGGCAGGGACGTCGTATAACTTGTCGGACATTGGATTCTCCTTCTGATCTTGTCTCGTTCTGTTCAGAGGTTATTGGATTTGGTAATAGGGTACATCATTATTAAAGCCGGTATTACTCGCCGGGCCCGATGCCGCGGGCCATCTGTCCCGGGGAGAGCCACAGCAGGGCCGCTTCGTCTCCCTTATTGAGTTGTTTCTTGGTGATTACAAAGCCACCGTCGGCGCGCCAACGCATCAGGGCGTCCGCCACCGGAACTTCACCGCTGCCGAGGGGCGGGAGCGGTTTGCCCAACTGGTGGTTGAGGTCCCTGCCCAGGGTTTCGTGATAGCTCCTGTTGTAGACCACCTTGACGGCACTGAGCGATGTGTTGGCGAAAAACAGGGCGGCGTATTCCGCAGGGATATCGTTGAAACTGCCGATCCCGGCGGCGCAGATGCGGTCGCCCCAGACCGACGTCTTGTCCTCGCACTGCCACTCGATATCCGGGTAGAGCTGCCGCATCTCCTGCTCCGAGAAACGGTCGTCCAGGACCTTGAGATTGAGGTACAGGGTCTCTTTGCCGAACAGCGTGAGCAGCACCGTGTCGGTGCGCCGCTGTCCGTCCTCGGTAAAGACCAGCCACCACATGGGTCCCACCACCATGGCGACCAGCAGCAGCCGTTTATAGAACCGGGGCAGCTTGAATCTGGCGTTGTTATCTCTCGGTTTCATGCGTTGATGAAGTCTCCAATTCGGTAATTACCACTGGGCGCCACCTCCGCCGCAATGGCCAGGAACAGCTCGGCGGTGGCGAGGGCATCATACAGGGCGTTGTGGGCCTTGTAGTGGGGCAGCCCGAAGTGGGGTCGCAGGTTGAACAGCCGCAGGTTCCCCGGCTGGATGGTATGGTTGCGCAACTCCAGCAATCGCAGGGCGATGGGCAGGGTGTCGATAATCGGAATGATGAAGGGTGCGCCGTAGAACTTGCGACAGGCGGCATCCATGAAGTTCTGTTCGATGTTTTTGTAATGCACCAGGACCACCTTGCCCGCCAGGCGCGATAGCAGCTTAGGCAGCAGTTCCTCCAGCGGTTTGCCGGCCGCCGCGTCATCGTCGGTTATGTGGTGGATCACGGCGGACGCCTCCGGAATCTGGCCTTCGATCTGAATGATTTCGTGCCAGGCCGTGTTGAGGCGAATGCCGTTGTGTTTCAGATGCACCAGGCCGAAGCTGAGAATACTGTCCTTTTTCGGATTGAGTCCGGTGGTCTCCAGGTCCAGGGCCACGATCTCCGTTTCCCGCCAGTCATTCCTGTTGTCGACGAAGGGTACCGAGAGATAGTCATGCATGACGCCGGGGGCGGCGCGGGAGAGCGCACGCTTCCGCTGGGCCTCTTTGCTGAAAAATTTCTGCCACATGTAAATAGCGGACCCCTTATCTGAAGCGCGCCAGCTGATAACGGTGATCCAGGGTTTCCTGCATCTCCTGGATGACCTTAAAGGCGTCCTTCAGGTGTTTGCGCTCCAGTTCGGAGAGGTCCTTCGGTGCCAGGTAATTGTCGGGCTTCTCGCCGCGACGGATCTGGTCCGCCTGGTGGTAGATGCGCAGGCTGGCGATAAACTCCAGAGCGTCCATCAGGTTCTCACCCATCTCCTCGCTGAGGGCGCCGGTCTTTACCGCGGCGCGCAGACGGCGGGTGGTGTTGGTGACGTACAGACCTTTGTTCAGGCTCAGTACCCGTGCGATGTCCGTAATCGGCACGATGCCCCGGTGTTTGATGTCCAGGGTGTCGTCGTGCTCGCCGTCGTGAATGAGCACGAAGGTGCGGAAGAATCCCAGCGGCGGCCGATGGGTGAGGGCATTGGCCGCCATATATGCGGTGAAGATACCGTTGTCACGGGTCTTGTTGAGTACTTCCAACTGCAGCCGTTTGTAGAGTTTCTGATCCCCGTATACCGGCCGCAGATCGAAAAAGATGCTGGCGAGCATCAGTGCCTTGGGCTCCGGTTTGTTGATCCAGTCGTTGAAGTACTGGCGCCATACGCGCACCGGTTGCCGCCACTCCGGATTGCTGGCCATGGCGTCACCGGGACAATAGACAAAACCGCAGGCGTCGAGTCCGTCGCAAACGCGATTCGCCAGGGCCTCGAAATAGGGTTCCTGTTCCTCCGTCAGATCATCGGCGATGATCAGGGCGTTGTCCTGGTCGGAATGGGAGGTCTGTTCACTGCGGGCCTGAGAGCCTCCGCAGACCCAGACAAAGGATACCGGTGCCGGACCCAGTTCTTCCACGGCCATCTCGATCAGACGGGTGGTGACGGCATCGGTGATGAGGGAGACCGCCTCCCCGATATGCAGGGCGGTGGCGCTGGAGTTGGCCAGTTGCAACTGCAGCGCGGGAAGACGTTTGCAGATCTCCACCAGTTGCTGCTGGTCGCGGGCCTTGCGGACGTCGGTGACCATGAAGGTCGGGTTGCGGCTGTTGTGCCGGGTGATGTCCGTGGCGGTGAGCATGCCGAAGATCTGATCACTTTTCATCACCGGCAGATGGTGTACATGCAGCCGGGTCATGGTCATCATCGCCTCGAGGGCGAGATCATCGTGGTGGATGGTCTCCAGATTGCTGGTCATGATACTGCTGGCCGGTTGGTCCACCGATACTCCTTCGGCCACACAGCGTTTGCGCAGGTCGCTGTCGGTGATCATTCCCACCAGGTTTCCGGATTCCATTAACAACACCGAAGAGACGTTCTCTTCAGTCATGAGTTGCGCCGCCTGGCGGATGGTACGGTCCGCTTCCAGGGTAACCGCCGGTTTCTTCACCAGATCGGACACCTTGATGGTCATGTGGGCCATGCCGTCGCCGTGCTCTCTGGCGTCGCCGGATGCCGCCCGCCGCAGGCGTTCGCGTATGGAATTTATGAAATGAAGATCGAACTCCTGTGACACCTGACGCAGGGATTTTAGATCGGTGCAGGAGAGCAGATAGAGCAGGGTATCCTCCACCGCGATATTGCAGGTCGTGAGATCGTAATCCACCAACTGGCAGGGGGAAGTATAGTAATCGCCCTCCGCCAGTTTTCCGTGCAGTTTTCCCTTTTCGTCCCGCAGCTCGATGGCTCCGCTACGCACGATATAGAGATAGTCGGCGTCGGCGTCGGCCGGGGGGAAGGCGCTGCCGCGGCGCAGGTAGCGTATCTGCAATGCCTCGGGGAGTTGGTTCAGCCGCTCTTCAGGCAGGGTGTCGAAAGGGGGCCGCTGCGCCAGAAAATCCCGGATCTCGATCAGTTCGATTTCCATAAGATGCTTTCCTGGGATAGAACCGAAATTATAGTTGGCCCACTACAATAGGACGAATAGGGGGGTAAAGGCAAAAAAGGCCCCGCCGGATAGGCGGGGCCATATTTGGTTGCCTTGTCAGGCCCTTAGTGATCTACGGCAGCACTCGCACCCTTGGGGACACGGATGTCCTCCACCAGGTGCTGAATGTGCTCCGGCGGAGCCGCCGTCACCTTGGAAACGATGTAGGCCACCGCGAAGTTGACCACCGCACCCAGTGCGCCGATGGACTCCGGCTGGATACCCCACAGCCAGTTTTCCGCGGTATTGGCCGCCATCTCGGTCCCCGGGACGAAGAACCATCCCTTGAACCAGAAGATGTAGATCAGGGTGAACAGCAGGCCCGAGAGCATGCCCCAGATGGCACCGGCACGGTTCGCCCGCTTGTTGAAGATCCCCATCATCAGGGCCGGGAAGATGGACGAAGCGGCCAATCCGAATGCCAGGGCCACCACCTGCGCAGCGAAGCCCGGCGGATGCATGCCCAACAGGCCGGCTACCGCGATGGCGCCCGCCATGGCGATACGGCTGGCCATGAGTTCGCCTTTCTCGGAGATGTCCTTGACGAACACGCCTTTCAGCAGGTCGTGGGAGATGGCGGAAGAGATCGCCAGCAGCAGACCCGCAGCGGTGGAGAGCGCAGCCGCGAGGCCGCCGGCCGCCACCAGAGCGATCACCCAGTTGGGTAGTTTTGCGATTTCCGGATTAGCCAGCACCATGATATCGCGGTCCACCTTGGTCATTTCGTTGCCCTGCCAGCCATACTCCGCCGCTTTATCGCCAAGACCGGCCTCATCGTAGTACTGGAGGCGGCCGTCGCCGTTCTTGTCTTCCCAGTTCAGCAGGCCGGTGGTCTTCCAGTTGTTCATCCAGTCGGGCACCTTATCGATCTCGATGTTGGCGGTCTCTTCGCCCACCGGACCGGTCTGAATGGTGTTCATCAGGTTCAGACGGGCCATGGCGCCTACCGCCGGTGCGGTGGTGTAGAGGATGGCGATGAATACCAGCGCCCAGCCGGCGGACGAACGCGCATCCTTCACCTTGGGAACGGTGAAGAAACGGATGATCACGTGCGGCAGGCCGGCGGTACCGATCATCAGTGACAAGGTCAGCATCACCATGTTCAGGGTCGACCCTTTCTGCTGGGTATAGGCGGCAAAGCCGAGATCCGTTACCACCTGGTCCAACTTATCCAGCATATAGGTCCCGCTGCCGTCCGCCATGGTTGCGGTCAGACCGATCTGCGGCAGCAGGGTGTCGGTCAGGGCCAGAGAGATGAAGATGGCGGGGATGGTATAGGCCAGAATCAGTACGCAGTACTGGGCAATCTGGGTGTAGGTGATACCCTTCATACCGCCGAGCACGGCGTATACGAAGACGATCGCCATACCTACCAGCACGCCGTGGGTGAAGTCCACTTCCAGGAAGCGGCCGAAGGCTACGCCGACACCCTTCATCTGTCCGATTACATAGGTGATGGATGCGACGATCAGACAGATTACCGCAACGATGCGGGCGGTCTGTGAATAGTAGCGTTCACCGATGAACTCCGGCACCGTGAATTTCCCGAACTTACGCAGGTAGGGCGCCAGCAGCATGGCCAGCAGCACATAACCGCCGGTCCAGCCCATCAGGTAGACAGATGCGTCATAACCCTTGAATGCGATAAGCCCCGCCATGGAAATAAAGGAAGCGGCCGACATCCAGTCAGCCGCGGTGGCCATCCCGTTCGCCACGGGGTGTACTCCTTTGCCAGCCACATAAAATTCCCCGGTGCTGGAAGCCCGGGACCAGATGGCGATGCCGATGTAGAGCGCGAAGGTGGCACCAACCACTATATAAGTTAAAGTTTGTAGATCCATTGGTTGGCCCCCTTAGTCTTCGTGCACGTCGTATTTCTGATCAAGTTTGTTCATGAGCTTGGCATAAACAAAGATCAGAACCACAAATACATAGATCGAACCCTGCTGGGCGAACCAGAAACCCAGCCCGGTACCGCCGATCTTGATGGCGTTCAGGGGATTCACCAGGATTATCCCGAATAGATAAGACACAACGAACCAGATCACCAGTAGTATGGTTACCAGGCGAATGTTCGCTTTCCAGTACTCTGCGGATTTACTCATTAGTTGATCACTCCCATGCGTACGTTAATCGTTCGCGCCGCTGAAGGGGTGCCTCCGTTCCTGCTCCTCCAAGGGCCGTTTCTTGAAGCGGTTATTATGATTTCTTCCGTATCCCGCGCAGCGCGGAAACCGTGCGCTATTTTTCTCTTTAAGTCAGGAGAAAGTCAACTAAAACAATAGGTTATAGTGTATTGGAAAAGCATTGAAAAACTAAAACCTGATTCCTTCGGTAACGGAAAAAGGGCAGTTATGTTACGAAAGGAAACAATCGTGTTTCGGGAGGTAATTCATAAAAAAAATCGATTTTTTTTGTGATACGGGGCCCATACCTGCGGATTGACCCGTTGCGGATCCACCGGTCGGGATCCGGTAGCAGCCCGGTTCCCCGGGCGATTGAACATTCCCCGTTTTTCGCCCTGAGGACTAACGGAATCCTACAGTTGTCCTCAATCTGGAATGGGTTAAGCCGCGAAGTGGCGCAAGTTACCGCAACGATCCGCGGATTTCTTATGTCCGTTTGCGCACTTTGTAAGCGGCGATATGCTTCACGACCTCCTGAAACGGGAGATTATTCAGTCCGTCGAATCGGGTATCGGCGGTTTCCACCAGTACACGTATATCTTCGATGGGACTGGGTGGTTCGAGGTCCGGAAAGACCACCGCATGTACTCCGCGCAGTCCGCCGATCTGGATCTGCATCCGTTTGCCATGAGGAAGGGGAGCGGTGCCGCCGATTTTAAGGGTAAAGCGCGACTGATGGCGCAGAGCTTCCAGCAACTCCCGGCACTGTTCCCGCGCATCGTCTTTGCTGCAGCGTATACCCTCGCCCTCGGCGAGGCAGAAACGGGTTGCCAGTGAGCACTTGCCTTGAACCGCGAGTATCACCTGTTCAAAGATGCAGGCCCGTTCGTCGAGTTCGTGATGGGTCTTGCGTTGGGTATCATGATCCATGGAATTGTTCTCCGGAGGCGATCGCGGGACCACTATCCTTTTTTGCGTTTTGCGGGGCGCGGAATACCGAACCGCTGCCGCCGTTCCCATAGCGCCTTACGGCTTATGCCGAGCCGATTGGCTATTTCGGTTTCCGTCATACGGTCCTGATGTTCCAGCACGAACTGACGGAAATACTCCTCCAGGGAGAGTTTATCCTTCGACAGGTCATCCGTGCCGGTAGAGACCCGGTGATCGATGGCAAGGAATTCAGGGGTAATGGTCTCACCTTCACAGAGAATAACCGCCCGCTCGATGGCGTTGGACAGTTCGCGTACGTTGCCGGGCCAGTGGTAGCGCCGGATGGCGTCCAGGGCCGAACGACTCAACTGCAGGGTGGGACGGTTCAACTGCCGGCACGCCTTGTCCAGCAGGAACAGGGCGAGCTCCCGGATGTCATCACCCCGTTCCCGCAGCGGCGGCAGGGCCATCTCCACCACCCGCAGGCGAAAATAGAGGTCGCTGCGGAAGCGCTGTTCCTGCACCAGTTGCCGGATATCCCGCTGGGTGGCGGCGATGACTCGGACATCCACCCGGGCGGCGTGTTCCCCCTCCTGTTCCTGATATTCGCTTCCCTGAAGAATACGCAGCAGGCGTGCCTGGGCTGCCGGCGGCAGTTCTCCCACCTCATCGAGAAACAGGGTGCCGCCCTCCGCTTTCCTCAGTAATCCGGGTTCGCTTTCCTTGTGGTCAAACAGCTCGGATTCAATCAGGTGTTCGGGGACGGCCGCGCAGTTGAAAACGATAAAGGGGGCGTTATTGCGCGGGCTCTTTTCGTGCAACGCCCGGGCGACCAGCTCTTTGCCGGTACCTGACTCCCCGAGGATCAGAACGGTAGCGTCGGTTGGGGCCACCTTTTCTATGCGGGCGCAGACCTCCTGCATGGCCGGGCAGTGTCCCACCATCCCTTTGACCGGATAACTCTGTTCCAGATCCGATTTGAGAACGGCCTGCTGCCGCTGTTGGCGCGACTGCTCAAGTATCCGTCGCACCAGCAGCAGGAGTTCCTCGTGATCAAACGGTTTCGCGATGTAATCCACCGCCCCGAGCTTCATGGCGTCCACCGCCGATCGTACGCTGGCGTAACTGGTCATGATCAATACCGGGACATCCTCCGCTTTGGAGATGATCTCTGTTCCCGGTGCGCCGGGCAGTCGTACATCAGAGATGATCAGATTGAAATCCCGGAACTGGTACAGGGTCTCCGCCTGTTCGATGGAGTCCGCCTCGGCCGTCTGGAATCCGCTCTTCTCGAGCAGCCGCCTGACGGCGTTGCGGATTACCTCTTCGTCTTCAATGATCAGGATTCGATTCATTTTTTTCTCATTGGCAGGTCGATAATCACACGGGTACCTATGCCCGGTTCCGAGTCCACATCGATGGAACCCTCGTGGTCCAGGATGATCTTATAGGCCATGGCGAGCCCCAGGCCGGTACCTTCGCCGGCGGGCTTGGTGGTATAGAAAGGTTCAAATATGTACTCCAACTCGTTTTCCGGGATTCCGTCGCCCTGGTCCAGGATCTCCAGATGCGCATGGTCACCTTTCTGCATCGCGATCAGTTCCACCCGGTCCCCCGGCTTGGAGGCGTCACTGGCGTTGGTGAACAGGTTCACCAGCACCTGGGACAAACCCTGTCGGTCGCCATGTATCTGCAAATCCTTCGGGCAATTGCTGGAGAATTTAATCCGGTGGCCGTGGGGGGTGAGCTGTACCAGGCGGATCGCCTCATCCACCACCTCCGCCACGGGGAAGGTCTGGTAACTCTTGCGTTTGGAACCGCCCCTGCTGAAATTCATCAGGGAGCGAACGATGGCGGAGATACGTTGGGTCTGGTTGAGGATCTCGCGGACGCTCGCGTCAATGACGTCCGGATCATTCTCGCCGCGGAGGTTCTGTGCCAGGGAGGCGATGCCGGTGACGGGGTTACCGATCTCGTGAGCCACCCCGGCGGCGAGACGGCCGATGGACGCCAGCCGGTCACTGTGGGCAAGTTCCGCTTCCAGGGTTTCCAGATCGGTCAGGTCTTCCAGGAGAATAACCAGACCGGTGCGGCCGGTACCGCCCTTTGCGTCCGGGCTGGTATCCACAATCATCGCCTTGTGCAGATTAAACCAACGGGTACGTTCTCCGATCTCCAGTTCCATGCTGTAGATCTGTTCGTCCTGGGAGAGCGCGAACCCCCTGAGCAGATCACCCCAGGGTTGCGGCAGATTGCTGAGATAGCGGCCCACGGCGTCGCGGCTCTTTATGCCGCTGGCCGTCTCCATGGCGGAGTTCCAGATGATGATGGTCTCTTCCGGGTCGATGGTGCAGACCCCCAACGGCAGGTCGAGCAGGATCTGACGGTGAAAACGACGCAGGTTGTCCAGGTCGGCCGCCAACCCCTTGAGTTCCAGGCGCGATTCCTCCAGGCGCTTTTCCACGTAGCGCATGGAATCCGCCAGCGCCGTCTTGGCCAGGCTGTCCATTCCCAGCCTTTGGGTGATGATCATGTGCGCCATCTGCGGTCCGACCAATCCGGAAAGGTTGCGTTCTATCCGCTCCCGCAGTTGCCGCAATTCCGCCGGCCGATTCTCGCTGGTCGGAAGCCCCAGATCGGTCAGCGCCTGGTGCACCTCCTTGCGTGCGGTGGACCGGCCCACGATACCTGCCAGGCCCTCGATGAACTGATCCGGTGAACGGGCGGCCACAACTCCGGACAGGGGGATGACCGCATCACTGCGGCAGGCGTTGGCCGCGGCTTCTTCCTCCTCCGACTGGCGGCTGAGGAGGGAGCCGGAAACGAACAGTACCACGTTGATGGAGAGCGACCAGAAGGTGGCGAATTCCCAGTGATCGAGGTTGGAGCTGGTGCGCAGCAGCTCCAGATCGAGGGTACTGTTAAGGAGCCCCGAGTTATTGAGCAATGGAATCAACAGGGTCAATGTCCAGACCGCAATGCCGCCCAGCAGGCCCAGATTGAATCCCAGGCGGGTGGCGCGGGGCCAGTAGAGGGCGCCGACGATCCCCGGCAGGAACTGGGCCACCGCCACGAAGGAGATCAAGCCCAGTTGTACCAGTCCTTCATTGTGTTCCAACAGCCGGTAGAAGATAAAACCGCTCATGATGATGACGCCGATCAGGAAACGTCGCCCCCAGAGCAGCCAGCGGTAAAGATCAACCTTGGGATCCGGATAGCTGGCCGGCAGCAGCAGGTGGTTGAGGCTCATGGAGGAGAGGGCCAGGGTGGTTACGATAACCATGGCACTGGCGGCGGAGAGTCCGCCGATGAAAGCGATTACCGGAAGCCAGGTCGGTCCCTGATTCAATGTGATCCCCAGGGCGTAATAATCGGCGTCCATATCCAGCTGCAGGTATTGCCCGGCCCACAGGATCGGTGGGATCGCCAGGTTGAGCAGCAGCAGAAACAGGGGGAATCCCCAGCTCGCGGTCATGAGTGAGCGGGGGGAGAGATTCTCCACAAAGGCCATATGGAACTGCCGCGGGAGCAGGAATGCCGCGGCAAAGGCAAGAAACATCAGGGTAAACCAGGGGCCTTCCCGCATCGGGGTGTACAGGGCTTCCACGGCCTGCGGGTTGTCCGCCAGCCACTGGTTGAGTCCCTCCGGCCCGGAAAAGACCCCGAACAGGGCGAACAGTCCCACGATCAGCAGCGCCACCAGTTTTATGAAGGACTCAAAGGCGATCGCCGCCACCAGGCCATGATGTTTCTCTCTGGGCGAGGTGTGACGGGCCCCGAACAGCACCGCGAACATGATAAGTATCACGCAGAACCAGAGGGCCAGCGTCTGGTGCGCGCTCTCCTGGGTCAGGACCCGCAGCGATTCGGTGACGGCCCGGATCTGCAGGGCGATGTAGGGCAGGGAACCCACCAGCATGAACAGTGTGACGATTATCCCGGCGCTCTGGCTGCGATAACGGAAAGCGAACAGATCGGCCAGGGAAGTGAGCTGATAATCCCGGGTGAGACGCAGCAACGGTTTCAACAACAGCGGACTGAGCAGAAAGACCAGGGTTACGCCCAGGTAGATGGTAAGGAAGAGAAACCCCTGCTGCTTGGCGAAACCGACGCTGCCGTAGTAACTCCAGGAGGTGGCATAGACACCGAGGGAGAGTACATAGACCAGAGGATTATGCAGCAGTCGTTCCGGTATCCGGCCGCTTTCCGTGGCGTAGGCGATAAGGAACAGAAGCAGCAGATAGACGATACCGATCCCGAACAGGATCTCCGGCTTATAGATCATCTCGGCCGTACCGGTAATGGAGCCAGGCACCGATGGCTAGAATCAGGAGCCATAACAGGTAAGGGAGCAGCCACGAGGCGCCTCCCCAGGCCAGGGTGGAAGTCAGAGGCGACGCGAACAGAAACAGCGCCAGCATCACCAACAGCAGCGTGTGCTCTTTCAGTTTTTGCGGGTCGTGGGGGGTGTTCATCCCTACAGAGTAGCAATTGTTACCATTGGTAACAATGGCGGGATGCCTCGGAAGGGACAATCGATTTGCTATCTATATAGAGTACGACGCAACGAACATGGTGTTCAGGGGATGTTCCAGCGATAGATAAGGGATTTCAAGGAACGCCCGTCAATGGCTGTCACCGGAGGGGTCGCGTATAATCAGCGCGGCCGGACGGGTCCGGTCTGAGCTGACGAACAAAAACAGGATGAAGATCATAATACTCGGGGCCGGCCGGACGGGATCGTCCGTAGCCCGTAACCTCGCCAGCGAGAACAATGATGTGGTGGTGGTGGACGTCAATCCGCTGCTGCTGCAGGAATTGCAGGACCGGGTTGATATATCCACGGTCTGCGGTATGGGTGTGCACCCGGAGGTGCTGGAGCGTGCCGGTGCCGCAACGGCCGATCTCCTGATCGCAGTCATGCCGCGTGACGAAGACAATATGCTCGTCTGCCAGATCGCCTGGTCGCTCTACAAGCTCCCCATAAAGATCGCCCGTATCCGGGATACCGATTACCTGCTGCACGAACAACAGCTGTTCGGCCCGGAGGATATCAATATCGATGTGGTAATCTGTCCCGAATCCCTCGTGACCCGTCATATCCAGCGCTTGATCGAATATCCCGGTTCGAATCTGGTGCGGGATTTTTCCGATGGTAAGGTGCGGTTGCTGGAGGTGACCGTGCAGGAAAACGCACCCGCTGTCGGCAAATCGTTACGCATGCTGCATGAACAGTATCCCAAGGTCCGGTTTGTGGGGCTGTTCCGGGAACGCATGCTGGTGCTTCCCTCGCCGGAGACGGTACTGCGTGCTGAAGACCAGGTCATGTACGTCACTTCGGCGGATCAGGCCATGACCCTGATGGCCGAGCTGCGTGAGCTCGGTCGTCCCTATCGGCGGCTTATCGTCGCCGGCGGCGGTCATATCGGGAAACGTGTAGCGCTGGCGGTGCAGGATAATTTCAAACTCAAGATCATAGAAAAAGATGCGGAACGCTCGGCCAATATCGCGCCGCTGCTGAGGAAAACCATCGTTCTTTGTGGCGACGCCAGTGATCGTGAGCTACTGATCGACGAGGGAATTGCCGAGGCCGATGTCTTCTGTGCAGTGACCAATGAGGATGAGGCCAATATTCTTTCCTGTATGTTGGCGAAGCGCCTGGGTGCGCGTCAGACCATGTGTCTGGTCAATAAGGCGGCTTACGCGGAAATGGTGAGGAGCAGTTCCATTGACATCCCGTTCGCTCCCGATCAGATTACCGCGGGTAGTATTCTGCGGTATGTGAGACGCGGCGAGGTGGTGCAGGTCTTTCCGGTTCTCAGGAGCGGGGCGGAAGCGCTGGAGGCGGTGGTGCAACCGGGTGCCGCCATCGTCGGCAAACGGATCGATGAGATTAATCTGCCCCATGGCGTGATGCTCGGCGCCGTCAGTCGCGGAGAAACCACCGTCGAGATTCATCATGACACGGTGTTCGAGGAAGGCGACCACGTGGTGATGTTTCTTCGCGACAAATCTCTGCTGGCGGCGGTGGAAAAATACTTTCAAACCTGAACGGGTTGTTACTGATAGTTCATGAGCCTGCGGTTACTGCAAAAGATATTTGGCATGTTGCTGATCATCTTCAGCTTCAGCATGCTGCCGCCCATACTGGTATCGGTGCTGGACAACCAGCAGGAACTTATCCCGTTCGTAAAGACCTTTGTGCTGGTGATGGTTCTGGGACTCGTTCTTTGGCTGCCGGTTCGGAATTATCAGAAAGAGCTGCGTTCCCGTGAGGGATTTATCGTCGTCACCCTGTTCTGGGTAGTATTTGCCGCCTTGGGGGCAATCCCCTTCATGGTGTCCGATTCCCTGGACATGACTTTTACCGACGCCTTCTTCGAATCCATGTCCGGATTTACCACTACCGGCGCCACGGTGGTCACGGGGCTGGATTCGCTGCCGAAGGCGATCCTGTTCTATCGTCAGCAGCTGCAATGGTTGGGCGGCATGGGCATCATCGTACTGGCGGTGGCCATCCTGCCGGTGCTGGGGGTGGGCGGCATGCAGCTGTTCAAGGCCGAGGTGCCAGGTCCCGTCAAGGACGCCAAACTCACGCCCCGCATCAAGGGTACGGCCAAGGTGCTGTATTTCATCTATGTGCTGATCACCATACTGTGTGCGTTTACCTACTGGCTTGCCGGAATGAGCCCGTTCGACGCCATTGCCCATAGCATGTCCACCGTGGCGAACGGCGGGTTCTCCACCCACGACGATAGTTTCGCCTGGTTCGACAGCCCCTTGCTGGAGGCCGCTGCAATCTTTTTTATGGCCCTCTCCGGCGTGAACTTTGCGCTCCACTACCGGGTCTGGCAGTCGCGCAGCCTGAAGGCCTATTGGCGTGATACGGAATTCCGCGTCTTTATCTGGTTGCTGGTTGGTGCTTCACTGCTGGTGTCGGCCTATCTGGCGCTGCATGACGGCTATCAGTACATATTCAGTGATATGCATCACGGGTCGTTTCAACTGGTTTCCTTCATGACCACTTCCGGTTATAGCGTGGCCGATTTCTCGAGCTGGCCGAATTTCGTGCCGGTGATGCTGGTGTTTATGGGGTTTATCGGCGGTTGTGCCGGATCCACGGCGGGCGGTCTCAAGGTGATACGGGTAACGCTGCTGGCCAAGCAGGCCGCGCGCGAAGTCCGGCGTCTCGTTCACCCGACGGCGCAACTTCCCATTCTGTTGGACGGTGTGAGCGTGGAAGAGCGGGTTATCGATGCGGTATGGGGATTTTTCGGACTCTACGTGGTGGTGTTCTCCACTCTGATGCTGCTGATGATGGCGGCGGGGGTCGATCAGGTAACCGCATTTTCCGCGGTAGCGGCGTGCGTCAACAATCTCGGTCCGGGTCTGGGTGATGTGGCGTCGAGCTTCGTTTCCATGAATGATTATGTGAAGTGGCTGGGATCTTTCGGTATGCTGGTGGGGCGCCTGGAAATATTTACCGTACTGGTGCTGTTCTCACCGGCGTTCTGGAGAAGTTGAAACTTATTCTCCGGTATTGTCCGGAATTTCCCGTTGAGCTCATTAAGGGACCCATGGGTAACCCATTTCAGGCTATGATTCATTTCAGGCATACATAATATGCACAACGGGGGGTGACGAGTGAATCCGGAAAAGGTTGTATTCGGTTTTTTTATCGTATTGGCGCTGACGCTCAATTTCGGTTTTTTCGTGGGTGAGCTCGATGACCCGGCCCACCATCACCTGTATGAGCTGTTTGCGGTGATTGTGGTCAATCTGATCGCCACGGTACTTAAATTCGGTGATCGTACCCAGCTGGGTGCGGTGTTGTTGGCCACCAGCCTGGTTGCGGTGCTGCAGCTGTTCGCCGCGGGGATGATCTGGGGTGTCGCCGAGCATATATCAGGGACCGGCCTCACTCCTACCGTAATGGCCAGTATCGTTTCCCTCTCCGGCGGCGCCATGATTGCCAACGTCGTTTCCGTGGTGCTGTTGGTGATAGAAACGGTAATGCTGCGCCGCTGATTTCGATCTGAGCCGGCCGGGAGCCCGGATGGACGCCATCTTTTTTATCGTCATGCGGCGTATGCGTACGCCGCTCCTGGCGTTGATCATCGCGCATGCCGTGGCGGTATTGGGGCTGACCCTCATCCCCGGCGTGGATGCCGACGGCAATGTCTGGTACATGGACTTCTTCCATGCCTTTTACTTCGTCAGTTTCATGGCAAGCACTATCGGGTTCGGTGAGATACCCTACGAGTTCAGTGATGCCCAGCGTCTCTGGGTTATCTTCTCTATTTATTCCACGGTGGTGGTCTGGTTCTATTCCATCGGTACCCTGATCGGTCTGATTCAGGACCCCGCCTTTCGTCATGCGGTCACCGAGCGGCGTTTTACCCGCTTGGTCAATAGAATGCGTGAACGTTTCTATCTGGTATGCGGTTACGGTGAGACCGGCGTAGCATTGGTGCGTGCGCTGACCGAGCGGGATCAGCGCGTGGTGGTGGTGGATGACGACAAAGATCGTCTCAACATGCTGCGGATGGAAAGCCTGCGTCAGTATGTTCCGGCCTTATACGGTGACGCGGGTAATCCGGCCAACATGCTCAAGGCGGGATTGAAACACCCCATGTGCGCCGGCGTGGTGGCGTTGTCGAAAATCAATGAACTGAACCTCAAGATCGCCATTACAGCCAAGCTGTTGCATAAAGATATCACCGTCATCTGCCGTGCCGATTCCCATGAGGTGGAACTCAACATGGAGTCCTTCGGTACCGACTATGTTGTTGATCCGTTCGATACCTTCTCCCTGCACCTGGCCACCGCGTTTCAGGCCCCCTGTCTTTATCTGATGCAGGACTGGCTTTCGTCGCTGCAGGAGGAGGCCCTGCGGGAGCCGATCTATCCGCCGCGGGACGGTTATTGGGTGGTCTGCGGCTATGGGCGATTCGGCAAGGCGGTTTCCAGGCGGTTAAAGGATGAGGGGATCAAGGTGGTGGTGATCGAGGCGACTCCGGATAAGACCGGATCACCGCCGGAGGGCTGCATCAAGGGCTGGGGCACGGAAGAGACAACCCTGCGCAAGGCCGGTGTTGAAGGTGCGGTGGGACTGGTGGCCGGTACCGATAACGATGTCAACAACCTCTCCATCATCATGACGGCACGGGAGATCAATCCCGGCCTGTTTGTGGTGGCACGCCAGAATCTGCGGGATAACCAGGCGATCTTCGATGCGGTGGAAGCGGATATGGTGATGCATCCCAGCTCCATCATCGCCGACAAGATCCGTGTTCTTCTGGCTACGCCCCTGCTTTCCGAATTCATGGGACTGGCCCTGTTCAGAGAAGATGCCTGGGCCTGCGAACTGGTGAGCCGCATTGTCGCGCTGGTGGAGAACCAGGTCCCCGCGGTATGGGAGATCAATCTGCAACCGGAGCATGCCCATGCGGTTTGTGCGGCGGCGACCGAGGGGAGACGGGTGACGTTGGGAGACATCTTTCGCGATCACCGGAATCGGGAAAAAGCGCTGCCCTGCATCCCGTTGCTGCATATCCGGGATAATGCCCTGATCCTCCTGCCTGAACCCGAGGTCGTGTTGAAGAAGGGGGACCGGATGTTGTTTTGCGGGCGCCGCTCCGCCTCTTCCCAGATGTTGTGGAATCTGCAGAACGAGAATGTCCTCAGTTACGTGCTCACGGGGGAGGCACGGCCGGAGGGTCTGATCTGGCGGATGATCAAGAAGTATCAGAGCCGGAAAGCGAACAGGGAGTACTGGGGTTCGGAGTAAGCGCGGCCGCAATATTAGAAACAATAACTCTCTGCCCCGGTTTTTCCCGGCGAGTTTGGCTATTCATGTTCTTGTCTCTCAGCCTATAGGCTCTTGCATCGAAAGAAGCGTAAATATCTGATTCCGCATATTCCTATGTTAGAGGTGACCGTACTCCAAAACCAATCGAGCCCGATCCTTCTTGCTTTTGGTCTATAGAGCCGCCATGTCACTCTAGTAGGCAAGTAACCAGATGTGGAAAGAGTTATTGCCGTAGTTGAAAAACTCATTTAATGCGCTTTGAGCATCAGCTCGGGTCATTACAGGCCCGGTACCCGTACCAAGGAGCCAACCGACAGAGATGTTAACTTCATTCGGGTATAGTATTACCTCAACAGTACATTGTTGGTTCGTTCTGCTTCCGCGTGAACATCTAACATTCATTTGTTCCTTATTATCCTTATATAGCCGTTTTACCGATCCGTGCTCTGATTGGTACCTCAGTTTACACCCCCAATTGTGATGCCCTCTTTGCTCTAAAGCCGACAGACAATTATTCCTGGAAACGGTGAATGTTCTACCGACCAGTTTTGGCTCGCCCACCACAACATCACGCGCCGAATAAACTTGCTGCGGCGGCGGCTCGATTCTTCTTTGAGCAGTGGCGGAATCAGGCCCTTGCCCGGCGGTGTTTTGCCTTATTTTTTTGATTTGTTCGGAAGTATTGGTCGATATGCTCTTTTCAGCGATACATATAATTGGAGAGCAAAGCAAAGCAGCTACGCACGCAATAGAAATGAACTTCATAGGTTTCTCCCGTGTTATAAAAGGGGCAGGCTTACCATGAAAGCCGGGATAGTCCAGATAGTCCCCTATTGTTCATGCTACATGTAATTCTTTCCCCATGGGGTTTCATTTATGAAATAGTATATCAGTCGCTTCATCTCGTCGGCTTCAGTAGACAAGACTTTCAGATTTGGATCGAGCGGCTTTCTTCGTGGAACTCGATGGCCAAATAGCCCGAAGAGCAATGTGTTCTGCGCCTTAATCTGCAGATCGAATATGTAAGATCCTCTACTTTCGGACCGTCTGCTTGACGGGGAAGCTTGCGATCCAACCTGATCCCGGGTGGTCCCGGCCTATCCCGGAATAATTACAGCTATTACAAAATAATTATCTCCCTCCCGCCACTGGTACAGCGATAATTATTTTGGAATGAAATATCGGGGATAATTTGTAATTTGTATACGGAGAACGGTAAAAAATACTGAAAACTCAGCTGGTTACGTCTTTTTGGATATGGTTACCAATAACAAAATAATCAAAACGGATTAATAGGCCTTTAAATGCGCTGTAACTGGTTGTTTTCCCGTTGTTGAAAGGAGGCTTGTAAACCTATTGGTAACCCCAAGAGATGGCCTCTTAAGTGGGTTATCGACTGTTCCTAAATCTCCCCCTGAATAACTAACCGCTAGATTGCCAAGAATCGCGTGATAGGGAAATATGACGCCACATTTCCATAATCCAATCTACTTTCGCTGGATCTGATGTGTACTGCACAAAAAAATCCCTTATTCCCATCAGGTCACCATCTGTCCATATAATAAGCTCATCGAACGTCATGTCGTCTTTAATAGAATGTCTAAGCGCCTCTATTTCATTTGGGTATGTATATTGAAGGAAAAACCACATTGTTAGAGAGGTGTCGTTGACAGACCCTAAATCCTCACGGTTCGCTATGTAGAAAAAATGAACGAAAGTAAGCAGATTGTAGAATCGCTTAATCGTTCTCGGATTTGATTTTAGATAAGGTAATAGCGTTAAAAATGTACGCTGCGTGTCTTCACTGATTGGAATATCCAGGTCATCAAGCTGATTATTATCTGCATTGCCATTCCCAGATGATGGTGAACCAGAAGGGTATGTCTCTTGTATTGTTTCCGCCCCGGGTATTTGAGTCAGTTCTATCTGTGCAAATTTTAAAGTTTCTTCCTGCGTCATGGCCGGTACAGAAATTGGTATCTGCACAATCTTTTCTAGAAAGAATTGTCCATATCGACGCGACCCTGCTTTATCTTGTTCTCTATATTTTTCACAAATTTCTTTGTACTTTAATTCTATGCTATCCATGACACGGTCACTATCCATACCAAGAACAAAGATGCAACGATCAGTACCAAGAAAAAGATTTACAGCTTCGATGATTTCTATAGCGTGTTCTGGAGAACAACGGTCAAGATCATCAATGTAAATAATAAGTCTTCCATTTTCTGTTATGTAGTCATTAAGACGTATTCCTAATTCTTTTTCGAAGATCTCGAAGCGTTCTATCTTTTCTGGTAGGTTCTTACCGCACATTAGCTCTTTTATATCAAGTCCTAATGGGGTTTTTAGTCTCCTCACAAGATTAATCACGGGAGTAAAAATATCCAACCAGTAAAAAATTCCTGCTGCTATAGTCGAAGGAAAAACGACAGGAATGAGCGCAGAAAGTAGCGGCCAGTTGTTTTTCAATCCATCTGCATCCGCAGTTACATCTTGTTGCAAATCAATAGGGGATAGATATAGAAAGTAAAAAAGGACCCCGATACATACAATCAGAATAAGCAAACTCCAGAACGCACGCCAATTAAATAGTCTTCGAAGTCGTCTCCAAATCAATACTACAAATGGAGTCTTACTTTCTATTTGAGTTGTTATTGCCTGCAATAATGCAATCCATAGATCATTCTGAACATCGTATTTCCATGCATCAAACCACACCTGTCTTATGGTGTGTTTCCCCCGCCAATATTTTGAACATTTCTCCCAATGACTATTAGGCATTCTCCTTAGGCGCGATACTTCTCTCTTTAGAAGTTTCATAAACGTTGTTTTGCCCGCGCCCCATTCTCCATACACACCGACCGCCAAAGGTGTTTTCGTGTTTCTATGGCATAGTAACTTTGAAAGCGCGTTTACATAAGGCATAAAGCCTATACTGTCTTTTTCAGCTGCAGAATCATTAAGGGAATAATGCGTTGCGCGTGCAGGCCCAGGAATTATATATGCATCAAGAGATGTTGTTATGCTTGCATTCTCATGAACTTGGGCTGTATGCACGCCTCCCGCTCCTAATGTCGGTTTGGCACCGGCCTCATTTTGCGGAAGGCTGTATTCGTTTGGCTGTTCAATACTATCTTCTTCCGACCGGACTTCTCCTCTTGCATCCAAACTTACACCATTGGTTTGCATAATTACGTATTCAGAAGTGGTTACGTGTGGAGAGTTGACATCAATATTAATTCCCGGAACTTCAGATTCATCCAAGACGACGGTTATGTCACCTGTTTCAGCTTCGGAAGCTATGGTTGGGTCTACTGTTTTGTTTGGCTGATCAGTCCTTGAGGGTGGTACCTGAGAATGTTCTATCGGTATGGAGAAGTCAGCTTCTACCATCTTACCTTTCCCAGCTTTTTTTTCATCGGCGTTTTCGTCGTCCATGTTCTCTCCATATTAAGAAACAAAAGCTAATGCGCGCTGTACTACAACTAATGTCCGGCTTCCAGTGCAACTACCCGCAAAAGCTCCGCCTCGATGAGGCGAGGGGTAATTTTCCTCAGATTATTTGTAGCATCAGAAAGTTCTTTCCTGTCATTCTCGCCTCCATGCACAAGTTTCCCGCGAGCGTCATACGCGCTAATCACATCTAACTCCGCTTGCTTATCGTTTGGTAATAGACTACGCACCATCTCTCGAACACGACCGCGTATAGAAAGCTCTTTCCGAAAGATAAGCTCTCGTTGCAAAGCGTCATAGCTAATCCACTTGTTGTCGCTCTCAGAGGTTTGACTAAGAAGATACTCTAATTCAACGCCCCATTTGTCCAGCAATGCTAATGCACTCCGGTGTTTCTTCCGAGTTGAGGTTAACTCCACTATCGCCATCACGAGAGTAATTAATTTTGTCCGTTCTGATGTTTCTATGAATGATGCACTATAAAGTTCGACAGCTGTTCTAAGTCGCTCATTCGTTGCCAGCGGTTCAACTTTACCGCTCGTCGCATATTCCGCGAGTTGGCATAGAAACTCGCAGGTGCCATACTTCATTATCCCTGTCACAGATCCAGCGGTTATATTTAGGATTCTTTTATCAATAGAAAAGATATAGGCATCACTTCCGTCAGCAATACTATATGCCGGAGGCTCACATTTAAGACCCTGAAAGTCTGAGGTCGGTTCGTCAAAATAAACCACCTTTCCTGTCGTAAGTGGCGCATCGAATGGAAGGGTCTGCTTTAGTAGTTTTGCCGCCAATCCTCCCCACATCGACGTTACGAATTCTTGGGCGGAACCCTCGTCACCAAAACCTTCAACGGTTACCGTATTCCATGGGCTTCCCACCTTCAAGGAGAAACGAAGCCCATTGCTAATCACTGTGGCCTGATCGGTCGATAGTTCCGCAACCCCTTCTAGCCGGAATGGATAGCGTAATCCCCACTCAGTAATTTTCTCTGTCATAGATATTCCATCTGAATATTGCGGAATTCTTATTTGCTCCTTCACGCCATCATCTTGTTGTAGAAGCTTTTGAATACGAGACGTCCCTCTTGACTAAGATCCGGGGCTATCCAAACACCAGATTGACGCGCATTATTCAAACGCACGCCTCCGCCCCTTAGATCTGCCAATACAGCTGTTGATACTAGGGCAGATAACAAACGACCGGCAGACAAGTATTTTTTGAAGTGCTTTTTGTGTCGATGCATAAATGCAAGATTCAATTCGTCTAATCTACGCGCCATTTCCTCCTGTGTATTTTCAACTTGTATTGAATTAGGTGGAGTTAGTTCATCAATATTTATTGCAACAATTCCGTACTTGTACTTTTTTTCAATCTGAGCTACGCCCTCGGAAAGTACTTTTTCGAAATTATTTTCTTTGTATACCTTCTTACAGGCTATTCCTATTTTATTCTCTCTAAAATGCGCAACTATATCTGGCGGCTCTTCAAGAACTGCTGACACTCCATGTTCACGCAGACCATGTAGCAATTCGATTTCCCAAAGAAAATCCTTGGCTTCCGTCCTATCTCTTTTTAATAAATCAAGATTGCCGTTTGTTAACTTTCTCAAATGAAGTTTTATGCCATTATCGCCTTTGAGGGCTAATATAGAATCTGAAATTCTGTTCAGGTGTGCAGCACGCCAGAGCGTATCGTTTTCTATATCATCAATTCTGCCGCATAACCAAGCGTCAGAAAGTTCTTTGGCGCTGGCTATTAGAAGCGCTAATCCGCTGCCCTCTGGTATTCTGACGCCAGAATTTTTATAGAAATCCTCGAGCTCAAGGGCCTTTCCTTTTATATGAATATAAGTATCTGAACCGGAATGTGAACTACTGGATGCATATCCTGCCGGAACTAGAATCCCAGTTGGGTTGCGATGCCAAAGTTTCTGTATGCTCTTCACGCCTATAAGCTTCGTTTTTCCTAACCATGCTTCAAGCCTGGGACTGCGCGAAGTAATGCTTAGGTTTATTTCTGGCAGCGATCTAATTTAGTAGTGACTCAATACTCTAGTAAATATGCCTTAAACCCCTTTTTTCAATTCTAGATGGAAATTGTCTTTTCTGTCTGACATCCGACCTGATCCCGGGTGGTCCCGGCCTATCCCGGAATAATTACAGCTATTACAAAATAATTATCTCCCTCCCGCCACCCGTCGATCCGTTTTTGCCATATACTGTATAAATAAACAGTATATGGCAATGATATGGCTGATACTCAAGGCGGCCCCGGCTACGCCGAGCTGCACGCCCTTTCCAATTTCACCTTTCTGCGCGGCGCCTCCCACCCGGAGGAGCTGGTGCGGCGCGCCCACGAATTGGGTTACCGGGCCCTGGCCGTTACCGATGAGTGCTCCCTGGCGGGGGTGGTGCGGGCCCACAGCGAGGCCGGGACGTGCGGACTGCCGCTGATTATCGGTGCCGAATTCCGGCTCGCGGACGGAATGCGGCTGCTGCTGTTGGTCACCGACCGGGAGGGTTACGGGGACCTCGCCCAACTCATCACCCTGGGCCGTCGCCGCTCGGAAAAGGGGGGGTATCACCTGGAGCGGGCAGATCTGGAGCAGGGCCTGGAACGGTGTCTGCTGCTGCTGTTGCCGGACGAGGCGTGCGGGCCGGTGGAGGCGCTCTGGGCGGCGGAACATTTTCCGGGACGGGCCTGGATCGGGGTGGAACTGCACCGCAGCGGCGGTGACCGGGTGCGGCTACAACGGTTGCGTCGCCTGGGGCGTGAGGCAGGCCTGCCCCTGGTGGCCTGCGGTGGGGTGCTGATGCATGGCCGCGAGCGCCAGCCTCTGCAGGACACCCTGACCGCCATCCGTCTGGGGACGACCCTGGCCGAGGCGGGTCAGGTGCTGCAACCCAACGGCGAGCGTCACCTGCGTCCTCGTTCCCGGCTGGCCCTTTTCTATCCCGCCGATCTGCTGGCGGAGACCCTGCGGGTGGCCGAGCTCTGTCGGTTCTCACTGGATGAGTTGCGTTACGAGTATCCCGATGAGCTGGTGCCGTCAGGGGTGACGCCCGGCGCCTATCTGCGCCGGCTTGTGGAGGAGGGGATGATCCGCCGTTGGCCGGCCGGGGCGCCGGAGAAGGTGCGCCGGCTGGTGGAGCATGAACTGGCGTTGATCACCGAGCTGGGGTATGAACCCTATTTTCTGACGGTTCACGACATCGTCCGCTTCGCCCGTTCCCGCCATATCCTCTGCCAGGGACGCGGTTCCGCCGCCAACTCCGCCGTCTGTTACTGCCTGGGGATCACCGAGGTGAATCCGGCGCGGATGGAGATGCTGTTCGAGCGCTTCATCTCCCGGGAGCGCAACGAGCCGCCGGACATCGACGTGGATTTTGAACACCATAGGCGGGAGGAGGTGATCCAGTACATCTACGAAAAGTACGGACGCGACCGGGCGGCCCTGGCGGCGACGGTGATCACTTACCGTCCCAAGAGCGCCATCCGCGATGTGGGCAGGGCCCTGGGGCTGGACCGGGATCAGCTCGATCGGCTGGCGGGGAACATTACCTGGTGGGATGGGCTGGGTGTGTCCGCACGAGGCGCAGAGCAGGGGCCCCACGAAGTGGGGATGCGACCGCCGGCGTGCGGAGAAGGACCGTCAACCACTGAGCAACATCCGGCCCCATCTGCCAGGATGACGGTCTTTGAGGAGCGGCTGCGGGAGGCGGGTTTCGACCCCGAAAATCCGGTAATCCTGCGGCTGATGCGGCTGGTGGCCGCCATCCTCGGTTTTCCCCGTCACCTGTCGCAGCACGTGGGGGGGTTCGTGATCTCCAAGGGGCCCCTTTCCCGTCTGGTGCCCATCGAGAACGCCGCCATGACCGAACGCACGGTGATCCAGTGGGACAAGGACGACCTGGAGGCGCTGGGACTGCTGAAGGTGGACTGTCTGGCGCTGGGAATGCTCACGGCTATCCGCAGGGCGTTTGATCTGGTGAATGCCTATAAGGGATCGAAATCTCCGGAGTCGCTGGGATTGCACAACATCCCGCCGGAGGATCCCGAGGTCTACGCCATGATCCAGCGCGGCGAGACCACCGGGGTGTTTCAGATCGAGTCCCGCGCCCAGATGTCCATGTTGCCGCGGCTGAAGCCGGCCTGTTTCTATGATCTGGTGATCGAGGTGGCCATTGTCCGTCCCGGTCCCATCCAGGGCGACATGGTTCACCCCTATCTGCGCCGACGACAGGGTCTGGAGCCGGTGGAGTACCCTTCGGAGGCGGTCAAGGGGGTGCTGGGGCGCACTCTCGGGATACCTATTTTTCAGGAGCAGGTGATCAAAGTGGCCCAGGTGGCGGCGGGCTTCACCCCGGGCGAGGCGGACCGGCTGCGCCGTTCCATCGCCGCCTGGCGTCGCCGCGGTACCCTGGAGAAGTTCGAGCAGCGGCTCATGGACGGCATGGTGGAACGGGGCTATGACGAGGCGTTCGCCCGGCGCATCTACCGGCAGATCCTCGGTTTCGGCGAGTACGGTTTTCCCGAATCCCATGCCGCCAGCTTCGCCCTGCTGGTCTATGTTTCCGCCTGGCTGAAGCACTACCACCCGGCCGCCTTCTTCGCCGCCGTTCTCAACAGCCTGCCCATGGGTTTTTACGCCCCGGCGCAGTTGGTGCGGGAGGCGCAACGGCAGGGGGTGGAGGTGCGGCCGGTGGATGTGCGTTGCAGCGCATGGGACTGCACCCTGGAAAGAAGGGTCGGGGGGCAGCCCGCCATGCGTCTGGGGTTGAACCGGGTGAAGGAGTTTTCCCGGGGTGGGGCGGAGCGGTTGGCCCTGGCGCGGAAGGAGCGGCCTTTCGGCTCGGTGGATGATCTGGCCCGGCGTGCGGAACTGAATAAGAAGGATCTCCGGGCCCTGGCCGCCGCCGACGCCCTCGCCGGTCTGGCCGGTAACCGTCATCAGGCCGGCTGGCGGGTGATGGGGGTGGAGGAACCCCTGCCGTTATGGGGGCCGGAGACCCCCTCTAACTCCCCCTGGAAGGGGGAGAACTGTTCTTGCCCCCCCTTTCAGGGGGGGCAACAGGGGGGTGAAAGTGTTTCCATTTCCATGTTGCCCGAGGAAGCGACACCGTTGTTGCGTCCGCCTACTGAAGGAGAGGATATTGTGGCGGACTATGCCGCGGTCGGCCTGACCCTGGGGCGTCATCCTCTGGCGCTGCTGCGGCGGCATCTGCGGCGCCGGGGGGTGGTGGAGGCGGAGCGGGTGCAGCGGTGGAAGGACCGGGAGACGATCCATACCGCCGGTATCGTCATCAATCGCCAGCGACCCGCCTCCGCCAGCAGCGTCACCTTCATTACCCTGGAGGATGAGAGCGGACAGGTCAACCTGGTGGTCTGGAAACGGCTGGCGGAACGCCGTCGCCGTACTCTGTTGACGGCGCGGTTACTGGGGGTTATCGGTGAGGTGCAGCGGGAGGGGACGGTGGTGCATGTAGTGGCAAAGGAGCTGCGGGATTACAGTGATCTGCTGGGCGGCCTGGTGACCAAGTCACGGGACTTTCATTAAAGAGTCCCTGATTCAGGCCTTCGCAATAAAAACGCGGAGTACGCAGAGGCGCAGAGTTTTTTTAAAATAAAATTCTTTGCGACTCCGCGTCTTTGAGTCCTTTGCGTTTTATACCGGAAACTCGGAACAGGGCGATTTACCTATTCGGGTTTCTTGCCCAGTTTGTGCACCTTGTGGTGAACATAACGGTTGACCCCGATGGCGATGGCCACGGCGATCGGCAGCGTCGCTCCCTGCCAGATTGCCGTTTCCCCCGTCAGCCAGCCCAGGTCCGCCAACGCCTTGATAGCGTATCCGAACAGGCTGGCGAGGTAGTAGCTGAGGACGATGATGGATAATCCCTCCACGGTCATCTGCAGCATGAGCTGCTGGCGCCCCTGACGGGACATGCCTTCCAGAAGCGCGAGGTTCTGCTTCTGCACCGTCATTTCCACCCGGGTGCGCAGCATGTTGGTGGCCCGGTCCAGACCACGGGAGAGAGAGTCCAGACGCTCGTTGAAGTTGGTGTAACCTCGCACCGCCGGTCCGATACGGACGCTCAGAAAGGTGCCCAGCGGTTGATTGCCCTCTTCCACGCGCTGTTCCTCCAGCGCACTAAGCAACCGCTGGAAGAGCTCGTAATAGGAATGGGCCGCGCCCATGCGGTAACGCATCGCCTCTTTAAGCCGGGTAACGCGGGCGCTGTGTTCCGTCAGCAGAGCGAGCCAGCTCCGCTCCTCCTCCGGCGGGGCATCCACCAGGGCGTCGAACATCTCGCGGGTATGGCGGGTGAATTCCACTTCCAGATCCCGCAGTTCAGCGGAGCGTTCGCGGAATTTGTCCAGCGGCATCAGGATCAAATGGTAGTAGTTCTCCAGTTCCACCAGCCGTTTGATCTGGCGGCCCAGCTGTGCCGGCGTCAATTGACCGCCGAGGACCAGGTAGTGTTCCCAGCCGGAAGCGTCCAGCTGCAGGGTGGTCCAGACTTCCGCCTTGCCGTTCTGGATCTTACTGGCGTAGAGGCGCTGATCGTCGAACAGATGGCTGCGTTCCGTGGTACCCAGACGCGGCCAGTCGGTAACCAGGATATCGAGGGCTACGATACGTTCCCAGTCCGGCTCTGTATCCGGCAGCGTCTCCGGTAGCTTAAGGGGACCGAAGCCGAGAGGCCGATGGTCAGAGGCCATGTGGGTAAAGGTATAACTGACGAACTCGGAGTGAAGTTCCCAGGTGATGCGCAGTAGGTCACCGTTGCTGTACAGTTTTTCGCCCACGGCGTGACGTTCGCCGAGCCGGGCGCGCTGGTCCTCGATACCCAGAGCGAGGAACAGCTTGGCCATATGTACCCGCGCCCGATTGGCGTCCTCTTTCCGTTCCGACAGGAGGTAGGCCACGTGGTGAATATGGGCGGGCAGTTGCACATCGAGGGGCGGTCGCTCGTGAAGTTCCCGGTGTACGCGGGACGCGATCGCTGCCTTTGATGCTTCAGTGCGGGTTGCCTCTGCCGCGGACATGGTGTTCTCCCGGGATGATTTGGAACCTATGTTACCTGAATTGGGTTGGTCGTGGAGGTATGGCCGAGGTTCCGGAGTTTATTCTTTACTCCGCTGCACATTATCGTGATGCCTCAACAGTTCCAGTTCGTTGGCACTGAAACCGGCCCGGTTTCGGGCCTCCGTGTTGAACGGTCCCTTCGGGTACTTTCCGAAATAGTGTTTAACCAGCTGGAAGAACGTTGCATCCGGATCCAATCCTTCCTGGGTGCAGCGATAACGAAACCAGCGAGTGCCGGCGGATACATGGCCCACTTCATCGTTGGCCACCTTCACCAGTACCGCGGCGGTTTCCGCATCGCCCATATGGCGGAACCGCTCCAGGGTCCTGGGGACCACATCGAGGGCGCGTGCCTCGAGTACCCGATGTACGATGGCCATACGGTCCATCAGGTCGTGGGCCGTCTCAACCGCATGTTGCCACAGACCGTTGTGGGCCTCGAAGTCGCCGTAATCGAAACCCATGGCCCGCAGTCGCCGGCGCAGGTCAAGGAAGTGGTTTGCTTCATCGGCAGCGGTTTCCAGCCAGTCCCGGTAGTACTCCCGGGGCATCCCGCGATAACGATAAATGGAGTCCCAGGCCAGGTTCACCGCCGTCAGTTCGATGTGAGTGAGGGCGTGGATCAGGGCGGCGCGCTGTTTCTCCGAATTGAAACCGCGCCGGGGTACGGCGTTCGGCGGGACCAGCGGCGGTCGCTCGGGGCGTCCCGGTGTGTCGATCCGCTCGGGCTCCTCCCCCTCTTTCCACTCCAAGGCGCCGGCCTTCCAGGCGGAAACCACCTCTTTGCTGTAGGCGATCTTTTCGTCCGGATCGGAGAGGAGCAGGCAGTGTCTGGCCCCTTGGTAGAGATTAATCAACGGACAGGTATCCGGGCGGTGTCATCCGGGCCCTTAAGGTCGAAAGCGAAGGCGCTGTTCAAGAGAGATTCTCCATGATGCGGTTGAGCAGCCCGCGGAGTTTTGTGCGTTCCCGTTGCGAAAAACCCTGGAAGCTTCGGTCACGAAACCGTCTGGCCGTTCGTTCCAGGCCGGGCCGCATCTTCCGCCCCTCGTGGGTGAGATAAACACGGATGGCTCGGCGATCATTGGGATCGGTCTTGCGATTGATCAGTTTCTTCTTTTCCAGCTTTTCCAGGATACGGGTGATGTTGGGACGGTCTTTCAGCAGCAGGTCGGCGATCTCGCGCTGTTTCAGGCCGTCGAATTCGCACAGCAGAAAGAGCACGCCGAACTGCTCCGGGGTGATATCAAACGGCCGTAATTCCCGCGCAAGTCCGGTTCTCAGCGCAACCGTGGCCTGGAAAAGATGGAATCCTATGGAATCTTGAACCTGGTAACTCATGGTCTGGAAAATTTATTGTTTGTTGTCATAACAACATAGTCCCTAACTACGCTCCCTTCAACCCTGATATTGCGGTTCTACCGGCCCCGGTATTTGCGATCAGGGTGGTTTCGACCCGGACCCGGCGCATTTTCGGCGCACGAACGGAAACGGTTCTTGAGAAACCGGCCCGTGCCGGTCCGTTTCATTATTGGCGTTGCCTGATCTCGGCGGAGGGTTATTGCGGCCGGTGTTAAAGAGTTTTTGCGCCTCCGGCCCGGTCCGCGGGATAATGGGTGCGGACGAATCCAGCACAGCCATGTCGGAGAAGATTATCAAACGCCATCCTACCGTTGCGGTCGAAGTCGGTCATGTCACCGTCGGCGGTGACGCCCCGATCGTGGTCCAGTCCATGACCAATACCGATACCGCGGATGTGGCGGCGACCCTGGCTCAGGTGAAGGAACTTGCGCGGGCGGGATCGGAACTGGTGCGCATCACCGTGGATACGGAGCGGGCGGCGGAGGCGGTGCCGGCGATCCGGGAAGGGTTGGACAAGGCCGGCATCCCGGCGCCTCTGATCGGGGATTTTCATTTCAACGGCCACCTGCTGTTGCAGAAGTACCCGGATTGCGCCCAGGCACTGGCCAAGTATCGTATCAATCCGGGTAACGTGGGGCGCGGTGAAAGTCGCGACGAGCGTTTTGCCGTCTTCATCGAGTTCGCCCGCAGGTACCGCAAGGCGGTGCGCATCGGCGTCAACTGGGGCAGTATGGACCAGGAACTGCTGGCGCGGATGATGGACGAAAACGCCGGCTCACCGAATCCCAGAAGCAACCAGGAGATGATCCGCGAGATCATGGTGGTCTCTGCGCTGGAGAGCGCCCGTCAGGCCGAGGCCCTGGGGTTGGGCAGGGAACGGATCGTGCTCTCCTGCAAGATGAGCGGGGTACAGGATCTGATCGGTGTCTATCAGGCGTTGGCGTCCCGTTCCGATTACGCCCTGCATCTCGGTCTCACCGAGGCCGGGATGGGTTCCAAGGGTATCGTGAGTTCCACCGCCGCGCTCGCGGTACTGCTCCAGCAGGGGATCGGTGACACCATCCGCATATCACTGACGCCGGAGCCCGGAGGTTCCCGTGCCGAAGAGGTGCTGGTGGCGCAGGAGATCCTGCAGTCCATGGGGTTGCGCGCTTTTTCTCCCACGGTGGTGGCGTGCCCCGGCTGCGGCCGTACCAGCAGCGGTCTTTTTCAGGAACTGGCACGGGATATCCAGGAATACCTGCGGCGGCAGATGCCGGAGTGGAAAGAGCGTTACCCGGGTGTGGAAGAGATGACCGTGGCGGTTATGGGTTGCGTGGTGAACGGTCCGGGAGAGAGCCGTCACGCCGACATCGGCATCAGCCTGCCGGGAGCCGGGGAGACACCGGCGGCGCCGGTTTACGAGGACGGCGAAAAGACGGTCACCCTGAAAGGCGAGGGCATTGCGCGGGAGTTCCAGCAGATCGTGGAACGGTACGTGCAGCGGCGCTACGGCGCGTGAATCGCAGGTAACCATTTCTCCGCCGCTTCGAAAAAAAGATGGATCAAGGCCTGTCGCTATGCCGCGGTCTATATTCCGGTTCGGTATTTAACGCAAAGAACGCTAAGGCGCGAAGTCGCAAAGAAATTTAAGGAACATCTGATACGTTCCTCCCCCACTTGTGGGGGAGGGGTTATTCAGTCTTATGCTGAAAGCTGGGTTTCGGGTTGGTTGCGGACGGATTTGACCCACTCCTCCATGGCGACGTTGGCCACCGGCATCGGCGCCTCCATGAATGAAAGTACAAAGGTCGACGCCGTTTCCGCCACCCCGATGGAGCGGGGGCGAAGGGCCATCACCTGCGGATTGGGCAGGGTGATACCGAAACAGAAGATGATGTTTTTCGCATCCAGGATATCCTCGCTGACCTGGCCATCTTCCAGTCCTTTGGTATGCGTGTAGTGGTCAAAGGTCGCAATATAGGTGGCCACCTTATGCTCATCCACGCGCTGTTTCAGGAAAGCTATGATCTCATCCGTGCTCCGAAACGACGTCTCGGACTTTTGCACTTCCAGATTGAATATCGGATAGGTTTCCTGCAGCAGGGTCTGCTTCATTTAACACTCCTTAACCCAAGGGACGACAATTCTCCCCAGTTCATTTGAACTAGCTAAGGTTAAAAACGTTAGCGCGGAAAGGCATTGAAAAAACGCAATACTTGATTGCGGTTATCGGAAATCAATCTTCAGCAATGCGTTCGAGGTTGCGGATATCGAGCAGGAAGTGGTTGGGCCGGGTTTCCACCAGCAGACTGTTACGTTTGAATTCGGCGATAGTGCGGCTCGCGGTCTCGGTGGTAATCCCGAGCATGGCACCCATGTCTTCGCGACTGAACAGGTCACATTCGCTGGTCTCCTCATTGCGGACCAGACGCAGCAGCAGGCGGGCGACCCGTTGCTTGGCGGAGCCTGTTGAGAGTTCCGTGAGCCAGGCATCCGCCTCTTCCAGGGCGTGTTGCCAGCGGTTCAATAACTCTTTATGAAGTTTCGGGTTGGAATCGGACAGAGCCCCGACCACGGAGACCGGCAGACTGCAGGCCTGGGTCGGCTGCAGTACCACGGCGTCGTGCTGGTAGGGCTGTCCCAACAGCGCCTCCAGGCCGATCACATCGGTGGCGCGCACCAGCCGGACGATGCGTTGATTGCCGTCCGGGAGATATTGCACCAGTTTGAGGACTCCGGTACGGATGGTGAACATCCTTTCGTCTTTGTCCCCCGCCCGATAGAGCGTGGATCCCGCCGGCAGGGTGTAAAGATCGATAGGCTGATGGATCCGGTCGAAATCTTTCTCTTCCAAACCGGCAAAGAGGACCGAGTTGCGTAGCGTGCAGCTGATGCAATCGGCTTCGCCTTCCCAGGCCTCTTTGTCTGAGACAAGCTTCATTTCTTTCTTAAAGAGTCCAAATTCAATGCGCGGCTATGCCGCCAGTTACAGGGCATCCTAATATTTCTTCCATCAGTCGCCTGATTCAACCCTGTATCGACGGCCGAAATAGGGGTTTTATTATCCGTCCTGACCCGAGAACGACTCAGGTGGGGTACAATCTCCCGCCTTTGGTAGATCGATTCTACCAGAGTTAACGGCAATACCCATCATCTTTATGACGCTAATAACATTAAGGAATATACAGCTCGGCTTCGGCGGGCCACCGCTGCTGGAGCAGGTCAATCTCTCCATCGAGTCCGGGGAGCGGATCTGTCTGCTCGGGCGCAACGGTGCCGGCAAGTCCACGTTGATGAAACTGCTGACAGGCGGGTTACAGCCGGACGACGGAGAGATCGAGGTGCGGCAGGGGACGAGGATTTCGCGGCTCACGCAGCGGGTACCCGAAGGGGTGGAGGGAACGGTCTTTGACGTCGTCTCCGAAGGGGCCGGAGAACTGGGTGATCTGGTGAGGCGTTACCATCAGGTCAGCAACCGGCTGGCGGGAAGCGGGGATCGGAAAACACTGGAGCAATTGGCCCGAGTGCAGCACGAGCTGGAAGCCGTGGACGGTTGGCAGGTGGAGCAGCGGGTGGAAACCATCATATCCCGTCTCTCCCTGGACCCTGATGTGAGTTTCGCCGGTCTTTCCGGCGGTCTGAAACGACGCGTACTGCTGGCACGGGCCCTGGTGCTGGAGCCGGATCTTCTGCTTCTGGATGAGCCCACCAACCATCTCGATATCGAGTCCATCGATTGGCTGGAAGAATTTCTCCTCGCATACGGCGGTACCCTGCTGTTTGTTACCCATGACCGAACCTTTCTGCGGCGTCTTGCTACGCGCATTGTCGAGCTGGACCGTGGGCGTCTCAGCGACTGGCCGGGGGATTATGACAATTTCCTGCGTCGCAAGGAGGAGATGCTCAACGCCGAAGCAAAGGAGCTGGAACGCTTTGACAAGAAGCTGGACAAGGAGGAGACGTGGATACGCCAGGGGATAAAAGCCCGCCGCACCCGCAATGAGGGTCGGGTACGGGCGTTGAAGAAGATGCGGGAGGAACGGCAACAGCGCCGACACACCGTCGGTACGGCACGGATGGCGCTGCAGGAGGCGGAACGCTCCGGCAAACTGGTAGTGGAAGTGGAGGGAGTCAGTTATGCATGGGAAGGGAAACCGGTTATTCGCGATTTCTCCACTACCATTCTGCGCGGTGATCGGGTTGGGATCATAGGCCCTAACGGTTGCGGCAAGACCACCCTGCTCAATGTCCTGCTGGGTGAACTGAAGCCCGATAAGGGTTCCGTTCGTCTTGGTTCACGGCTGGAGATCGCCTATTTCGACCAGTTGCGGGGCAGTCTGGATGATAACCGTTCGGTGCGCGACAACGTGGCCGGGGGAAGTGATAAGGTCGATATAAACGGCAAGCAGAAACACGTCATCAGTTATCTCCAGGATTTTCTGTTTACACCGGACCGTGCCGGTCAACCCGTCTCTTCACTCTCCGGGGGTGAACGCAACCGGCTGCTTCTGGCCAGGCTTTTTACCCGTCCCTTCAACATCCTGGTCATGGACGAGCCGACCAACGACCTGGATATGGAGACCCTGGAGCTGTTGGAGGAACTGCTGCTGGAATACCAGGGAACCCTGTTGCTGGTAAGCCACGACCGCGCGTTTCTGAACAATGTGGTAACCAGCACCCTGGTATTCGAGGGAGAGGGAAGGGTTGCGGAATATGTCGGCGGATACGACGATTGGTTGCGCCAGAGAAAGATGCCGGAAACGGCAAAATCTTCGGCCGGGGTGTCAGGGAAGACCGAGCGCCAACGACCGAAAAGCAAACCGAAAAAGCTTGGGTATCGGGAGCAACGGGAGTTGGAGACCCTTCCCGGGTTGATCGAATCCCTGGAAGAAAAGCTGACTGAGATCCAGACCCGCATGGCGGATCCCGCATTTTATCAGCAGGATGGGGAAGGCATCGCCGAACAGAAGAGACATTTATCGGAGGTGCAGAAGGATCTCGAGTCCGCCTACGAACGTTGGGAAGAGCTTGAGGCAACCGCCCGGTTTCCCGATTCCGATTAATCGCCCGCGCCCCGCGGGATCCTGTTTAACGGGGCCGGGACATATACGTCTGTAGCGCTACCGCCGCCGGGCCAGGGGGGTCCCGGGGGTAATCCGTTCGTCAGTCGCGGGAATCACCCTTCTCACTGTTCTCGTCCGGGTCGGCATCCACCCGGTTCTCCGGTGGATCCTTCATGAGGTATACCAGTCCCGCGCCGCCGACCAGCACCAGAAAGAATATCGTGATCGCCATCGACAACCCGACTCCCTGGTTGACCAGTGCGGCGAGCGACCCGTAGGTGAAGATGACGACACCCAATAAGACGGCGAGGGCGATCAGCGGTTTTTTCATAAGTCAGCCTTCTGCGGTGAGCGGATATGCAGGGGATAGTACGGTGTATTGAGAAGGATTTCATCCTGAAACAGCCGAAACCGCATCCCTCCTTATCTCCGGAATTTCCTTACCGCGAGGATGGTAAAGGAAAAAGCCGTAAATTCCGCCGGTGGGAAATGACAAATATCATTTTTGTCCGATCCTTGGTTGGGGAAAATGAGCCGCTCTGTTTCTGAGCGGATGTATAGGTATCGGTATGCACGGCTGTCGTATTGCACGTTTCTTCATTCTGTTGATGCTGGTTCCCGGCTTTGCCGCCATGGCGGCGGAGTCGCCCGGTCACGGGCCCGCTGCCGCGCAGGCGCAGCGGGACGGCGGCGGTATCGGGGTGGCGGAGTATACCGGCGAGGAGCGCAGCGAGGCGGAGATAAACATGCTGCGGGCCGAGGATGAGGAATCCACCGCCGATCACACCAAGTACGAGGAACTCCAGGGTCCGTTCACCAGTGGCCGCGAGGTGACCAAGGCTTGTCTTTCCTGTCACAACAAGGCGGGTGAACAGTTCATGCACTCTCTGCACTGGAAATGGGAATATAAGAACCCGGATACCGGCCAGACCCTGGGCAAGAAGACCCTGATCAATAACTTCTGCACCAATGCCCGTGGCAATGAAGGTATGTGCGCCATGTGCCATCCGAGCTACGGCCACGAGGACCACAATTTCGACTATTCCAACCAGGAGAATATTGACTGCCTGGTCTGTCATGACCGCACCGGAACCTATTATCGTCTGCCCCCGACCCGGGGGAACGAGGCCTGTTCGGTCATGTTCGAAGATAAGAAGCCCATTGATCTGGCCGTGGTGGCGCAGAATATCGGCATGCCGACCCGCGCCAACTGCGGCAGTTGCCATTTCAACGGCGGCGGGGGCGATAACGTAAAGCACGGGGATCTCTCCACCGCGCTGATCGATCCGCCCGAGTCCCTGGATATACATATGGCCACGGACGGGCTCGACTTCCCCTGTACCGAGTGTCACGTGACCAAGAACCACATCATCTCCGGCAGCCGCTACAAGGTCATGGCCGTCGATCCCGTGGGTATCGGCAAACCGGGACAGCACCGCCAGGTGGCCACCTGTGAGTCCTGTCACGGTAACTCTCCCCATGAGATGGACGGGATCAAAGGGATCAAGCTCAACGGTCATACCGACCGGGTGGCGTGTGAAACCTGCCATATTCCCGAATTCGCCCGCGGCGGAGTGGCCACCAAGACCCTCTGGGACTGGCGGGAGGCGGGACGCACCAATAACGGGGAAGGCTTTTATCTGAAGGGTTATACCCAGGGTAACGGCGAGCATCGCAAGACCTACAAATCCATCAAGGGTGAATTCAAATACGGAGAGAATCTTCAGCCCTATTACGCCTGGTTCGACGGCCGGATGAGCTACACCACCGTGGACACCCGGATCGATCCCGGCAAACCGGTGGAGATCAACGGTTTCAGCGGCGCCCCCGATGATCCGGATTCACGCATCTGGCCGTTTAAACGCATGGTGACCTTCCAGCCCTACGACAAGGGCAACAACACCCTGGTCTATATGCATCTGTGGGGGGATGACGACTCGGCCTATTGGGGCAACTACGATTTCCAGAAGGCTATCACCCGGGGCATGCAGGAGTTCGGTCTGCCTTACAGCGGTGAGTATGGATTCGTGGAGACCTACAGCTACTGGCCGATCACCCATATGGTCGCGCCGAAGAAGGAGGCATTGGCATGCGGTGAGTGCCATGCCAAGGAAGGGAGACTGAAGGATCTGGATGGTTTTTACATGCCGGGTCGGGATAACTTCCCGTGGCTGGATCGTTTGGGTTATCTGCTGGTTCTCGGCGCCCTCACCATCGTGGTGTTACACACCATTCTGCGGATAGTGATGTACAGAAAAGCAAAGTTGGGTAAGGGGTCGGGCGATGAGTGCTAAAACAATGGCGAATGAGAACAGACGTAAACAGTCGGTCAAGATCTACACTCTCTACGAGCGTTTCTGGCACTGGTCCCAGGCGGTGTTGATCTTCACCCTGGCCTTTACCGGTTTCGGGTTGCATGGCATCCATCACTTTCTGGATTTTCAGACCGCGGTGGAGGTACATACCACGGCGGCCATACTGCTCATCGTACTCTGGCTGTTCACCACCTTCTGGAATTTCACTACCGGCAATTGGCGGCAATTCCTACCCAAACGCGGCGGCATGCTGGCGGTGATCAAGTATTACGCCTGGGGTATTCTCTCCGGGGCGAACCACCCGCACATAAAAACCCTGCGGCATAAGCAGAATCCGCTGCAGGCGCTGGCCTATCTTACCTTCATGATACTCATCGGGCCGGCCCTGGCCGCCACCGGCATCGTCTATCTCTTTTATGATCTGTGGAACGGGATTCCGAATGCCGGGTTCTATTTTCAGATCCTGGTTTTTCTGCACACCGCGGCGGCGTTCCTGATGGCGGCCTTTGTTATAATTCACGTCTATATGACCACCACCGGCAAGACCGTGTTCGCCTATATCAGGACCATGATTACCGGGTTTGAAAAGGTTGAGCTTTCAGAGGTGGAAGAGGCTTACCTGGAGGCTGAGCATCCGCGTCGTTTGAAAGGGGATTGAGTCGTTGAAGTTAGAAGTTGGAAGTTAGAAGTGGTAGCAGCGCCTTCCAGGCAGCGAATGCTGCTCTGTCATTTCGAGCGAAGCGAGAAATCTTTTTTAGGCTAGTCGTCAGCTTCTTTGATACGGCATTGTTTGGATGCGGTAGTCAGTGGAGCAGCCCGTCTGCGGTGGAATTTCTGGTCCGGTAATTATTTTCGCAGCCTATAGTGCTCTTAAGTTCTTTACTTAACTTTGTTCGCTCGGCTGCGAGCCTATTTCTTTTGCTTGCCCAAAAGAAATAGGCGAAAGAAAAGGGCAACCGGGTGTGCCGCCCTGCGGGTACCCTGCGCTTCTCGTCTCCAGCGGGGCTGTCCATACGGGGCATCCCTGCCCCGATGGACAG